>JAEYWU010000127.1 GCA_023428785.1 Pseudomonadota bacterium
AGACCGGCGCGGGCATCGCCGAGCGCGACGGCGTTCTGGACCAGATCGACATCATCGAATGCACGCTGGGCAAGGCCGTTGGCGTGATGGGCGGATATATCGCGGCGGACGCGGCGGTCTGTGACGCCATCCGGTCGTGGGCTTCGGGCGTCATCTTCACCACCAGCCAGCCGCCGGCCCTGACGGCGGGGGCGCTGGCCTCGGTGCGGCACCTCAAGACGCACCCGGAGCTGCGGGTGGCGCACCAGGAACGCGCGGCGGCGCTGAAGGCGCGGTTCCAGGCCCGGGGCATCCAGGTCATGGAAAGCTCGGTCAGCCACATCGTGCCGGTGTTCGTCGGCGATCCGGTCCACTGCAAGATGGTCTCGGACATGCTGCTGGAAGAGTTCGGCATCTACGTCCAGCCGATCAACTATCCGACCGTGCCGCGCGGCACCGAGCGCCTGCGTTTCACCCCGTCGCCCGACCACGACGACGGCATGATGGACGCCCTGGTGGACGCCGTCGACGCGCTCTGGACCCGCTGCAACGTCGCCCGGATGCCGGCGGTCGCTTGAAGATGCTGCATCGTCGGGGGTTCGGCGGTGCGATGCTATCTGCTGCCCTTCTCGCCAAAGCGGCGCCAGCGAGGTCACAATCGATGCGGCAACTCGATGAAGAGCTGGTCTCGTTCTCTCCCGAGGTCCGCAGGCGACTTGAGGCCTTGCGCGCCGAGCCGAAGTTCGGGCCGCATTCATACCCGCCGGCGGGATATACCGGACCGGATACGCCAGAAGACCTGGAACCTCTTGTCGCGATCGTTAACCTGGCTATCGAAGCCGTACTGTCGATTTCGGGAGAGACTATCGCCGCATCAAGCGTACGGCCGATCCTCCATCGCGCGATTGAAGAGGGGGACTTGTTCGCCACTGAGGACCGCGAAAGGGTCTGGGGATACGTCCTGGAAATTTGGTATATTCTCGACTTCCACTCACCGCTTTTTGCGGAGCTACTCAGTTATCGCGGCGTGCAGCTCCCGGACGGCTATTCCGAGCCTCTTCCACCCGGATGGTCCTCTCCCGGTCAGCCGCGCGAAATCGACTGAGCGCCACTACATATTGTAACTATCCCCCCTGAGGGACTAGATATGCGCCCCTGATCCGAGCCCCGGGGGACGCCTGTGACTGCCTACACCCACGCCGACTATTTCTCGCGTTCGCTGTCCGACGCGGACCCGGATATCTTCAAGGGTATCCAGGGCGAGTTGGGGCGTCAGAAGGAGCAGATCGAACTGATCGCGTCCGAGAACATCGTCTCCAAGGCGGTGCTGGAAGCGCAGGGCTCGGTGCTGACGAACAAGTACGCGGAAGGCTATCCGGGGCGCCGCTACTATGGCGGCTGCGAATACGTCGACGTGACTGAGGATCTGGCGCGCGAGCGGGCCAAGGAACTGTTCGGCGCGGCCTTCGCCAACGTCCAGCCGCACTCGGGCGCCCAGGCGAACCAGGCGGTGTTCATGGCGCTGCTGCAGCCTGGCGACACCTTCCTGGGCATGGACCTGGCCTGTGGCGGTCACCTGACCCACGGCTCGCCGGCGAACCAGTCGGGCAAGTGGTTCCGGCCGGTCACCTACAAGGTGCGCGAGGACAACCATCTGATCGACTATGATCACGTGGCCGAGATGGCGCAGCGCGAGAAGCCGAAGCTGATCCTGGCGGGCGCCTCGGCCTATTCGCGGCACATCGATTTCAAGCGCTTCCGCGAGATCGCGGATTCGGTCGGCGCCTATCTGATGGTCGACATGGCGCACTATGCCGGCCTGATCGCGGGCGGCGTCTATCCGGACCCGGTGCCCCATGCGGACGTGGTGACGACGACGACCCACAAGACCCTGCGAGGGCCGCGCGGCGGCATGATCCTGTCGCGCGATCCGGAACTGGGCAAGAAGATCAACTCGGCGGTCTTCCCGGGCCTGCAGGGCGGTCCGCTCGAGCACGTGATCGCGGCCAAGGCCGTGGCGTTTGGTGAGGCGCTGAAGCCCGAGTTCAAGGCGTATGCGGCGCAGGTGGTGAAGAACGCCCAGGCGCTGGCGGCCGTGCTGGTCGATCGCGGCCTGGCGATCGTGTCAGGCGGCACCGACAGCCACCTGATGCTGGTGGACCTGCGTCCCAAGGGTGTGACGGGCAAGGCGACCGAGCTTCAGCTCGAACATGCGCTGATGACCTGCAACAAGAACGGCGTGCCGTTTGATACGGCGCCCTTCACCGTCACCTCGGGCGTTCGCCTGGGAACGCCGGCGGGCACCACGCGCGGCTTCGGCGAAACCGAGTTCCGCCAGATCGGCGAATGGATCGCCGACGTCGTCTCCTCCATGAACGGTGGCGATGAGGCCGATCCGGCCGTCGTCGCCCGGGTCGCGGCCGAGGTGCGTGAACTCACGCATCGCTTCCCGATTTACGGATAAGCCTCTGATGAAATGCCCGTTCTGCGGAAATCCTGATACCCAGGTTAAGGACAGCCGGCCGTCGGACGACGGCGCGGCCATCCGCAGGCGTCGGTTGTGCGGAAAGTGCGAGGGCCGCTTCACGACCTTCGAGCGGGTCCAACTGCGCGAGCTGGTGATCATGAAACGGAACGGCCGGCGCACCCCGTTCGATCGCGACAAGCTGGAGCGGTCGCTCAGGATCGCGCTCAGAAAGCGGCCGGTTCAGCCTGATCAGATTGAACAACTGGCGTCGCGCATCACGCGCCAGCTCGAAAGCCTGGGCGAGACGGAGATCCCGTCCTCGACTGTCGGCGACTTCATCATGAAGGCGCTCAAGGGCATCGATGAGGTGGCCTATGTCCGCTACGCCTCGGTGTACAAGGACTTCCGCCACACCGGGGACTTCGCCCGGTTCCTAGGCGACGAAGGCTATAGCGACGAGTGATGCCCGAGGGGCTGAAGGTCACGCTCAAGCTGGCGACCTCGCTGGACGGTCGTATCGCGACGGCCAGCGGCGAGTCCCGCTGGATCACCGGTGAGGCGGCGCGCGCGCAGGGCCACCGCCTGAGGGCCGAGCATGACGCCATTCTGGTCGGGGTGGAGACGGTCATCGCCGATGATCCGGCCCTGACGGTCCGGCTGGCCGGGCGGGATACGCCCGAGGCCGCGCCGGACGGCTATTCACCGAGCGATCTCGATGCGGTCGGCAGGCAGCCCTTGCGGGTGATCCTGGACAGTCGCCTGCGCACGCCGTCTCTGGCCGAGGCGGCCAAGGCGGGATGCTTGATCCTGACCGTCGAGGAGCCGCGCCCGATCCGGAGGGCCCAGGTCGAGCGGGTTGAGGCGGGCGAGGAGGGGCGCCCCACCGTCGAGGCGGTGCTGGCGGCGCTGGAGAAGCGCGGGATCGGATCGGTCCTGATCGAAGGCGGCGGCCAGGTGGCGGCGAGCTTTCTGAAGGCTGGGGCCGTCGACCGGATCGAATGGTTCCGTGCGCCGGTCCTGCTGGGCGCCGAGGGACGGCCGGGCGTGGGCGGTCTGGCGCTTGAGAAACTGGCGCAAGCCCCCAAGTACCGTCGCGTCGCCGTGGAGGTCCTCGGAGACGACCTTTGGGAGCGCTACGCGCGTATCGACTGAGCCATGTTCACCGGCATCGTCACCGACATCGGACGCGTGCGGTCGGTCCGCCAGACCGAGCGCGACCGTCGCTATGAGATCGAGACTGCCTGGGACACGGCCGGGATCGACCTGGGCGCCTCCATCAGCCATGCGGGCTGCTGTCTGACGGTGACCGAGACGGGGCCAGGCTGGTTCGCGGTCGAGGTCTCGGGCGAGACCCTGTCGAAGACGACCCTGGGTGAGTGGGCCGAGGGCGGCCGGATCAATCTGGAGCGCGCCGCTCGCCTCGGCGACGAGATGGGCGGGCACATCGTCTCCGGGCATGTCGACGGACTGGGCGAGGTGGTTTCGGTCGAGACGGAGGGCGGATCGCGCCGGATCGTTGTCGAAGCGCCGGAGCCTTTGCACCGGTTCATCGCCGCCAAGGGTTCAATCACGATCGATGGTGTGTCGCTGACGGTGAATACGGTCGAGGGGCGCGCGTTCGGCGTGAACGTCATTCCGCATACGCTGGAAGCCACCACTCTGTCCGAGCTGAAACCCGGTTCGCAGGTGAATCTCGAGATCGACATGCTGGCGCGATACCTCGCAAGGTGGCAGGAGACGGCATGACCTATTCCGCGCCCATTCCGGAGGCGTCCATCAGCCCGATCGAAGCCATCATCGCCGAGGCGGCCGCCGGCCGTCCGTTCATCCTGGTCGACGCCGAAGACCGGGAGAACGAGGGGGATGTGGTTATACCCGCGAGCTTCGCGACGCCCGAGGTGATCGCCTTCATGGCGCGTGAGGCGAGGGGCCTGATCTGCCTGTCGATCACAACCGAGCGCGCGGACCGCCTTAATCTCAAGCCGATGACGGACACGAACCGGTCGGGTCTGGGCACCGCCTTCACGGTGTCGATCGAGGCCGCCGAGGGCGTGACGACCGGGATTTCCGCCGCAGACCGCGCGCGGACGATCGCTGCGGCCATCGCCGCCGATGCGCGGCCGGACGATATCGTCAGCCCCGGGCACATGTTCCCGATCGTTGCGCAGGACGGCGGCGTGCTCGCTCGTCCGGGTCACACCGAGGCTTCGGTCGACATCGCGCGGCTGACGGGTCAGGAGCCCGCGGGCGTGATCTGCGAGATCATGAATGACGACGGCACCATGGCGCGCCTGCCCGAACTGATCGTCTTCGCGCGCAAGCACGGGCTGAAGATCGGCACGATCGCCGACCTGATCGCCTATCGTGAGGGAGGCGAGCGATGATCGCAGAGCAGGTCCGCGTCCTCATCGTCGAGGCGCGCTACTACAACGACCTGTCCGATCAGCTGCTGGCGGGCGCCAAGCGCGCGCTGGAGGCGGCGGGCGCGGACTATTCCGTCATCACCGTGCCGGGCGCGCTGGAAATCCCGACCGCGATCGCCCTGGCCGAGGAGTCCGGCCGCTTCCCGATCGGCGTGCGTTACGACGGCTATGTCGCGCTGGGGACCGTCATTCGGGGCGAAACCTATCATTTCGAGATCGTCTCTAATGAATCCGCCCGCGGCATCATGGACCTGGGCATCAATCACCGGCTCGCCATCGGCAATGGCGTACTGACCACCGAAGACGAGGATCAGGCCCAGTGGCGGGCCGATCCCAATCAGGGCGACAAGGGAGGCGGCGCGGCTCGTGCGTGCCTGGACCTGATCGCCCTCAAGCGCAGACTGCGCGGAGTATCCGCATGACCGACCCGACCGATCCCCGCTCGATGAAGGCGGTGATGGAGCAACTGACGGCCGCCGGGGCCGAACGGCCGTCGGTTGAGACGCCCCTGTCTGCCAAGGAACGCCGCGCGCGCACCGTGGCAAGGCTGGCCGCCGTGCAGGCGCTCTATCAGATGGAGCTGGCTGGTGAGGGTGTAGAGACCGTGATCAAGGAGTTCTCGGACCACCGCTTCGACGGTCGGATCGAGGACGAATGGATGGCCGAAGCCGACGAGGGCTATTTCGGCGAGATCGTGCGCGGCGTGGTCGGCGAACAGGCCCAGGTCGACGGCGCCGTCACCAAGCGTCTGGCCGAGGGCTGGAAGCTGGCGCGGCTGGACGCGACCCTCAGAGCGCTGCTGCGTTCCGGGGCCTGGGAGCTGATGAAGCGGCCCGATACCCCGCGCGAGGTGGTGCTGGACGAGTATGTCGAACTGGCCAAGGCCTTCTTCGACGAGCGCGACTCCCGCTTCGTGAACGCGGCGCTGGACGGCGTCGCGCGCGACGTCCGGGGCTGAGCCTTGGGGACGGAGCGTCCCGACGAATTCGACACGATTCTCAGACTGCTGGCGCCGCTGGCCGAGCATCCGGCCGCGCGCAGCCTGCTGGACGATGTGGCGGTTCTGGAGCCGCCGCCCGGCAAGACGCTGGTCCTGACCCACGACACCCTGGTCGAGGGCGTTCATTTCCTGCCGACCGATCCGGCCAATACGGTGGCGCGCAAGCTGCTGCGGGTGAACCTGTCGGACCTGGCGGCCAAGGGGGCCCAGCCGTTCGGCTATCTGATGAGCTGCGCCTGGTCCGAGCGGTGCGACTGGGACTGGCGCGAAGACTTCGCCCGGGGACTGGCGAGCGATCAAGCGCGGTTCGACTTGGCCCTGCTGGGAGGAGACACGGTCTCCACGCCCGGGCCCCTGACGCTTGGAGCAACCCTGATCGGCTGGGGCGAGGTCGGTAGGACGCCGAGCCGGGCGGGCGCCTCGGTCGGGGACGCCATCCTCGTCAGCGGGACCATCGGCGACGGCGGCCTCGGGCTGGAAGCGGCCGGGAAGTCCGGGGCCAAGCGTTTCGGCGAACTGGACGCGAACTGGCTCACCGACCGCTATCGACGGCCCCGGCCAAGGCTGGAACTGGCCGAGCTTGTGGCGCGGCATGCGACCGCGAGCGCGGACGTCTCCGACGGGCTGGTGGCCGACGCGGGAAACATCGCGCGGGCGTCCGGCGTCAGCGCAGTGCTCGACCTGAGGCTCATCCCCTTGTCAGAGGCTGCGCGGCGCTGGCTGGAGCGTCAGGAGGACGCCGCATCGGCCGTGGCGCGGCTGGCCACCTCGGGCGACGACTATGAGATCGTCTTCACCGTGCCCGCCGATCGGGTTGACCAGGTCAAGGCTGAAGCGGCCGGCCTGGGCTGTCCCGTGACCCGGATCGGGGTGGTCGAGGCCGGCGACGGCGTCAGGACCACCTATCGCGGGGCGCCCTGGAGCCTGGAGCACCAGGGCTGGCGGCATCGCTAACGCAACTTTCACCGTGCCGGGCGACACTGACGGCATGGACAGACGCACACTGCTCGCGGCGGGACTGCTCGCCGCCACGGCCAGCACCGCCGCCGCGGAAGAAGCCGCCGATACCGGCCCGGAGACCTATGACCTGACGGTCGTGGGCCTACCGGTCATCATCGACGACCGGATCCGCAACTATGTGTTCGTCCGCCTGCGGCTGCATCTGGCCGCCGGGCATGATCCCGCCGAGGTGCGCGAGAAGGATCCGCACCTGCGCGACTCGCTCGTCAGAATGGCGCACCGCCAGTCGCTGGCCCTGCCGGGCGAGGCCAATCGCCTGTCGCCGGGGCCCCTCGCCGGCCATGTGATGGCGGCCGCCATCCGGGTCTGTGGCCGCGGAGTCGTCACCCGCGTCGAGGTGATCAGCCAGGACCCGCAGCGGCGCGTCAGCGCCGCCTGATCGCCGATCAGCTTTCACCGAACCGCCCGTTGCGATCTGGGCGAGATTTTGGCACCGTCCTCCGGTTATTCCCGGGGGGCGCGTTCAGGCGTCCGTAGCGCACGGGGGGACCGGAAGGCGGCCATGAGCGCCGCGCCAAGGGTCCGCGCGCCCATAACAACGACGAGGACACGACAATCATGCAAGACTTCTTCCTCCCGCTGGTCATTCTGGCCGGGGCGGTGGGGGTTCTTTATGGGGCGCTGCAAACGGCCGCCCTGATGAAGGCCAACGCCGGCAATGCGCGGATGCAAGAGATCGCCGCGGCGATCCAGGAGGGGGCCTCGGCCTATCTCCGCCGCCAGTACACCACCATCGCCATGGTCGGCGCGGTCATCCTGATCGCCGGCTATCTGCTGCTCGGCATGTGGGCGGCGCTCGGCTTTCTGCTCGGCGCCGTCTTGTCGGGCCTGGCGGGCTACGCAGGGATGCTGATCTCGGTGCGCGCCAACGTCCGCACGGCCCAGGCGGCGTCGGAGAGCCTGGACAAGGGTCTTTCGATCGCCTTCCGGTCTGGTGCGGTCACCGGCCTGTTCGTGGCCGGCGGCGCCCTGATCGGTGTGTCGGGCTACTACTGGCTGATGACCGAGGCCATGGGCTTCGAGAACACCAGCCGCACCGTCGTGGACGGTCTGGTCGCCCTGGGCTTCGGCGCCTCGCTGATCTCGATCTTCGCGCGCCTAGGCGGCGGCATCTTCACCAAGGGCGCTGACGTCGGCGGTGACATGGTTGGCAAGGTCGAGGCCAATATCCCCGAGGATGATCCACGCAACGCCGCCACCATCGCCGACAACGTCGGCGACAACGTGGGCGACTGCGCCGGGATGGCCGCGGACCTATTCGAGACCTATGCGGTGACCACGGTCGCCACCATGGTTCTGGCCGCGATCTTCTTCCGCGACACGCCGTATGTGGACGCGATGATGCTGCTACCGCTGGCCATCTGCGGGGTCTGCGTCATCACCTCGATCATCGGCACCTTCTTCGTCCGCATGGGCAAGAGCCAGAACATCATGGGCGCCCTCTACAAGGGCCTCATCGCCACCGGCATTCTGTCGGCCGGCGCGGTCTGGCTTGTTACGCGTCTGATCATCGAAGGACCGTCGCAGACCTCGCAGGGCCTGACGATCATGCCGATGGACCTTGTCTGGTCGGGCATGATCGGCCTGGCCGTCACGGCCGCGATCGTGATCGTCACCGAATACTACACGGGCACGGGCTTCCGTCCGGTGAAGTCGGTCGCCAACGCCTCGGTCTCGGGACACGGCACCAACGTCATCCAGGGTCTGGCCGTTTCTCTGGAATCGACCGCCATCCCGGCGCTGATCATCATCGTCGGCATCGTGGCCTCGTTCCAGCTCGCCGGCCTGTTCGGCATCGCCATCGCCACCACGACCATGCTCGGTGTGGCAGGCATGATCGTCGCCCTGGACGCCTTCGGCCCGGTTACCGACAACGCCGGCGGCATCGCCGAGATGGCCGGCCTTCCGCCGGAAGTCCGCGTCTCCACCGACGCCCTGGACGCCGTGGGCAATACGACCAAGGCCGTCACCAAGGGCTACGCCATCGGTTCGGCCGGCCTCGGCGCCCTGGTGCTGTTCGCAGCCTATACGGCGGACCTGCAGCACTTCACCGAAGAGGCCCAGGTGGGCTCGTTCTTCTTCGGTCTTGGTGACGTGGCGTTCGATCTGTCGAACCCGTACGTTGTGGTCGGCCTGCTGTTCGGCGGCCTGCTGCCGTTCTTGTTCGGCGGCATGTCGATGACCGCCGTCGGCAAGGCGGCCGAGTCGGTCGTGGCCGAGGTCCGTCGCCAGTTCCGCGAGAACCCGGGCATCATGACCGGTGAAGTGAAACCGGAATACGGTCGCGCGGTGGACATCCTGACCAAGTCCGCCATCCGCGAGATGATCGTGCCGTCGCTTCTGCCGGTGCTGGCCCCGATCGTCCTGTTCTTCGTGGTCCTGTGGCTGCCGCAGACGACCAAGGCCGACGCTTTCGCGGCCCTCGGCGCCATGCTGATGGGCGTGATCGTCACAGGTCTGTTCGTGGCGGTCTCCATGACGTCCGGCGGCGGCGCCTGGGACAACGCCAAGAAGATCATCGAGGAAGGATTCACCGACAAGAACGGCGTCCTGCACCAGAAGGGCTCTGACGCCCACAAGGCGGCGGTGACCGGCGACACGGTCGGCGATCCCTACAAGGACACGGCGGGCCCCGCCGTGAACCCGATGATCAAGATCACCAACATCGTGGCCCTGCTGCTCCTGGCGGTGCTGGCCTCGGGCTCGATCGGCTGATCCCAGCCTCAGGCTGAAAAGAAGACGCCCCGGAGAGCGATCTCCGGGGCGTTTTTCTTTGTCACCCCGGGCGGCGCGAAGCGACGAACCGGGGCCTAAGCTCAATGGCGCCGCATGCGTTTAGGTCCCGGCTCTCCGGCTTCGCCTTCGGCCGGGATGACGGCTACCTCCGCCGCGCGGCCTCGTCGCCGCGCTGGAGCGGGTCGGGGAGGGGGGCTTCGTCCGCCACGAAGCCGAGCGAGACCGAGTTTATGCAGAACCGCATCCCGGTCGGCGGCGGGCCGTCGGGGAAGACATGGCCCTGGTGGCTGTCACAGCGGGCGCAGCGGGTCTCGACGCGGACCATGCCGTGGGAGGTGTCGCGGATGCCGACCACGTGGTCGCGGTGATAGGGCTCGGTGAAGGACGGCCAGCCGGTGCCGCTCTCGAACTTGGTCTGGGCCCTGAATAGCGGCAGGCCGCACAGGCGGCAGGCGTAGAGCCCCGGCCGCTTCTCGCTGAGCAGGCCGCCGCAGAAGGGCGCCTCGGTGCCGTGGTTCAGCAGGACACGCCGCTCTTCAGCGTCCAGCCCGCTCTCAAGCAGGAGACGGTCGGAGTCCGAGGGGGGAGTGAGGTCGAATTGAGAAGGGGCGCTCATGGCCATGAAAATGGCGAGCGCCCCTTCAGGGTTCAAGCTGTCGCCTGGGATCAGGCGCCGAAGAGGCCCTGGACCCACGCACGGACCGCGGCGTCGTCGGCAGGGTTGCCCGTATAGGTCAGGCCGGCTTCAGGCGTGTGCGGGACGTTGGAGCCCCGGTTACGGCCAAACCAGGTCTTGTGGCCGTAGTTCAGATAGCCATGGCCCGACGGCAAGGCGACGCGGGTCTGCTCGAAGTGGATCGAATCGGCGCCCGTCGGGGTGCCGGCCAGACGCACGTTCGGCAGGGTCAGCAGCATGTCGACCACGTCCAGGCAGGCGTTGCGACATCCGCCATCGACCAGAACCACGACGTTGCCGCGCATGGCGTTGGTCGGCGCAGCGGGGGCCGTCGGGGCCGGAGCCTCGCCCGTTGCCGTCTCACCGCCTTCGGCCTCGGCCCCTTCGACGCTGGCAGCCTCGATGGCGGGGATCGGCGGGGCGATGGTTTCGGTGAAGGTCGGCTGGCCGGCTGCCGCCGCTTCGTCGAAGCGGGCGACCAGGGCTTCCATGTTGCGCACGGCGCCGGGGTAGGTTGCCACGAAGGCTGGATCGCCCTGCATTCGGGCGAGCACGTCCGCGAAGTAGGCGCGGTTATCGGCGGACACGCGGTAGACGATCTGGCCGGAGATGTCCTGCTGGGCGACGCGGTATTCCACGCCCCACAGACGGTTGGCCAGGCTGTAGCCGAGGGCCGCATTGCCCGCGCGGGCTCCGCGCATGTCGATCACGACATTGCCGCCCTGGATGGCGGCGAGCTGGGCGTCGATCTGGGCCAGGAAGGCCTGGGAATCGGCATTTTGGGTCAGGTTGTGCAGGTGGATCCAGTGGCCGCCGTTGAAGGCCTCAACGGCCAGCGGGGTCTGGGGCAGGTAGATGGTCGAGGCCCAGGCGGCGCGACGCTGGTCTTCGGGAGCGAAAACAGCGGTCATGCGATAGTCGCGGCCGCGGCGGCTGTTGCCGGTGGCGAAGTTGCACTCGCCCGGCAGGCCGCCGACGAACGGATTGCCACGATCCCAGAACAGGTAGGGCGCGGTCTGCTCGCGGTCGCCCGGCTGATCGAGGTTGCCTTCCCAGCCGTCGAGGCGGCGCCGGGCGAATTCCTCGGCCGGGACGTCGTCGCACGACTGCAGACGGGCGCCGACCGGCGGCAGGTCACGCACGCCCGGCTGGACCCAGGTGACCACGTAGGAGCCGTCGCGCCAGCCGGTCGTGAACTGGTTCCACACCTGACCGTCCCAGATCGGGGGCAACTGCCAGTTCGGCTCGAAGGTGATGTTGGTGTCGCCCAGGCTGTTGGCGAACTCACGCAGGGTGAAGGCGTAGTCCTGGGCGTCGCGGACCTGGCCGGCGCGCTGCTGGGCGGCGGTGAGGCCGGCGGCGAGGCGCTGGGCGAATCCGGCCTCGTCGCCACCAGTCACCAGCGCGGGATGGTTCTGCTGGATCTCATCATGCAGGCTCTGGACGTCCTGGGCGGCGGCGGCCCGCCAGTCCTGGGCAGCGGCGGTGGTTACGGCCAGCAGGCTCACGGAGGCGGCGAGGGCAAGGGTCTTCATAGGCGTGGTCCTTTCGGGACGAACGTCGCGGGGAGCTGATGGCTCCGGGTTAAAGCCGATTGAGCGCCAGTTTGCCAAGCCCGTAGCGGCGGGCTAGGCACATCCGTCCGCGTCAGCGCGCGAAGGGTTTTTATGTTCGACAAGATTCTAATCGCCAATCGGGGCGAAATCGCGGTCAGGATCATCAAGACCTGCCAGCGCCTGGGCATCAAGACCGTCCAGGTCTATTCCGATGCGGACGCTGATAGCCTGGCTGTCGAGATGGCGGACGAGGCGGTTCACATCGGCGGGGCGCCGGCGGCCGAGAGCTATCTGCTCGCCGACAAGATCGTCGAGGCGGTCAAGCAGACCGGAGCGCAGGCCGTGCACCCGGGCTTCGGCTTCCTGTCGGAAAACGCTGGCTTCGCCCGTCGACTGAGAGATGAGGGGATCGCCTTCATCGGCCCGAATCCCGAGGCGATCGACGCCATGGGGGACAAGATCACCTCCAAGAGGTTCGCCGCCGACGCCGGGGTTTCCACCGTGCCCGGCCACATGGGCCTGATCGAGACGCCGGAGGAGGCGGTGAAGATCGCCCGCGAGATCGGCTATCCGGTGATGATCAAGGCGTCGGCCGGCGGCGGCGGCAAGGGCATCCGTGTCGCGCACGGCGATGACGACATGGCCGAGGGCTTCGCCGCGGTCAAAGCCGAGGCCAAGGGCGCGTTCGGCGACGATCGCGTGTTCCTTGAAAAATTCATCGTAAGTCCTCGTCACGTAGAGATTCAGGTGCTCGGCGACAAGCATGGCAATGTAGTCCACCTGTTCGAGCGCGAGTGTTCGATCCAGCGCCGGAACCAGAAGGTCATCGAAGAGGCGCCGAGCCCTCTTCTGGACGAAGAGACCCGCATGGCGATGGGCGCCCAGGCCGTGGCTCTGGCCAAGGCGGTCAACTACGACTCGGCCGGAACCGTCGAGTTCGTGGCCGGGCAGGACAAGAGCTTCTTCTTCCTGGAGATGAACACCCGCATCCAGGTCGAGCATCCGGTTACCGAATTGATTACGGGCGTGGACCTGATCGAGCAGATGATCCGCTCTGCGGCGGGTGAAGCGCTCGCCTTCGAACAGAAGGACCTCAAGATCGAGGGCTGGGCCATCGAGAGCCGGATCTACGCCGAGGACCCGTACCGGGGCTTCCTTCCGTCGATCGGCCGTCTGAGCCGCTATCGCGCGCCCGAGGAAGGGCCGCATGGCGAAACGGTCGTGCGCAACGATTCCGGCGTCCGCGAAGGCGACGAAATCTCCATGTACTACGACCCCATGATCGCCAAGCTGTGCGTCTGGGGCCCGGACCGCGCCAGCGCGATCGCCGGAATGGGCCGCGCGCTCGAAGAAGCGCACCTTGAAGGGTTGGGCCACAACGTGCCTTTCCTGTCGGCGGTGATGGACCAGGAACGGTTCCAGTCGGGCGCCCTGGCGACGAGCTATATCGCCGACGAGTTCCCGGACGGCTTCCACGGCCTGAAGCCCGACGGCTTCCAGACAGACCTGATGATCGCGTCGGCGGCCATGATGCATGCGTTCGAGCGCGCCCGAACGGATGCGCCGGAGCGGTTCGAATGGACGGTGCTGCTGAGCGGCGAGACCCATTCCGTGTCGCTGGACCTGACCGGCGAGGGGCTGGTCATCCATCTGGACGACGGCCGCTCGCTGATCATGACCGACGCCGACTGGCGGCCTGGCCAGCCGCAGCTTTCCGCAGTGCTGGACGGACGTCCCTACACTGCCGAGGTTCGCAAGAAGCCAGACGGCTACGACATCCGCCACCGCGCCGCGCGCCGGCGGGTGAGAGTGCTGACGCCTGAGGCGGCGGCCTTCTATGGGCGTCTGCCCGAGCGCCAGGCGCCGGACACCGGCAAGATGATCATCTCGCCGATGCCGGGTCTGGTGGTGTCGATCGACGTTGAGCCCGGTCAGGAGGTGAAGTCCGGCCAGGCCGTCGCGGTCATTGAGGCCATGAAGATGCAGAACATCATCCGGGCCGAGCGCGATGCGACGGTGAAGTCCGTCGGCGCCAAGGCCGGGGACAGCGTAGCGGCGGACGAAATCCTGATCGAGTTCGCCTGACCATGTCCCTGCGCTCGGCCGCCAGTCTCAGGGGCCGGATGCGGCGCAGGGACTGGTGGCTGGTCCAGCTGCTTGCGACGGCCCTGGCGGTCACCGTCAGCAGTGCGATGATGACGGTCGCGCCGAATCTCTACGAGCGCATGGCTTTCGCTGAGGTTTCTGTCGCGACCTGTGTGGAGTTGGCGGTCGCGGCCTTCTTGCAGGGACCTTTGCTCATTTCGAACGTGCGGCGGTCCCACGACAAGGGGCGATCGGGCTGGTTCCCGGCGGCGGTGCAGGTCGCTTCCTTTGTTCTCACCTTCGTGGCGTTTCCGATCATCGGCGAGCCGCCGGCCGAAGGCGGTCCGGTGGCCGTAATCAGTCTGGCGGGCCTGATGTTCTGCGGGTTCTACCTGCTGATCGCCTTGGGCGTGCCCGACGGCACGCCCGGTCCGAACCGCTATGGACCGTCTCCCAAATCAGGCATGGCCGGCCGGAACGGTCAGCGGCGGTAGCGTCGGCCGCCTGTCAGTGCGCCCAGCAGCACGGCCACTACGCCGGCGATGATGCCGGTAGTCACCAGCGGCTTGCGGCGGGCGAAGTCGACACCCCGGTCGGCCGTGTGACGCAGTTCGGTGGGAAGGTCTGCGGCCAGGCGCTCGGCCTGGTCGACCGCCCAGCCATAGGACTCGACCGCCTTGCCCTTGAGTTCATCAGCGCGGCCGCGCACCTGCAGGCCCAGGTCGCCAAGCGAGTCGCCGGCGATGCGCTCAGCGGCACCGCGGGCGCGGGTGACGGCGCCAGAAATCTTGCTGTCCATGATCTATCCCTCCGACGGATGTGAAGCTGTGGGAATAGCGCTCGGGACGCGCGAGCGTTCCCTCCGCGAGGCGGTTAGTCGCGGCGAAACGGCGAAAAATCCTGCGTCAGGACCGAGGCGTTCTCAGCGACCGCCATTCGCTCATGCTCGACGTAGTCCGCAACAGCGTTGCGCAGGCCGGGATGCGAGATGAAGTGGGCGGAATGGACAGTTCGGGGCAGGTAGCCGCGCGCCAGCTTGTGCTCGCCCTGCGCGCCCGCCTCGACCCGGGACAGGCCGCGCGAAATGGCGAAGTCGATCGCCTGATAATAGCAGAGCTCAAAATGCAGGAACGGGCGGTGCTCCAGAGCGCCCCACTGGCGGCCGTAGAGCGCGTCGCGTCCAATGAAGTTGAGGGCGCCGGCGATCGGTCGTCCTGCATCATAGGCCATGACCAGCGCGATGCGGTCGGCCATCCGTTCGCCGACCAGCGAGAAGAAGAGCCGGTTCAGATAGGGGCGGCCCCACTTTCGCGAGCCGGTATCCATGTAGAAGGCGAAAAAAGCGTCCCAGGCGTCTTCCGTGATGTCGCCGCCGGTCAGGATCCGGATGTCGAGCCCGGCGCGGGCGTCGCGCCGTTCGCGGCGGATGGTCTTGCGCCTCCCCGAGGAGAGCTGGCCCAGGAAGGCCTCGAAGTCGGAGTAGCCAGCGTTCTCCCAGATGAACTGGCGGTCCTGCCGATCCAGAAGGCCAGCCTCGACCATGAGAGTCTGGTCGGCGTCATCGGCGAAGTTAATATGCAGCGACGACAGGCCTTCGCGTTCCGCCAAACCGACAGCCGCGCCGAGCAGGGCGCGTTTGCGGTCGTCGGTATCCGCCAGTAGCCGCGGGCCGGTCACGGGTGTGAAGGGAACCGCAGAGAGAAGCTTGGGATAGTAGGCGCCGCCGGCGCGCTCATAAGCGTCGGCCCAGGCGTGGTCGAAGACGTATTCGCCCTGGCTGTGGCCCTTCAGATAGAGGGGCATGACGCCGACGGTCTCGCCGTCGTCCTCGAGCGTCAGGTGTCGAGGCGCCCATCCCTGGCGGGGCTGGGCGCAGCCGGAGGCCTCGCAGGCCTCCAGAAAGTCATAGCTCAGAAAGGGATCGCCGGTCCGCGAGGCTTGGGCGTCCCAGGCTTCGCGTCCGATATCGGCGATCGATCCGTGGATGCGTGCGCTGAGACTCACCGCACCTCGACGATAGCGTCGACTTCGACCGCAAAGCCGAGGGGCAGCTTGTAGACGCCGACGGCCGAGCGGGCGTGGCGGCCCACGTCACCGAACGCCTCGACCATCAGGTCCGAGCAGCCGTTGATGACCTTGGGGATATCGATGAAGTCCGGCCCGGCCTGAACGAAACCGCCGAGCTTGACGATGCGGGTCACCCGGTCGAGGTCGCCGTCGAGCGCGGCATTCATCTGCGCCAGCAGGTTTACGCCCGACAGGTGCGCGCCGCGCACGGCCTCTTCCAGGCTGACGTCGACGCCGACCGTTCCCTTGACCCCGCCGGACGCGTCATTCGACAGCTGGCCGGCGATGTGCAGCAGGTTCCCGGAACGCATGAAGGGCACATAGTTGGCGACGGCGGCGGCCGGGGGCGGCAGTTCGATGCCGAGTTCCTTCAGGCGGGTGGCGATGGACATGAGCGGATCCTCTTGTGATTTGCCGGGCATGTAGCCCCTCGCGGGGGGCTTATAAAGGTCAGTTGGAATTCGATCGGTCGGCGCGTTGCAAAACGGGGCGACCCCTCCTAGTTTCCGGCCTCCCTTATTCCAGCGCGGGCGGGGGCCCGGCGCACGTCTGACTTTTCCGGAGATTCCATGTCCGCGACCCCGGCTCCTGGCGCCGCCCCTGACGGCGGCATGCTCGCGATCATCGGCCAGTTCGCCCCGTTCATCCTGGTCTTTGTGCTGTTCTACTTCCTGCTGATCCGTCCGCAGCAGCGCAGGGCCAAGGCTCACGCCGCCTCGGTCGCGGCGATCAAGCGCGGTGACACCGTCGTCCTGTCGAACGGCATGATCGGCAAGGTCACCCGCGTCGAGGAACAGGAAGCCATGGTCGAGATCTCGCAGGGCGTGAACGTCCGCGTGCTGAAGAACATGGTCGCCGAAGTGCGCGGCAAGGGCGAAATCGCCGCCGCGAACGACAAGTCCTGATCATCTGAAAGAGGCCGAGAGGGCCCGTCATGCTTCAGCTTGCTCGCTGGAAAGTCATCCTCGTCATCGTCGTCGCGCTGCTCGGCCTGGCCTATGCCGCGCCGAACCTGATGACGCCGGCCCAGCGGGACGCGATGCCCGGATGGGCCCCGCGCAACGCGCTGAACCTCGGCCTCGACCTGCAGGGCGGTTCCTATCTGCTGCTGGAAGTCGATATCGACGACCTGCGGGTCCAGCGGGTCTCCAACCTCGCCGATGAGGTCAATACGGCGCTGAACGGCGCGAGCGTCAGCCATCAGATCCCGGTCGAGGGCGAAACCGCCGTCACTGTGACGATCAACGATCCGGCGCAGTCGGACGAAGCGTTGACCGCCCTGCGGGCCCTGTCGGTGCTCGACATCAACACTGGCTCCCAGTCGCTGACGGTCCGCCAGCTGGCGCCCAACCGCTTCAGCGTCGGCCTGTCCGAAAGCCAGCTGTCGCGGGAGGCCTCCGAGGCCGTGCAGCGGTCCATCGAGGTGATCCGTCGTCGTCTGGACGAGACCGGCACCAACGAAATCAACCCCGTCCGCCAGGGCCGTGACCGCATCGTCGTGACCGCGCCGGGCGTCAGCGATCCGGCCGAAATCGAGCGCCTGATCGGCCAGACGGCCCGCCTGACCTTCCACGAGGTGGGGGAGCCGAACCGGACCGCCGAAGCGATGCAGAGCGGCCGCGCGCCGTACGGCTGGATGATGGTCGTCGACGATCAGGGCCAGCCGCGCCTGCTGCGCGAGCGTCCGCTGTTGACCGGCGAGATGCTGACCCGTTCGCGGGTGAGCTCGGACCAGAACAACCAGCCGGCCGTCGGCCTCGAGTTCAACTCGGAAGGCGCGCGGATTTTCGGCGACTACACGACCCGCAACGTCGGCAGCGCCTTCGCCATCATGCTGGACGGCCAGATCGTCTCGATCGCCACGATCCAGGAGCCCATTCCGGGCGGTACGGGGCAGATCTCGGGCGTCGGCGGCTATGAGCGCGCCGGCGAGATGGTGACGTTGCTGAACGCCGGCGCGCTGCCGGCGCGGCTGAACGTCGAAGAGCGCCGCGTGGTCGGCGCCGAGCTGGGCGCCGACGCCGTGCGCGGCGGCACCGTCGCCACAACGGTCGCCTTCGTCGGCGTCCTGATCTTCATGGTGCTGGCCTACGGCTTCCTGTTCGGCGGCATCTCGGTGATCGCCCTGCTGGTCAACGGCGTGCTGATCATCGCGGCCATGTCGCTGATCCAGGCCAGCCTGTCCCTGCCGGGCATCGCCGGTCTGATCCTGACCCTGGCCATGGCGGTCGACGCCAACGTCATCATCTATGAGCGGATGCGAGACGAGATACGGTCCGGCAAGACCGTGATCGCGGCCATGGAGGCGGGCTTCTCGCGCGCCTGGGTTACGATCGTCGACGCCAACCTGACCACGCTTATCGCGGCCTGGATCATGTTCTTCTTCGGCTCCGGTCCGGTGAAGGGCTTTGCCTGGACGCTGTCGATCGGCGTCATCACCTCGGTGTTCACCGCCGTCCTGATCACCCAGATCTGTCTGGGCCTGTGGGTGCGCCTGACGCGTCCCAAAGCCCTTCCGATCGCCTGAGGCTCACCATGAAGTTCTGGCCCCTCATCAAGATCATTCCGATCAAGACGAACTTCGAGTTCGTCAAATACGCCAAGCCGATGGCGGTCCTGTCGGTCATCGCAGTGGTCGGTTCGCTGTTCCTGACCCTCTATCCGCTGACGCCGCCGTGCGGCGGCCTGAACTGCGGCGTGGACTTCACCGGCGGCATCCTGCTGGAAGTCGACACCGGCCAGACGGTCGTGGACGACGAAGTGTCCGCCCGCGTCCGGTCCGCCCTGAGCACCGAAGGCCGCCAGGACGTGCAGGTGCAGAACTACGGCACGCCGTCCGATCCTTCCGGGCAGTTCCACGCCATGATCCGTTTCCAGCCACCCGCTGACGTGCAGGGCCCGGTCGCGGTTGAACAGGCGCGCGAAACGATGCTGGCGACCTTGGGGGAAGACATCCAGTTCACCCGCCAGGAAGTCGTCGGCGCCAAGGTGTCGGGTGAACTCTTCACGGGCGGGATCGTGGCCTTGCTGATCGCGATCGGCCTGATGATGCTCTACATCTGGTTCCGGTTCGAATGGCAGTTCGGCCTGGGCGCCGTGGTCGGGCTCTTCCACGACGTGATCCTCGTCTTCGGCCTGTTCGCGGTCACCCGGATGGAGTTCACCCTGACCGCCGTCGCCGCCGTCCTGACGGTGATCGGCTATTCGATGAACGACACCGTCGTGGTGTTCGACCGCCTGCGAGAGAACCTGCGCAAGTACAAGAAGATGCCGCTTCGCGAGGTCATCGACCTTTCGATCAACGAGACGCTCAGCCGGACCATCATAACCGGGGTGACGGCCCTGATGGCGCTTACGGCGCTGGCGCTGCTGGGCGGCGAGAGCCTGTTCGGCTTCTCCGTGGCCCTGATTTTCGGCATCGTCTTCGGCACCTATTCGTCGATCTATGTCGGCGTGCCGATCATCCTGCTGTGGGGCGTGAAGCGTGGCGACGCGGCCGACGACGAGCCCGAGCCGGTCAAGCTGGGTATGGCCTCGCGGCCCTGACCCTCTGAACAGACTGATCCGGAGCGGCGGGCGCGCGAGCGTCCGCCGTCTTCAATTTCGCCGCCGGTCGCGGCCGGAATAGCCCCAGCTTCTATCGGTTTTTGTCGGCCCGGCTTGGCGCTATGGTTCCCGCCGGGAATCGCCACGAGGCGGGAGGGACTTCAATGGCTGGACTGCTTGCCAATTTCAGAAACACGATGGTCGTCAGCCTGCTGCTGTCGTTCGTCATGATCTACAGCTTCGGGACGGGTCGGTTCGACGATCCGATCTTCTGGCAGGCGATCCTGCGCTGGGTCCACGTGGTGGCCGGTATCCTGTGGATTGGGCTGCTGTACTATTTCAACTTCGTCCAGATCCGCAAAATGCCGGACATCCCGGCTGAACTGAAGCCGGCGGTCTCCAAGTACATCGCCCCCGAGGCGTTGTTCTGGTTCCGCTGGGCGGCCCTGGTGACGGTGCTGGCCGGCCTGACGGTCGCCTATCTGCGCGGCGTCGACTATGCGCATGAGACCCTGTCCCTCGGCCTCGCCGGCGGCTTTGTCGAAGGTGACTACGGCTTCACCCTGATGGGTGTCGGCATGTGGCTTGGCATTGTGATGATGCTCAACGTCTGGGGCCTGATCTGGCCGAACCAGAAGATCGCCCTGGGCATCAAGGAAGGCTACGACGCCGACGCCAAGGCCAAGGCGGCCAAGACGGCCATGCTGTTCAGCCGCACCAACCTGCTGCTTTCGCTGCCGATGCTGACGGCGATGACCATGTACCAGACTCTCATCGGCTAGGACGGACGGCGGCGCTTGACCGATCTTGAAGACCAGGTCCGCGTCGCCGATTTCGACCGCTGGGCGTCCAGCCGGTTCGTTTCCGATCCGGCGAGACGGGCAGACCTGATCGCGCTCTACGCCTTCGAGGCCGAGCTGTTGGCGATCCCCACGCGGGTGACCCAGCCGACGCTGGCCGAGATGCGCTACGCCTGGTGGGCCGAGCAGATGGACGGCGTATTCCAGGGCGCGCCGCGCAAGGGTCATCCCATCCTCGAGGCGCTCGCGGCCGCCGTGATCGCGCGACGGCTCGAGCGTGGGCCGCTCGACGCCCTGATCGAGGCCCACATCGACCGGGTCCATGGCGAGCCGCATGATCTGAACGCCTTCTATGTCGGCCCGATGCAGCAAGCCGTCCGCATCCTGGCTGGTGACGGGCACGACGGGTACATCGTGAACGCCGGGCGGGTGAGGGGCCTTTCCCAGACCGGCCGGACCGAAGAGGCGCGGGCGCTGCGGGCAGCCGCTAACCGGGATCTAAGGGGCTTGCCCACCGCGGCATTCCCGGCCGTAGCGCATGCGACCCTGACCGATCCGGATGCTGCCGAGCCGTTCAAGCGTATACGCCTTGCGTGGGCCGCCCTCACGGGGCGAATATGAGCCGGCTGGAGGGACGGATCATGCGCAACGGTCTGAAGCGTCTGCTGCTGGGAACCGGCCTGGCCCTGGCTTGCGGCGGATATGCCCTGGCGGACGAACGACCCGAGGTCGAGTTTGCGCGTGGGGCGATCGATACGACCATCGCCGGCAGTGTTGTTCGTGGCGACCGCGACATCTATCCGATCAACGCCTCGGCGGGTCAGACCATGACGGTCTCGATCCAGGGCGATGACAATGCCGTGTTCCAGGTTTTTCCACCCGGCACCCACTACCTCCGGCAATCGAACGACCTGTGGGTCTTCCATGGCCAGGCGCTGCGCGGCGCCGATGGGGAGACGGCGGAATGGACTGGTCCCCTGAACAGCAGCGGCCAATATCTGATCGTTGTCGGGGGCTCGCGCGCGAATGCGGCCTACACGCTACACGTGGAAATCCGATAAGCCCCTAGGCGAAGCGCGCGGCGCGCCCTATAGCGGCCCCTCGATGACCCAGCCCGCCGACGTCACCGAAACGATACGCGCGCGCCTCTTTCCGTTTCCGCTTGAGCACCTGTTGTCCGCCGGAGAACTTCCGCGTCCGGACATCGATCGCCTGCTGGACCTCGGCGAGGCGTTCTTCGACCTCAATCGACAGCCCTTCAAGAAGCTGGACCTTCTGAAAGGTCGAACGCTCGTCAATCTGTTCTTCGAGAACTCCACGCGAACGCAGAGCTCGTTTGAACTGGCCGGCAAGCGGCTGGGCGCCGACGTTGTAAACATGAACGCCCGCACGTCCTCGGTCGCCAAGGGAGAAACCCTGATCGACACGGCGGTCACCCTCAACGCCATGGGACCGGACCTGCTGGTTGTGCGGCATCACGGTTCGGGCGCGGCCGATCTGCTGGCCCGCAAGGTCGGCTGTTCGGTCGTGAACGCCGGGGACGGTCAGCACGAGCACCCGACACAGGCCCTGCTGGACATGCTGTCGATCCGGCGTGCTTTTGGCCCCGATGTCGGCCGCCTGTCGGTGGCGATCTGCGGCGATATCCTGCACAGCCGCGTGGCTCGGTCGAATGTCGCCCTGCTGCAGGCGGTCGGTTGCGAGGTTCGGCTGGTCGGGCCTCCGACCCTGATCCCACCCGAAGCCGATCGTTGGGGCGCGCCGGTGTTCCATGACATGCGTGAGGGCGTCACGGGTGTTGACGTGGTCATGATGCTGCGGCTGCAGCTTGAGCGGATGAACGGCGCCTTCGTGCCGTCGACGCGCGAGTATTTCCATTTCTGGGGCCTGGACGCCGACAAGCTCAGACACGCGGCGCCGGGCGTGAAGGTCATGCATCCGGGGCCGATGAACCGGGGCGTCGAGATCGATTCCGGCGTGGCCGACGATCTGGAAGTCTCGCTGATCCAGGATCAGGTCGAATGCGGGGTCGCCATGCGCATGGCGGTGCTCGCCTCGCTGGCCGAGCGGATGGGAGACGAGGGATGAGTGCGTCGCGTCTCGCCTTCGTCAATGCGCGTCTGGTCGATCCCGAGAGCGGCTATGACGGCCCCGGCTGCCTGCTGGCCGGCGATGGGCTGATCCAGGACGTCCAGCATCGCGCCTCTTTCGCCGGTCGGATTGAGGACGCCCGGGTCATCGATTGCGAGGGCGCGGTCCTGGCGCCCGGCCTGATCGATCTGCGGGTCCGTACCGGAGAGCCGGGCGCGGAGACGCGCGAAACCTTGAAATCGGCCCCGGCCGCCGCCGCTGCGGGCGGCGTGACGACCATCGTGCTCCAGCCGGACACCGAGCCGTCCGTCGATGAGCCGGCCTTGGTGGACTTCCTGACCCGCCGCGGGCGAGATCTCCAATCGGTACACGTCCGGGCCTGCGGCGCCCTCACGCGAGGCCTGCGGGGCGAGGAGCTTGCCGAACTGGGCCTCATGGCCGAGGCCGGCGCCGCCTATTTCACCGACGCCGACCACATCATCGCCGACAGCCGCGTCATGCGGCGGATCCTGGCCTACGCCTCGACCTTCGACGCCCTGGTGGCGCACCGGCCGTCGGATCCTTGGCTCGGTAAGGGCGCGGCTGCGACCGAAGGCGAACTCTCGGGCCGCATGGGCCTGCCGTCCGTGCCGGCGGTCGCCGAGCGCATCATGCTGGAGCGCGATCTGGCGCTGGCCGAGCTGACGGGGGGGCGGTTGCTGATCGACCAGATCACGACTGCCGACGCCCTTGAGAGTCTTGCTCGCGCGCGTTCGCGCGGGGTGGAGGTCGCGGCCAGTGTCTCGATCAATCACCTGAGCTTCAACGAACTCGACATCGGCGATTACCGCACCTTCTTCCGGCTCGATCCGCCGCTGCGGCCCGAACAAGATCGCCTGGCGCTCATCGAGGCGGTGCGTGACGGGGCCATCGACGCCATCGTCTCGGCGCACACGCCGGCGCCGGCCGAGGGCAAACGCCTTCCGTTCGCTGAGGCCGCGCCGGGCGCCGTCGGGCTGGAGACGTTGCTGGCGGCGTCCCTCAATCTGCATCACGAGCACGGCGTGGACCTGATCGACGTCTTGCGGCCCCTGACCCTCGGTCCGGCCGAGCTGCTGCGATCCGATGCGGGCCGCCTCAGCGTTGGCGCGCCGGCCGATCTGGTGCTGATGGATGTCGATGCGCCGGTCGTGATCCAGGCCGAGCGCCTGATCTCGCGATCCAAGAACTCGCCCTTCGACGGACGGCGTCTGCAGGGTCGGGTCCAGATGACGGTGGCCGGCGGGCGTATCGTGTGGCGTGACGAAGGCTGAGGCGGACGATCGCGGCGCGGGCGCTTGCGGGCGCTGCCGAGACTGCTAAACCTTAAGGGGAGGGGGATCCATGTACGACCTGGGAGCCGCGACGCTGCTGAACATCGCGCTGACCGTTGTATGCGCCTACCTCGTGGGCTCGATCCCGTTTGGCCTGATCATCACCCGCCTAGGCGGGGCGGGCGACGTTCGCTCCATCGGATCCGGCAACATTGGCGCGACCAATGTTCTGCGGACGGGGCGCAAGGAACTCGCGCTCGCCACCCTGGTGCTCGATGCCGGCAAAGGGGCGCTGGCCGTGCTTGTGGCGCGGGCGCTGTTCGAGTCCGACCTGCCTGCCGCCATCGCTGGCGGCGCCGCCTTCGTCGGGCACCTTTATCCCGTCTGGCTCGGCTTTCGCGGCGGCAAGGGGGTCGCGACCTTCTACGGCGTTCTGTTCGCCGCCGCCTGGCCGGTCGGCCTGTTCGCTGGGGCGACTTGGCTGGTCGTCTTCTTCCTGAGCCGCATCTCGTCGCTGTCGGCCCTGATCGCCGCCGCTCTGGCCCCGCTGGCGGCCTGGCTGCTGGGAGGCTCCCTGCCGATGATCCTGCTCAGCGCCTTCATGGCCCTGCTGATCTACGTCCGGCATCATGAAAACATCGGCCGGCTGCTCAAGGGGCAGGAGCCCCGGTTCGGCGCCAAGGCTTGAGCGCCGCGCTAGCCCCTGAAGAACGAATCGCCCGGCTTCGGCTGGCGCGTACGGATCGGATCGGGCCGGTCAGCTTCCTGGAGCTGCTCCGGCGGGAAGGGTCGGCGCTGCAGGCGATCGATCGATTGCCCGCGCTGAGCCGCAGGGCCGGCGGGGCGCCGGTCCAGGTCGCTTCGGTCGAGGCCGCGGAGGCCGAGATCGCTCGCGGCGAAACGCTCGGCGCCCATTGGCTGGTTCTGGGCGATCCCGACTACCCGCCGTCGCTTGCGGCCCTTGATGCGCCTCCGCCGGTCCTGTGGGCGCGGGGACGCGCCGACCTCCTGTCCGCAGAGGGACTGGCCATCGTGGGCGCCCGGGTCGCCTCCGCGGCAGGGCAGCGTTTCGCCCAGGGACTGGCGGTTGAGGCCGGCGCGGCGGGGTTCGTGGTCGTCTCTGGAATGGCGCGCGGCGTAGACGCGGCGGCGCATCTGGGCAGCCTGCCTACCGGCACGGTCGCGGTGCTGGGAGGCGGCGTGGACGACGTCTATCCGCCGGACAATGCGGCTCTCTACGAGCAGATCTGCGAGTCGGGTTGCGTCGCATCCGAGAGCCCGGTGGGCCAGCGCGCGCAGGCGCGGGACTTCCCGCGCCGTAACCGGATCATCGCAGGCCTGTCGCGGGCCGTGGTCGTGGTCGAGGCGGAAAAGCGGTCCGGCTCCCTGATCACGGCGCGCCTGGCGGCGGAGCAGGGCAGGGAGGTGCTGGCCGTGCCGGGCTCGCCGCTTGATCCGAGGTGTCAGGGCTCCAACGATCTGATCCGTCAGGGGGCGGCGCTCTGCGAGGGCATGACCGACGTCCTGCGGGCCTTGGAATCGACGCGGGGCCTGTGGGAGCCGCCCTCGGTGTTCAACAGCCCGTCCGAGGATGACGCAGGCTCGCCGGAGCTGGTCGAACGGATCATGGGCTTGCTGGGCCCCACGCCGACGCCCCGTGACGATTTGGTTCGGGCGTCGGGGGCCCCGGCCGGGGCGGTGATGGGAGTTCTGCTTGAGTTGTCCCTGACCGGTCAGATCCTGCTGGTGGAGGACGGAACGGTTGTCCGTTTCGACTAGCCGCGTTGTTCGCGCACCTCGGCGAAGGTGGCCGCGAGATCGAGGGCCAGGGCGAGGCGGGGGTCGCCGATGGCGCGGGCCAGGTCGGCCAGTTCGCCGGCCATGCTTGATATGTACTCGCGCATTGGCGCGGGATCGGGTTTGGACTGGGCGTCAGTGGAGGCTTGCATGAAGAACTCGCCTTTAGGTTGAATCTTGGCTTAACCGTTCCGGACGCGGATGGCAATGGCGAAGCCTGTGGCCGCCGCAATGTCCAACGGCTTTGTTGACAGGGGACGGAGCGGCCCCCACTTTCCCGCTCCTTTTGAAGGGGCACAGCCTTTCCGCATGAACGTCGTCGTCGTCGAGAGCCCGGCCAAGGCCAAGACCATCAACAAATACCTGGGTTCCGACTTCACGGTGCTGGCCTCCTACGGGCACATCCGTGACCTGCCGGCCAAGGACGGCTCCGTGCGGCCTGACGAAGACTTCGCCATGGACTGGGAAGTCGATCCCAAGGCGTCCAAGCGGCTATCGGAAATCGCTGAGGCGCTGAAGTCCGCCGACCGCCTGATCCTTGCCACCGACCCGGATCGCGAAGGCGAGGCGATCAGCTGGCATCTGCTGGAGGCGCTGAACAAGAAGCGCGTCCTCAAGGACAAGTCCGTCCAGCGAGTAACGTTCAACGCCATCACCAAGACCGCGGTGACCGAGGCCATGGGCCAGCCGCGCGACATCGACATGGAGCTGGTCGAGGCGTACCTCGCCCGCCGCGCCCTGGACTATCTGGTCGGTTTCAATCTCTCGCCGGTCCTGTGGCGCAAGTTGCCGGGCGCCCGCTCGGCGGGCCGGGTGCAGTCGGTGGCCCTGCGTCTGATCGTCGATCGCGAGATCGAGATCGAGAAGTTCCGGCCGCAGGAATACTGGACTGTCGAGGCTGACGTGACGGCGGAAGGCCCGCCGTTCCTCGCGCGTCTGGTCACCCACGAAGGCAAGAAGCTCACCAAGTTCGACCTGAACAACGAAGCCCTCGCCCTTGCCGCGAAGGCGGCCGTCGAGGCGGGAACCTTCACCGTGCGTTCGGTCGAGAAGAAACCGGCGCGCCGCAGCCCAGCGCCGCCTTTCACCACCTCGACCCTGCAACAGGAAGCCGCGCGCAAGCTCGGCTTCTCGGCCCAGCGCACGATGCAGGCGGCCCAGAAACTGTACGAAGGCGTCGACGGCGAAGGCGGCCTGATCACCTATATGCGGACCGACGGCGTGGACGTGACGCCCGAGGCCCTGACCGAGGCGCGCGACGTCATTCGCGGCCATTACGGCGCCGCCTACCTCCCGGAGGAGGCCCGCCGCTACAAGTCCAAGCAGAAGAACGCGCAGGAAGCCCACGAAGCCATCCGCCCGACCTCGCTGGCCAGGCGGCCGGAGACGCTGCGGCTCGATGACGACCTGCGCCGCCTCTACGACCTGATCTGGCGCCGGATGGCCGCCAGCCAGATGGAGTCCGCCAAGGTCGAACGCACCACCATCGAGATGCTGAGCGCGGATGGCCAGACGGGCCTGCGCGCCACCGGTCAGGTGGTGACCTTCGACGGCTATCTGGCCGTCTATGAAGAAGGCCGCGACGACGCCGACGACGAAGAGGGCGGCCGACTTCCGGCCGTGCGCGAAGGCGCCTCCGCCAAGGTCGAGGCTAGCCGGGCCGACCAGCACTTCACCGAGCCGCCGCCGCGCTATTCGGAAGCCAGCCTCGTCAAGAAGATGGAGGAGCTGGGCATCGGTCGTCCGTCGACCTACGCCTCGACCCTGACGACCCTGCGCGATCGCGAGTACGTCCGGATGGACCGTCAGCGGTTCGTGCCGGAGGACAAGGGGCGGCTCGTCACGGCCTTCCTGGAGCAGTTCTTCAGCCAGTGGGTGGAGTACGATTTCACCGCCGCCCTCGAGACGCAGCTGGATGAGGTTTCCGCCGGCGATCTCGATTGGAAGGTGCTGCTGCGGGGCTTCTGGACGGACTTCCACGGCGCCACCCAGGCGGCGGGCGAACTGCGCACCTCGGTCATCCTGGATCATCTGAACGAGGCGCTCGGCCCGCATATCTTCCCGGAGAAGGCCGATGGATCCGATCCCCGGCTCTGCCCGCGCTGCAACGAGGGGCGCCTCAGCCTCAAGACCAGCCGGTTCGGCGCCTTCATCGGCTGCTCGAACTATCCGGAATGCAAATACACACGTCCGATCGGCCAGCCGGCTGGCGGCGCGGACGGCGAGGGCGAGGCTGCGGGCGACCGTGACCTGGGCGTCGATCCCGTGACCGGCCTGCCTGTAAGCCTGAAGAACGGACGGTTCGGCTGGTACGTCGAGACCCCGTCTGAAGGCGACAAGCCCAAGCGCTCGTCTCTGCCCAAGGGCTGGTCGCCGACTTCGCTGGACCTAGAACAGGCGCTGCGCCTGCTGAGCCTGCCGCGCGACGTCGGTCAGCATCCCGAGGACGGCAAGGTCATCCAGGCGGGCCTGGGCCGCTACGGACCGTTCGTGTCCCACGCCGGCACCTATGCGAACCTGGGAGATATCCAGGAAGTCTTCGACATCGGCATCAATCGGGCCGTGGCCCTGCTCGCCGAGAAGCGAGCCGGCCGTCGCGGCGGCGGCGGTTCGACAAGCGCGCTCAAGGACCTCGGCGCACACCCGGAAACGGGTGAGGGCGTGCAGGTCATGCCGGGCCGGTTCGGGCCCTATGTGAAGTCCGGAAAGGTCAATGCGACCTTGCCCAAGGATGTCGCGCCCGAAGATGTGACCATGGAGCAGGCCGTGGCCCTGCTGACCGCCAAGGCCGCGAAAGGCCCGGCCAAAAAGCCAGCGCGCGCCGCGAAGGCCAAGCCGGCCACCAAGGCGAAACCCGCCGCCAAGAAAGCGCCAGCCAAGAAGGCAGCGTCGAAGAAGGCCGAATAGCGAACCATCCACAGGCCGCGTGACTGTGGATGGTCATGGATCGGACTTTGCCGATTCACATCTGATTTACCATATCGGCCTCACCGTCCTGTATCGGAGGCCTGAGTCCCTTGCATACCAAAAGCCCTCTTTTTGATGAGTTCGCCCGCCTGACGACCGGCGCCATGGGTCTGGCCCAGGCAGCCGGGGATGAAGCCAAGGCCGCCATGCGCGCCCAGGCGGACAAGTTTGCGGTCGAGTTCGATCTGGTGCGCAAGGACGAGCTTGAGGCCCTGCGGGCGGAGGTTTCGGCCCTGCGCGCAGAGATCGCCGAGCTCAAACAAACCCCGCAGAAGGGAACGGCGAAGAAGCCTGCTCGCCCCAAGGACGCAGCCGGTTGAGCCGAATCTCACAAACCCTCTACTGTTTCCAAGCGGCGGCTGAGTCGCCCGAGAGGATCGAGCATGGACGCGCCGACGGCTGAAGAATTCGAAGCTCCGCACGATCCCCTGGATGTGGTCGAACACGTGCTGGTGGCTGAAAATCTTCCGTTTGACCGCATCGGCGATGGTGATCTGGCCTTCTCGATCGCCGGCGCCTGGAAGGACTACGAGCTGTGGTTCGCCTGGCGCCCGGAAGGCGATTGCTTGCAGATCTGCTGCTCCATCGACCTGAAGGCCACCAAGTCCAAGCGCGCGGCCCTGAATGAGCTGGTCGCCCTGATCAATCAGCGGGTCTGGCTCGGCCATTTCGAAATCTGGACCGAGGACGGCGAGATCGTTTTCCGTCACGCCCTGTCCCTGCCGGATGGTGAGCGCCCGACGCTGGCCCAGGCGGCGGCCATGATCGATGCTGCGGTCGAGACGGCTGACCGCTTCCATCCGGCCTTCGACTTCCTGCTGCGTGGCGCCCGGACCCCGACCGAGGCCCTGGACGCCTGCATGTTCGAGACCGTCGGCTCGGCCTGAGGCCGTGGCTGCGACGACCCTCCTGGTCGGTTGCGGGCGTCTGGGCGGCGCCATCCTCAAGGGGTGGCGCGCGACGGGCGCCGTGGCGATGCCGGACCTGGCGATCCAGTCGCCCTCATCCAGGCCGGTGATCGAGGCCGCCGTTTCGGACGGCGCCGTCTGGAATTCAGACAGTCTGGAAGCGATTGAGCGGGTCGTACTGGCCGTCAAACCCGCACGCTGGCGCGAGGTGGCTGCCTCGCTCGCGCCCAGGCTTCCCCAGCATTCCGTCATTTTCTCCGTCATGGCCGGCGTGCGCGCCGAGGCCATGGCTTCGGCGTTCGCGGGCCATCCCATCGTCCGCGTCATGCCGACGACGGCCGTATCGAGCGGGCAGGGCGTCGCCACCCTCTGGAGCGCGGATGCGCGCGACGCGGCGCGGGCGCGTGAACTCTTCGATCCGATCAGCGAGGTGGTCCAGGTCGACCGCGAGGACCTGATCGACGTCGCGACGGCGGTGTCCGGTTCGGGCGCGGCCTATGCCTACGCCTTCGTGCGCGCCCTGGCGCGGGCGGGCGAGGCGGCCGGCCTCACGCCCGAACAGGCCGGGATCCTTGCGCTCAAGACCTGTCAGGGGGCTGTGGCCCGGCTGGAGGAGGGGGAGGCCGCCGACGCGCTCATCGCCGAGGTCGCGTCACCGGGCGGCACGACCCAGGCGGGTCTTGCTGTTCTGGAGCCGGCCCTGACCTCCCTCATCGAAGAGACGGTTCAGGCCGCGCTCAAACGCTCACGAGAGCTGGCCGCTCAGTAGCGGCCGGCCTCCAGGTTCCGGCAAAACCGGCGAAAGGCCCGCTCCGCGTCCGACCAGGTTGCGGCCGCGAAGGTGTGGGCCAGGCTGGTTTCGAACCAGCGGTAAGACACGGGAATGCGCGCGCCGTCCGGCATGACCAACTGGCCTGACACCTCGGCCCCGCCGATGCCGATGCCGATGCTGTCCATGGACAGGCCGGGCCGGTCCGCCAGCTGTTCGAAGGTCGGACGGTTGGGAACGGCGTCGTCGACCACCAGCTCAAGCCGGGCCCCGGCATAGGGTGATCGCGCGAGCGCCGCCTCGGCCTGGTCGTCCAGCCGGGCCAGCAGACGATCGACGTCGCGGGCGCCGTATTCGTCAATCTTGTCGGCGAGTTCGGTCCCGGCGCTGACCGTGACGTTCTGGGCCATAGCCGGCCCGGCGATGGAAAGGGCGAGGGTGGCGGCGAGCAGCAGGCGCATGAGGGCCTCCTTGATGACCGGAACAGAATGCCCCGGCTCGGCCTAGCCGGGAAGGTGGATCATAGCCTTGAGACCGCCCATCGGCGACCGGTCCAGAACCACGTCGCCACCATGGCTGCGCACCACGTCCCGGGCGATCGCCAGGCCCAGGCCGACGCCCTTGCGGTTCTGGTTGCGGGATTCGTCGAGGCGGGAGAACGGCTTGAACGCCTCTTCGTAGGACCCTGGCGGAATGCCGGGCCCGTCATCCTCTACGGCGATTTCAACACCGCCGGAGATTCGGCGAGAGGCCGTGATCTGCACCCGCGAGCCATGAGAGGCGGCATTGTCGACCAAGTTGCTGAGCACGCGGCGCAGTCCGCCCGGTCGGGCCATGGCGCGCAGGCCCGGCTCGCTCTCGACCTCGATGTCGGCGCCGGCGCGGCGCGCATCGGCTGCGGCCGTGTCGCACAGCAGGCCGACATCGATAGATTCGATCGCCTCGCCGGCCTCGCCCTGGGCAAAGGCGAGGTACTCGTCGATCATGTGCTCCATCTCTGACAGATCGGCCGCCATGGCGGCGCTGGAGCTCGATGGTTCGGCCAGGGCCAGCTCGAGCTTGAGCCGGGTGAGGGGCGTGCGCAGGTCGTGGCTGACCGAAGCGAGCAGCGCGGTCCTCTGGTCGATATGACGCTGGATGCGCTCGCGCATGTCGAGGAAGGCGCTGGCCGCCCGCCGCACCTCGCGCGCGCCATGCGGCTTGAAGGTGACGTCCTCCTCGCCCTTGCCGAACGCCTCGGCGGCATCGGCTAACCGCTCGATGGCCCGGACCTGATTGCGGATGAAAAGGATGGCTACCGCCGTCAGCAGGACGGTGGCGCCGCCCAGCCAGAGGATGAAGATGTGGCCCCGCGTCGCAAAGGCGCGTTCCCGCGGTGCGATGATCCTGAGAACGCCGCGCTCGACCTCCACCTGGATCTCGACATGGTTGGGATAGCGGGTCGTGTCGAACCAGAAGCGCTGCGGCGCCAGCCGTTCGTCCAGGGCGCGCTCCATCGACCGGTCCAGCGCGGCGAAGAAGGCGGGCCGTGCCCGCGTGGGCAGGCGGCTGTCTTCCCTGAGCGCGACCGACAGCTGCATGGTCCGCTCGGCCTGATCGGCGATTTCGTTCAGGTGGGCGGTCGTCGGCTCGTCCACATAGCTTTCGACCACCCAGGCGACGTCGCCAGCCAGCCCCTCGGACAGGCGGGCCGTCACCGTCTCCCAGTGGGCTTCGAAGAAGGCCCACGTCACCGCGACCTGCATCAGGGCAACCGGCAGCACGATGATCAGCAGGGCCCGGCCCCACAGGGAGGTTGGCAGGCGGCGGCGCAGCAGCCGCGACCAGAGCTTGGCTGCGTTAGCCACCGGACCTAGTCCGGCGCCAGCATGTAGCCGACGCCTCGCACGGTCTGGAGGTAACGCGGCGTCTTCGGGTCGCTCTCGATCTTGCGGCGCAGGCGCGTGACCTGCACGTCGACGGCCCGGCCCGCGGCGTCTGCGCCCGAGGACGCCAGCACATGCCGCTCGACCGGCGCATTGGCGCTGAGCGCCAGGGCCCGCAGCAACTGGGCCTCGGCCTCGGTCAGTCGGACAGGCTTGCCGTCGCGCGACAGCTCCAGCCGCTCCATGTCAAAGACGCAGGCGCCCAGACGCACCTCGCGGTCGACGCCCTGGGGCGGGCCCGAGCGGCGTAGGATGGCCTCGACCCGCAGAAGCAGTTCCTTGGGCTCGAAGGGCTTGGCCAGATAGTCATCGGCGCCGAGCGACAGGCCTTCGATCCGGTCCGCCGCCAGGCCGCGCGCTGTCAGCATCAGGACCGGCGCGCTCGCCAGGCCGGGCTGGGCCCGGAGCCACTTCACGAACGAGAAGCCGTCCTCGCCGGGCATCATCACGTCGAGGATCATCAGGTCGAAGTCGAGCAGGCTGGTCAGCCGGCGAGCCGCGGCCGCATCCGAGGCGCCCGTGACGCGGAAGCCGGCGCGCGACAAATACTGCTTGAGCAGGTCGCGGATACGGTCGTCGTCATCGACGACCAGAAGGTGCCTCTGGGCGGCCCCCGATCCTGCCTCGGTCATGCCGCGCCTCGCGGGTTGACCGGGCGGACGCCAACGCGTCTAACCGCGCCGGGCCGCAAGAAGCCCAGTAGCCGGGAGCTCAGGAACAATGGACTTCGCGCCCTTCGACGATCGGGATGGCTGGATCTGGATGGACGGAGACTTCGTGCCGTGGCGCGAAGCCAAGACGCACGTCCTGTCTCACGCCCTGCATTACGGCTCGTCGGTCTTCGAAGGCGAACGTATGTACGCCGGCAATATCTTCAAACTGACCGAGCATTCCGAACGCCTGCACCGTTCCGCCAACCTCCTGGAATTCGAGATTCCGTTCAGCGTGGCCGAGATCGATGCCGCCTGCAAGGAGACCTGTGAGCGCATGGGGCTGGAGGACTGCTATGTTCGGCCCGTCGCCTTCCGCGGTCCCGAGCAGGTCAGCGTTTCCGCCTTCCATACCCGCACGCGCGTGGCCATCGCTGTCTGGGAGTGGCCGAGCTATTTCGATCCGGAGACCAAGAAAAAGGGCATTCGCATCGAGTGGGCCAAATGGCGCCGCCCTGACCCGCAGACCGCGCCTTCGACCGCCAAGGCGGCCGGGCTCTACATGATCTGCACCATGGCCAAGATGGCCGCCGAGACGCGCGGCTACTCCGACGCCATGATGCTGGACTGGCGGGGCTATATCGCCGAGGCGACCGGCGCCAACGTCTTCTTCGTCCAGGACGGCGTGCTGCATACGCCCAAGATCGACGCCATCCTCGACGGCATCACCCGCCAGACCATCATCGAGATGGCGAAGGCGCGGGGGATTGAGGTCGTGGTTCGTGACATCCTGCCGGAAGAACTGGCCAACTTCTCGGAGTGCTTCGTCACCGGAACGGCCGCCGAGGTCACGCCCGTCTCCGAGATCGGCGAATATCGCTTCACGCCGGGTGATCTCTCGCTTGGGCTGATGGAAGACTACGGCAAGCTGGTCCGCGGACTCCTGTAAAATCCGGGCACGTCGCTTGCGGTTACGGCGTGAGCCGTGAAGCCGAGCACGCGACGCCATGGTAGGGCTGAACTCAGAACCAGCCGCCGCTACATGTCGGATAGCCTCGTCACGATTCCGTGAGCTGGTGCGGCTGGCGGCCCGGATTGGGGCTTGCCGCGATTCGTCAGCGGTAGTTGAAGCTGATCGATATGCGCAGCTCTTCGGAGCGGTTCATCGGCACCTCGTGCCGCAGCCAGCTCTCCCACATCAGCACCTTGCCGGGCGCCGGCGTCAGATAGACGAACGACTGCCGATCCGCCGCCGCCGAAGCCAGCAGGGTGGGCCGGGCCATCATCATCGGCAGGCGCGGGTCTTCCAGTTTCAGAGACGCTGCGCCTTCAGGCACGCTCACATAGACCGTGCCCGACAGGATGCTGTGCGGATGGATGTGGCTGGTGTGAACGCCGCCGGGCTCCAGAAGGTTCACCCACAGACTATCCAGCCGCGGCTTGCGGTCCAGGTCGAAATCCAGGTCACGTGCAAAGGCCGCCGCATGGCGATCCAGATGCCGCTTCAGGTCTCCGAAGGCCGGGTGGCGAATCGGCAGGTCATCCAGCGACGCATAGGAGGTGTAGCCCGGATAGGCGTTGGCCTCGCTCCAGTCCTGGCCTGCCGTATCCTGCTCGGCCAGATCGATGCACGCCGCCTCCAGCTCGTCGCGCAGCCGCGACAGCGACGCACCGTCTGTGAGGTCCGATTCGTAGACCAGCGTAGGGAACAGGGCTCTCGCGCTCATGGGCGAGCCATACATCGCTGAGGATTTGAGCGGGAAAGAAAATGGTCGGAGTGGCAGGATTCGAACCTGCGACCCCTGCGTCCCGAACGCAGTGCTCTACCAGACTGAGCCACACTCCGACTTGTCCCGCCCGGCGCGCCGCGCCGTTCGGGGAAGCGGGCTTATAGCGAGGCGCCTTATCGGCGGCAAGCACCTCATTTGCCGTGTTGCATAGGACGTTCGGTTCGGCTATCTCGCCCGCTCGCCCGGCCCTGCCGGGGCTGCGCCGGTCCTGCTGGGGAATGGTGTAATGGTAACACAGCGGTTTTTGGTACCGTCATTCTAGGTTCGAGTCCTAGTTCCCCAGCCACCGACGCCTTCCCGAGAAATCCGAGACGCTCAGGCCTAGCGTTCGCTGGGTGCGAAACTCTTGCCTTCGGCCGGCAGCCGGTCGTCCAGCACCGCCATGGCGGTCCGGAAGGCTTCGGTCTGTTCAAACGGTGTGCCCGCGTCGTCGGTAAATCCTGAGCCGGCGAGGCGCACGACCAGGTCTTCTAGGGCTTCCAGGGGGGTAATGGGGGCACTCATCGGGTGTCTCCCTTGTAGCTTGTACGACATAGAAGCCATGAGACGGCGAAGGGTTCAACACCACGAGGCGACGGGATGTCGCGCGACCCTTTGCCTTGGCGGACGGCGGGGCGTAATCCATCGGCATGCGCCAGTCCTTTGAAGAAGCCGCCGACCGTTCCTTTGCAGGCAAGCACCTGCCGCGTCTGAGAGCCGAACTTGAACGCCAGGGCCTGGATGGCCTGATCGTCCCGCACGAGGACGAGCACCAGAACGAATACCTCCCCGACGCAAATGAGCGCCTGGCCTGGGTCTCGGGGTTCACCGGCTCGGCGGGCGCCGCCGTGATCCTCAAGGATCGCGCCGCCATCTTCACGGACGGCCGCTACACCGTTCAGGTCCGCGATCAGGTCGACCCGGCTCATTTCGAATATCTGGACTTGGTCGATGGCGGCCCGCCCGCCTTTATCGAGGGCGCGGCCAAGGGCGCCGTCATCGGCTACGATCCGCGCCTGCACAGCCCGACATCGCTGGAGTATCTGAAGCGCGCCGCCGGCAAGGCAGGAGCCACCCTCAAGCCGGTCGAGACCAATCCGATCGATCTGGCCTGGGCGAATGACCGTCCCGGCCAGCCCAAGGCTCCCGTCGTGCCGCATCCGGAGAACTACTCCGGCGAATCGAGCGAATCGAAACGCCGCCGGGTCGGCGAGATGGTCGCGGCCGCCGGCGCCGACGTCGCGCTCTTGACCGCTCCTGCCTCGATCGCCTGGCTGTTCAATGTGCGCGGCGGGGACGTCATTCGCACGCCCCTGCCGATCGGACAGGCTCTTCTCGACAAGGATGGGCACGCCCGCCTGTTCCTCGACCCCGACAAGGTCACCGACGGGCTTCAGGCCTGGCTCGGCAACGAAGTCGCCCTGCAGGCGCCAGTGGCCCTGCCGGCCGCGCTCGACGCCCTCGCCGACAAGGCCGTCATGGTCGATCCGGCCCAGTCGTCGGCCTGGTATTTCGATCGCCTCGGCGATGCCAAGGCGCGGGTGGTGCGCGGCATGGATCCCTGCACCTTGCCGCGCTCGGCCAAGAACGAGGTCGAGATTGAGGGCGCCCGTCAGGCGCACATCCGCGACGGCGCCGCCCTGTCGAACTTCCTGCACTGGGTCGCGACCGAGGCGCAGGACAGCCTGCCTGACGAGGCCGAAGTGGTCCGTGTCCTGGAAGGCTTCCGCGAGGCCACCGGGCAGCTCAAGGATCTCAGCTTCGACACCATCGCCGGCGCTGGTCCGAACGGGGCCCTGCCGCACTACCGGCCCGTTCGCCGCACGATCCGACGGGTGGAGGAGGGCTCCCTCCTGCTGGTGGATGGCGGCGGCCAATATCTGGACGGCACCACCGACGTGACCCGCACCATGGCCATCGGTGAACCAACGGCTGAGCAGAAGGACCGCTTCACGCGCGTCCTGAAGGGCCACATCGCCCTGTCCGTGGTTCGCTTTCCCGCAGGCACGACCGGCTCGCAACTGGACGCCCTGGCGCGCCTGCCGCTCTGGATGGCGGGTCTCGACTACGACCACGGCACCGGTCACGGCGTCGGGAGCTATCTGGGTGTCCACGAGGGGCCGCAGCGTATCGCCAAGATGCCGAACACCCAGGCCCTGCTGCCCGGGATGATCCTGTCCAACGAGCCGGGCTTCTACAAGGAAGGCCACTGGGGCATCCGCATCGAGAACCTTCAGGTGGTCACCGCCGCCGAACCCATCCCCGGTGGCGATCGTCCGATGCTGGGCTTCGAAACCCTGACCATGGCCCCCATCGACCGGCGTCTGATCAGTGTTGACCTGTTGACCACGGACGAGCGCGCCTGGATGGACGCCTATCACGCCGAAGTCCTGGTCAAGGTCGGGCCGCTCATGCAGGGCGAGGCCCGCGACTGGCTGGAGCAGGCGTGCGCGCCGCTCTAGCGTTTTGCGCCATGCTCTGCGCCGGCCCTGCGCTCGCGCAGGAACAGCCCCGGCTGCCGAGGGACCAGTTCGACGTGATCGCGCCGTCAGAGCGCGTCACCGGCGGGCGTGGCCATATGGAGATCGTCCAGACCGGTTGCCGTGTCGGCCCCACGGCCTGGGCGCGGCGCCGGATCGTCGATGTCACCGCCCAGGAGTGGGGCGTCTTCGGCTTCCAGACCTTCGACGTCACCCAACCCGAGAACCGGCTCCTGCCGCCGGGCGTGGTGGCGGATGCCGTCAATCCAGAGCTCGAGGCGCCGCGACTGGGACGGCTGGGCCTGCGCGCCGGTCGACAGGAGGCCGACCCTGCCATGGACGCCTCCATTGGCGGCTACTGGTCCGCCACCTCCGACGGCCGAACGGTCGTGGGCCGCCAGAACCGTCAATGGCGCGATGGGGAAGGGGAGACCAACTGGGTCGAGCCCTGGTCAGCCGCCTTCGTCAGCTGGGTCATGTGCGAGGCCGGCCTGGGCGACATAGCCCAGTTCCGGCGCGACATCGCCCACTGGGTCTATATCGATCAGGCGATCGAGGCCCGCGACGGCGCGGCGTCAGGCGCGGCCTACGTCGCCCATGATCTCGGCGAGGTCGATTTGGCTCCGGGTGATCTGCTCTGCAATGCGCGTGGCCGCAGCCGCTATCGCACACTGGCTGACCGGCGACGAGAACAGGGCGAACAGGCGCCGCTCCACTGCGATATCGTCGTGCGCGTGGACGTCGAGGCGCGGACAGCGGCGGTGATCGGCGGCAATGTCATCAACGGCGTCAGCCTGACCATCCTGCCGCTCATGGAGGACGCAGGGCGCCTGAGACCCGTGACGGACGGTGACAATGCCGGCGGTCGTCCGATCTTTGCCCACCTCAGCCTGCAGGCCGATCCGATAGAGGCGCAGGCTCTCGACAACAGCCCGACCATCCGGGCCCTGTCGGCGCCTTGAACGCCCGACGACTGGCGCCCAATTCCAGAGCGTCGCTCAGATATGCAGGAGGGTGGTGATGAAGACGCGTACGCTGGGGCGGTCCGGTCCCGAGGTTTCCGCCATCGGTCTGGGCTGCATGGGCATGGCGGCCTTCTACGGCCAGGGCCTGAACGAGGATCAGGCGACGAGCCTCATCCATCACGCGCTCGATCTGGGCGTCACCTTCTTCGACACGGCCGAGATGTACGGCCCCCACACCAATGAGATTCAGCTCGGAAAGGCGCTGGCCGGCAAGCGGGACCAGGCCTTCGTCGCGACCAAGTTCGGCATTGGCTACAACGCTGAACGCACGGCCCTGAAGGTCGACGGATCGCCCGCCAATGTGCGCCGGGCCATCGAGGGCAGCCTCAAGCGCCTGAACATGGACCACGTCGACCTCTACTATCTCCACCGCGTCGACGCCGACACGCCGATCGAGGAGACGGTCGGCGCGATGGCCGAACTCGTGACCGAGGGCAAGGTGCGCTTCCTGGGTCTGTCCGAGGCCGCGCCCTCAACCCTGCGCCGGGCCCACGCCACCCATCCGATCACGGCGCTCCAGACCGAATATTCTCTCTGGAGCCGCGAGCCCGAGGACGAAATCCTGGCCACATGCGAGGAGCTCGGCGTCGGCTTCGTGCCCTACAGCCCGCTCGGCCGCGGTTTCCTGTCGGGCGAGATCAAGTCGATCGACGACCTCGCGCCGGACGACTTCCGCCGCACGAATCCCCGGTTCTCCGGCGAGAACTTCCAGAAGAACCTCGACCTCGTGGCCGCCGTCAGCGCCATCGCAGCCGACAAGGGGGTGACACCGGCTCAACTGGCGCTCGCCTGGGTGCTGGCTCAAGGACCGCATCTCGCGCCGATTCCCGGCACGCGCCGTGTGCGGACTCTGGAAGAGAACGTCGCCGCCGTTGACGTCACCCTCACGCCCGAGGATTTCGCCGCCATCGAGGCCGTCTTCCCGAAAGGCGCCGCCCAGGGCCATCGCTATGCGCCGGCAGGGCAAGGTGCTCTCAACCGCTGACGCGAGAACGGCGTCGCCAACGCTCGTAGATCGACGCGTCAGGACGAGGATTTTTCGAGGCTTTCGCACCGGGTTGCTTGCCTCCATCCCCGCCATCGGGCGCCCGGCTAGGCTGTCGGCCGGTCTTTGACATCGTCATGCGCACAGGACCCGCCGTTCAGGCGTGGCTCCCGCAGTCGCGTCTCGCAGCGCGCTCATGGCGTCCATGGCGTCTGTGTCGGTCTGTCCGCAGACAGACGCCAAAGGTGGACGAGGTGGACGAGGTGGACGAGGTGAACGGTGCTTTTCAGTCCGCCGGCTTGCCCGGCTCCCACAGTTCGATGGCATTGCCCTCGGGGTCGTGGATACGGGCGAAGCGCCCGATTTCGGGATGGGCGTCCCACTCTTCCTTGGTGATCACCTCGATCCCGGCGCCGCGAAGGCTGGCCAGTAGATCGTCCAGCCCCTCGACCCGGAGGTTCAGCATCGTCTGCTGTTCGGCGGGGAAATAGTCGCTGTCCGCCTTGAAGGGCTGAAACACGGTAGGCCCCGCCTGCTGGTTCCAGATCCAGACACCTTCCGGTGCCCCGACGCCCAGATGGGTCAGATACCATTCGCCAAGCGCCTTCGGGTCCTTGGCCCGAAAGAACAGGCCGCCGATGCCGGTCACCGCCATGATCATCTCTCCTTCAGCCCGCGATGAGCGCGAGCCATTCGTCCTCCGTGAGGACGGCCACGCCGTGCTTCTGAGCATCGGCGAGTTTCGAACCTGCTCCCGGGCCGGCCACCACATAGTCCGTCTTCTTGCTGACCGAGCCGGACACCTTGGCGCCCAGGCTTTCGGCCCGCGCCTTGGCCTCGTCGCGCGTGAAACGCTCGAGGCTCCCGGTGAAGACGACGGTCTTGCCGCTGACGGGGCTGTCAGCCTGGGGCCGCTCGGCGTCCTCGATGGTGTCGAGCTGGTCGACCAGCGCATCGACCACGGCCCGGTTGTGCGGCTCATGGAAGAACTCGGCGATCGCCCGCGCGGCCACAGGTCCGACCCCGGACACCCCCGCGATTTCGCCGAGCGTCTTGGACGGGCCCTCGGTCCGGGCGATCTCCGCCAGCCGCCGGATGCCGGTCCAGTCATTCGCCAGGGCCGCCAGCGCGCGGCGGGCAGGAGCGGCCACGCCCGGAAAGGCCAGGCTGAGCTTCTGGTCGATTGGGGCCTCGGGCCACGGATCATTCTCAGCGACCTCGGCGGCGGCCAGGACCGACAGGGTTCGCGCTGAAACCCCGTGGCCCTCTGCCAGCTGCTGCCAGTCCGACGAGGGGACACCCTCGCTGGCGGTCAGCCCTGCGGCATGGAAGGTCGCCCAACTGCCGAAGTGACGCGCCAGAAGAAGCGAAGTCTGCTCGCCGATCTCCCGGATCCCCAGGCCGAAGATCAGTCGGTCCAGCGAGATGGTCCGCCGCGCATCGATCCCGGCCACGAGATTGCGGACACTGGTCTCGCCGTATCCGTCCTCCGTCAGCAACTCCCCCAGGCGGGCCTCATCGCGCGCCAGCCGGAAAATGTCAGCCGGCTCCTTGAGCCAGCCCCGTTCGTGGAACGCGACGAGCTGCTTTTCGCCAAGTCCTTCAATGTCGAAGGCCCTACGGCTTACGAAATGCTTGAGACGTTCCACCAACTGCGCATCACAGATCAGGCCGCCGGTGCACCGTCGCCGGGCCTCACCTTCTTCCCGAACGGCCTCCGACCCACACACCGGGCAGTGGGTCGGAAAGACGAAAGGCTCGCTGTCTGCAGGTCGCTTGTCAGCCACGACGCTGACGATCTGCGGAATGACGTCCCCGGCGCGCTGAAGAAGCACCGTATCGCCGATCCGCACGTCCTTGCGGGCGATCTCGTCCTCGTTGTGCAGCGTCGCATTGCGAACCACGACCCCGCCGACGGTCACGGGGTGCAGCCGGGCCACCGGCGTCAGAGACCCTGTCCGCCCGACCTGGATGTCGATGCCCTCGAGCACCGTCTGGGCCTGCTGGGCGGGGAACTTGTGCGCGATGGCCCAGCGTGGGCTTCTTGCCACGAAACCTAGCCGCTCCTGCCAATCCAGTCGGTCGACCTTGTAGACGACCCCGTCGATGTCATAGCCGAGCGTGGCGCGGTCCCGCTCCAGCTCGGCATAGAGATCCAGCAGGCCGACCGCATCCTCGACCCGCCGCGAGCGCGGATTGACCGGCAGGCCCCAGGCTCTGAACGCCGCCAGCGCGTCAGACTGGGTCTCGGCGAACGGTGCGGACGTTTCGCCCCAGGCATAGGCGAAGAAGCGCAGCGGCCGCCTGGCCGTCACCGTCGGGTCCTTCTGCCGAAGCGAACCTGCCGCGAAGTTCCGGGGATTGGCATAGGTCCGCTGGCCGGCCTCCTCGGCCGCCTTGTTGAAGGCGTCGAACTGGTCGTTCGGCGCATAAACCTCGCCCCGGATCTCGATCACCTCCGGCCAGCCCGAGCCGGCCAGCGTCTGGGGAATATCGTCGAGCGTGCGGAGGTTCGCGGTCACATCCTCGCCGGTCCGCCCGTCGCCTCGCGTGGCGCCTCTGACCAGAACACCCTGCTCGTATCGCAGCGAGGCCGACAGGCCGTCGATCTTGGGCTCGGCGGCGAAGGCCACCGGCTCATCCCCGGTCAGCTTCAGGAAGCGTCGGATCCGGGCGACGAATTCCGCGACCTCCTCGTCGCCGAACGCATTGTCGAGCGACAGCATGGGCACGCCGTGCTTCACCGGCGCGAACTGCGATGACCCTGCCGCGCCGACCACCTGGGACGGGCTCTCCGGCCTGGTCAGATCCGGGAACGCGTCCTCGATATCCAGCGCCCGGCGCTTGAGGGCGTCATAGTCCGCATCGGAAATCTCCGGCGCGTCCTGCCCATGATACAGAGCGTCATGATGGGCGAGCTCGCCGGACAGGCGGTCCAGCTCCTCGCGCGCTTCGGATTCGGAAAGCTGATCGACCGGCTTCATCAGACGACTGTGAACCCCGCATGGAACGGATCGTCGTCGTCGATCCAGATGGTGTTCAGCCCGGTCATGATCGCCGAGCCCTGGATGGACGGAATGATGGCCGGACGATCGCCCAGCGTCGTCTCGGCCTCGACCCGCCCGACGAACCGGCTGCCGATGTAGCTCTCGTGGACGAAGGTCTCGCCGACCGCCAGCCGCCCCTTGGCGTGCAGGTGCGCCAGCCTCGCTGAGGTGCCTGTGCCGCACGGGCTGCGATCGATCGCGCGCTCGCCATAGAAGACGGCGTTGCGCCCATCCGCGTCGTCGCTTCGCGGCCGGTCGGCCCAAAGGACATGGCTGACACCCCGGATCGTGTCGTCCAGCGGATGCACCGGTTCGACCTGTTCGCGCAGATTGGCCCGGATGAGCCGCGACAGACGGATGATCTCCGCCGCGCCCAGGTCATCCAGTCCCGCATAGGGGCCTTGCGGTTCGATGATGGCGTAGAAGTTGCCGCCATAGGCGATATCGACGCTCAAAACGCCGAAGCCGGGGACATCGACCGCGACGCCCTCCATCGCCAGATAGGCTGGCACATTGGTGATGCGGACCCAGCGGACCCGGCCGCCGTCCATCTCGTATTCGAGCTCGATCACGCCGGCCGGAACCTCGGCCTTGAAGCGGCCCGGCGTGCGTGGCTGGATCAGGCCTTGTTCCAGCCCGAAGGTCACCATGCCGATCGTGCCGTGCCCGCACATGGGCAGGCAGCCGGAGGTCTCCATGAACAGGATGCCGATGTCAGCCTCTGGCGCCGTCGGCGGATAGAAGAAGCCGCCCGACATCATATCGTGCCCCCGCGGCTCGAACATCAGGCCGGTCCGGATCCAGTCGAAACGGGCCATGAAGTCCTGACGGCGCTCGCCCATGGTTGCGCCATTCAGCATCGGCGCGCCGCCCGTGACCAGGCGCACGGGATTCCCCGCCGTATGTCCGTCGATACAGGTGAAGACGTGGCGCATCAGGCCGCCTTGGGCAGGCTCGGACGCGTATCGGTGGCGGTCTTCACCATCGCCTCGACCTCGGCGCGGCGCGCCCCGGTGAGCGGATAACGGGGCGGGCGAACGCGTTCGGAGCCGCGCCCCATGATCTGTTCCGACAGCTTGATCGACTGCACCAGATCATGCTCCGCATCGAGGTGCAGCAGGGGCATGAACCAGCGATAGATGGCGATCGCCGTGGCCATGTCGCCGCGTACGAATGCGTCGTACAGCGCCACCGACTCACGGGGGAACGCCGAGGTGAGCCCCGAAATCCATCCCTCGGCGCCGAGCATCAGGCCTTCCAGCGCCACATCGTCGAGCCCTGCCATCAGGAAATAGCGGTCGCCAAACGCATTTATCAGGTCGGTGAAGCGCCGAGTGTCGGGCGCCGATTCCTTGACCGCCACGATGTTCGGCAAATCGGCCAGTTTTTCTAGCGCGCCAACGCCGATCGAGACCCGGTACGCCGGCGGGTTGTTGTAGAGCATGATCGGCAGCCGGGTGGCCTGAGCAATCGTGCGGAAATGGCTGACCAGTTCGTCCTCGGTCGGCACATAGACCATGGCCGGCAGGACCATCAGGCCATCGGCCCCGATGGCTTCCGCGTCTTCGGCGAACTTGGCCGCCCGCGCGGTCGTCAACTCCGAGACTCCCACCACGACCGGTACGCGCCCCGCGCTCGTCTCGACCGCCGCCTTGAGGACGGCGCGCTTTTCGTCGGGCTCCAGCGAGTTATTTTCCCCGCACGTGCCCAGCGAGATCAGACCGTGCACGCCGTCCCGGATCAGGTTGTCCAGCACCCCGCGCGTGGCGTCGAAATCGACCGAGAGGTCGTCCGCGAACTGGGTCGTGGCCGCCGGATAGACGCCCTTCCAGTTTGCACGCTCGAACAATTTCATCGGCGACTCCTCCCGTCGTACGGCCCGATTTCCTATACGCTCGGCGTGGCAGATTCCTAGAGACGCACGTGCCTGAGACCTTCATCGTGATCGGCGGCGGCATGATCGGAACGGCGGCAGCCTTCCGCCTGCGGGCCGCAGGGTTCGATGTCATCCTGATCGAGCCCGGTCCGACCGAGCACGCGGCTTCTTTCGGCAATGCCGGCCACATCGCTGTCGAACAGGTCGAGCCGTTGTCATCCGCAGCCACGCTGACGGCTGCGCCGGGACGGCTCTTCGCCCTTGGCGGGCCGCTGGATTTTCGCCTGCGCGACATCGGCTTCTGGGGCCCATGGGCCAAGCGCTACCTTGCCGCCAGCCGGGGTCGCGTGTTCGAGGACGGAACGCACGCGCTTGAGGAGCTGATGAGCCGGGCGGTTGGAGCCTGGTCGGATATGCTTATGCAAGCCGGCGTACCGGATCTCATGCGGGCCGATGGACACGTCGCCCTGTGGTTTGATCCGCGTGAGACTGAGAAACGTCGCCTCGCCTGGGACAACGCCAATGTCGGCTCATGCCGACTTCGCTCGCTGAGCCAGGACGACCTCGCCGCCTATGGAGCACTGATGCCCGGCCGGCCGCCAATGGGGGGCGTCGCATTTGAGGGCACGGCGAGGCTCACCTCGCCCCAGCGTGTGCGAGACGCCCTGACGCGAGCCTTCATCGACGCCGGTGGTCGCAGGGTTGCGCGGCGGGTCGCTTCGGTGGCTCCCGATGGCCTGGTCCGACTGGATGATGGCGCCACCCTTGAAGGCCGGGTGCTGGTCGCAGCCGGTGTCTGGTCGAGGCGTCTGATGGAAGGGCTCGGGGTCTTCACGCCGCTGGTGGCTGAGCGAGGCTATTCCATCCAGATCCCCTCCGCCTGGCCTGACCATCTGCCGACCGCAGTCGTCGAGGGGCAGTCGATGGTGCTGGCGCCGCACGCCGACGGCCTTCGTGTGACCAGTTTTGTGGAGTTCGCCCGACCCGACAGTCCGCCCGATCCGCGCAAATGGCGACGACTTGAACGGCAGGTGGCGGACCTGGGGTTCGAGGTTCCCGCCGACACGCGCCGCTGGATGGGCTGTCGGCCGACGCTGCCCGACTATCGCCCGGCGATCGGCGTTCTGCCAGGCGGCAGGGTCCTCTATGCCTTCGGCCATCAGCACCTCGGCGTTACGCTGTCGGCTGTGACCGCCGAACGGATCGAGATGTTGGCGTTGGGGGAGGCCGGCGATCCGCGGCTCAGGATTCAGCGCTTCCGCGATTGAGCCTTGGCGCCGTTCAGCGAGAGGCGTTTAGTGCGCTCAACGAAAAGGGAGGGGCCGATGAGGGCCGCCATCGCAGCGCTGGCGCTGATCGCGCCGCTGGCCGCGTGTGAGGATGCGACGCCTGACTTCGGGCAGGGTGGCTGGAACGGGGGGGATGTCGAGGAAGCCATACCGCTCGATGCCGATCTTCCATCCGCACCGTCGCCGCAGGCGCCACCGCCGCCGGCGCGTCCAGCAACGGAAGAGGTCGCCGAGCCAGTCGCTGAAGTGCAGGCTGTGACAGCACCAGATCCGGAGCCTGTTCCTCCTGTCGTCCTTCTTCCCGCTCCGGTTCCGCCGGCGCCGGCGCCGCTCGCTGCGCCTGCGGAAGCCGCGCCTGTCGAACCCGAGTGATCTAGGAGTGGCGGACAGGGTGGGATTCGAACCCACGGTGGGCTCTCACCCACGGCGGTTTTCAAGACCGCTGCCTTAAACCACTCGGCCACCTGTCCTCGCGGCCGTCCTTAGCAGGGCAGGGGGCGATTAACCAAAGCGGAAAACATCGCCGTCAAAATATCCGCCGTCTGTCGGTCGGAGGCGTTCCGATGTTGCGAAAAGCTCTGGTGAGCGCGGGCTTGGCCGCGAGCCTGTCGGCGTGTGGTTCGGTAGCCGGAACGGTTGGTCCGATCGCGCCGGTTGGACGCGACGCGCCGCGCACTACGGTCGAGGTGCGCGATCCGGCGCCCTACGTCCGCGGAACCCTTAGGCCTTATGTGGTGCGCGGGCGCACCTACACGCCGGTGATCGACGAATCCTATGACCAGGTCGGTGTCGCCAGCTGGTACGGCGACGCTTTCCACGGTCGCCCGACGGCGACCGGCGAGGTCTACGACATGAACGGACTCAGCGCGGCTCACACCACCCTGCCGCTCCCGTCGCTGGCGGAGGTCACCAATCTGGAGACCGGGCAGAGCATCGTGGTTCGGGTCAACGACCGTGGCCCCTTCGTCGGCGACCGGATTATCGACCTCTCGAGGGGCGCCGCCGACGCGCTGGGCGTCCGCTCCCAGGGGCTGGCCGAGGTTCGTGTACGTTGGCTCGGGCCTGCGCCCGTCGGCGGCGGCACGGGGCGGCCGAGCCGTCCCGCGCAGGCCAGTCAGCCGCAAACCCCGCCCGCTTTCGGCGATACCGATCCCTATTTCGTTCAGGCTGGCACCTTCGCCAATCGCGACAACGCGGAGGCGCTGCGTCATCGATTCGGCGGCGGGCGGACCACGATCCAGGACGTCGAGGTGCGCGGAGAGCGCATGTACCGCGTGCTCATCGGTCCGTGGACGGGCCGTCAGGAAGCCGAGCGCCAGCGCTCGACCCTGGCCGGTCAGGGGCTGTTCGACGCGATCCTCGTTCGCGCACAATAAAATCAACCATCCGGCCTTTGCCTCCCGGATGTGAATCGCCATTGTGCGCCCCGTGACGCGCGGACGGTTCATTACATTCGAAGGCGGGGAGGGGGCTGGAAAGTCGACCCAGGCGCGCCTGCTGGTCGAGCGGCTGCAGGCTGCGGGCCTGACCGTCGTGCTGACCCGGGAGCCGGGCGGTTCGGAAGGGGCTGAGGCCCTGCGCAACCTGCTCGTCACGGGCGACCGGGATCGCTGGAGCCCGACCGCCGAGACGCTTCTGATGTATGCGGGCCGGTCCGATCACCTGGATCGCCTGATTCGTCCGGCGCTTGAGGCCGGGACGTGGGTGGTCTGCGACCGATTTTCTGATTCAACGCGCGCCTATCAGGGCGCTGGCGGCGGGGTCGATCCCGGCTTCATCGAGGCGATCGAGACCGAGGTCGTCGGACCGGACCGGCCCGACCTCACGCTCGTGTTCGACATGCCGGTCGAGGTCGGCCTGGAGCGGGCCTTCGGCCGCGATATGTTCGAGGCGCGGTTCGAGTCCAAGGGTTTGTCCTTCCATGAACGGCTGCGGGCCGCCTTCCTTCGGATCGCAGAGGCCGAGCCCGTTCGCTGCGCCCGGATCGACGCTGGCGGGACGCTCGATGAGGTCGCAACCGAGGTGTGGGCGGCCGTGTCGTCCCGCCTGGACCTGCGGCCATGACGGATGACGCTGCCGGCCCCCGCGCCGCCTACCACGCCCTGCACGACGATCGGCCGGAGCAGGCCTTTCTGGCGGCGCAGGAGCGAGGGCGTCTGCATCACGCCTGGTTGCTGGCCGGGCCGGAGGGACTGGGGAAGGCAACCTTCGCCTATCGCGCCGCCCGCCGCCTTCTGGGCGCTGCGCCGGATCCCTCTCGGGGGGCGCTCGGCTCTGATCCGGTCGACCGGGTCTGCCGCCTGATCGAGCAGGACGCCCATCCGGACCTGCTTGTGCTGGAGCGCCAGTCGGAGGGCGGGCGCCTACGCAAATCGATCTCGGTCGAGGAAGCGCGCGCTCTGCCGGAATTTTTCTCGAAGTCGCCGTCCATGGCGCGATATCGGGTCGCCATCGTTGATGCGGCGGATGACCTGAATCCGAACTCCGCCAACGCCTTGCTGAAGACACTTGAGGAGCCTCCGGAGCGTGGCGTGCTGCTGCTGGTCGCCCATTCTCCGGCGAGGCTGCTGGTCACGATCCGCTCACGGTGCCGGCGGCTTCTGTTCCGCCCTTGGGACACGTCGGATGTGGCCCGGCTTCTCGAGCGTCAGGCGGGCCTTAGGACCGGTGACGCCCAGATGCTGGCCCTTATGGCCGGTGGCTCACCCGGACGGGCGCTGCGTCTGGCGGATCAGGGCGCGCTCGAGATCGACGCGACGGCCCGCGCGGTCGTCATGGGCGATGCGCCCGAGGATTCCGAACTGCTCCGCCTTGCCGATACTCTGCGGGGCGGGGAAGGCCAGCAGCGGCTGGAGCTCTTCTTCGATCGACTGGCCGAGGCGGCGCGCGAGCGGGCCGAAGGCGAGCGTCCCGAGACCTGGGGCGCCCTCTGGGACCGGCTGAACCGCATGCCGTCGGAGGCGGCCAGCCTGAACCTAGACCGCGCCGACGTGTTGTTTTCCGCTCTGGCGGACATCCGCAGGGCTCGCGCCTGATGATCATCGACAGCCACGTCAATCTGCACGCTCCCCAGTTCGACGAGGACCGCGATGCGGTCATCGAGCGCGCCCGTGCGGCCGGCGTGGCAATGATGGTCGAGATTTCGGACAAGCTCTCGACCTTCGAGGCGACGCACAGCCTGGCGATGGTCCATCCGGACATCTGGTGCACGGTTGGAGCCCATCCGCATGAGGCCAAGGACCACACGGAGGTGACGGCCCGGGATTTGGTGGACCTGGCGCAGCGTCCGCGCGTGATCGGCATCGGCGAGTGCGGTCTGGATTTCCACTACGACCTGTCCCCGCGCGATGTGCAGCAGGCGGTGTTTCGGGTCCATATCGAGGCGGCCCGCCAGACCGGACTGCCCCTAGTGGTGCATACGCGTGAGGCCGACGACGTGATGGCCGAGATCCTGCGCGAAGAATATTCAACCAAGCCTTTCAAAATGCTGATGCATTGCTACACCTCTGGGCCGGAGCTGGCCCGGGTCGCGGCGGAGCTTGGGGCGTGGTTTTCGGTCTCGGGTATCGCCACCTTCAAGGCGGCGGAAGAGGTGAGGGCGGTCATCCGGGACATGCCCGAAGACCGCATCATCGTGGAGACCGACTGCCCGTATCTTGCGCCGATCCCTCATCGCGGGCGGCGCAACGAGCCAGCCTATGTCGGCCACGTTCTGGACAAGCTGGCCGAGATCCGGGGCTGGAGCAAAGAGAGTGCGGAAGCGCGCACGACCGATGCCTTTTTTGCGCTCTTTGACAGGATTCCGCGTCCGTGAGCCGGATGGAAGCCATCATCCTGGGATGCGGGTCTTCCGGAGGCGTGCCTCGGGCCAATGGCGACTGGGGCGCGTGCGACCCTGGCGATCCGCGTAACCGGCGTAGTCGATGCTCCCTGGCCGTGCGGCGCCATGGCCCGGACGGAATTACGACCGTCGTGGTCGATACCTCGCCCGATCTGCGACAGCAGATGCTGGCGGCCGAGATCACCGGGATCGATGGGGTCCTGCTAACCCACGACCATGCCGACCAGACCCACGGCATCGATGATCTCAGGACCTTCGCCTACCTGGGCCGAAAGCGCGTGCCCGTCTGGATGGATGCCGAGACGAACGGTACGCTGGACGCCCGTTTTGGGTATATTTTCAGAGGGGAATATGGATATCCTGCCATTTGCGATGCGCATGTGATCGCCTATGGCGACGCGATCGAGGTGGCCGGGCCCGGCGGCGTCATTCCGGCCCTGACCTTCGGCCAGCATCACGGGCCGATCGCCTCGGTGGGATACCGCTTTGGCGGCATGGCCTATTCAAGTGATGTCTCAGCTCTTGACGGTATAGCGCTGGATGCGCTGCGGGGTCTGGACCTCTGGATCATCGACGCCTTGCGGTGGACGCGACATCCGACACACGCCCACGTGGACCAAGCGCTGGCCTGGATCGCGGAACTGGCGCCGCGACGCGCGGTGCTGACGAACCTGCACATCGACCTGGATTATCGGCGGCTGAGTGGCATGTTGCCGGAGAATGTGGAACCCGCATTTGATGGCTGGCGCGCTGCGTTCAGCGCCTGAACGAGCCGGAACAGATATCTATTATTTCGCATAATATATCTTAGGCGCATTTTAGATGCGGCCAATGCGAGCCCTCAATCGCTGTCCCCCAACGCGCACGGGAACGGCGCGACGGATCGATAGAAGGCCCTAGAGGCCTGGACCGTATCCCCCTCACTGAGTCTGTAGGCGTGCTCGACGACCATGGCCTGCTGCTCGATGTTCAGACCATCCCAGCGGCAATCATCATCGGCGACATAGCCGTAGGCATCGGCCCCGTCGCCGGCCCGGATCTTGGCCCAGGCCAGATTGACGCCCTGCTGAGCCTGCCAGACGTGGACCAGTTCATGGACGAAGGTCGCGCGGCGCTTGAGGCCTTCTTGTGCGTAGTCCGCGTAGAGCCACTCGCCGGGCCAGGTAATCCATTCACGCCCGAACCAGCGCCCGGCCACGAAGGCCCGGTTGAACGGCCACGGCGAACCGAGGAAGCGAATCGTCTCGAGCCGGAGGGCGTCTCCGAAGACGCGAGCCGCGAGCGCCCTCTCCCCGATCGTCAGCGGCCGCGTCGCCCAGGCGCCCATGCCGCCGGATGACGTGCTGCTCATGGCGCGTAGTCGGCCTCGGGGCCGATGTATTCCCAGTGCCAGGGCTCATAGATGTAGTTCACGAAGCCATAGCGATGGGCGTTACGGACCAGCCAACGATAGGCCGGGCCGCGTGTCTGCCACAGGCGGTTATAGGCATTTGTGGAATCGATGCTGTAGTCCGGCGCCGCGCCGACATTGATGTCCAGAGCCCAACCGGTCCGGTGGGCCGAACAGCTGGCACGCCGCAAGCCATCGCAATTGCCCTGATCCTCGCATCGCACCCCATCGATGTCCGGATGGCGATAGGTCGAATAGACCGTCAGCAAGAGCGGATCGGCGGCGATCGCCGGCACCTCGGCCCGGGCGTCCGCCACCATACGGCGGTAGGAGTCGATCACGACGGCGTGGGCCATGCGCCCGGGCCGCTGGACGGATTCTTCGGTGCGGTCGAACTCGGCCAGTTCCGGCCGCTCAGGCGCGCGCGGGCATTCTCCCCTCACCCGCGCCATCACGAATGGACGGCGCTCCTGCCACACGCCCTTGAGCACGGTAAAGGTCGCCGGACCGAAACGGCCGTCAGCCGGCAAGCCATAGCGGACCTGAAAGGCCGCCAGGGCGCGGGCGAAGCCGGGTGTGGACGGCGCACATCGCGTGCCGATCTCCTGCTGCGTCATGGGCGCATAGGTTTCCCAGCCCACCTCGCGCCCGAACGGCTCCCAGTCTAGCGAATGGAGCGTCCGGCTGTTTGCGGCGGCGGCCTCGTACCAGCGCGCTGCATCGGAGTAGCAGAGCGCGTATTCGTGCAGGGTGTCACCCGCCTGCGCCCGCACGGCCTGAGGAATCAGGGTCAGGAACAGGCTGGCGATCGCCGCGAGGAAAGCGCTGGTCCGGATCATGATCCAAGGAAGCCACGACCCAAGGACCATCGCAAGCGGTCATGCAGACGCCGGCATCAGCTTACAGGGCCAGGCTCCACAGCGGGTTCGGCCGCCGGCTGGACGATGACCACCTCCGGCGGCTCGCTGCGCGACGCCTCGGCGCGGGCCGCGGCAGCTTCGGCGGCCGCGCGATCAGCAGAAGCCCGGGCGGCCGAAGCCGCGGCCAGTCCGTCCTGGGCGCCTTCCAGCTGCCCCTGCAGACGGGCGTCAGAGATCGCGTCCTGGATTGAGCTGGCGTCGGCTTCGGCGACCAGGGCGTCCTGCTGGGTCTCGTTGGTGGAAACCACCATCCAGACCACCCCTACAATGGCGGCGACCGCCACGACGCCGGCGATCCACCAGGCGGTGTTCGACTGGCGCCCGGCAACGGTCGTTTCCGTGGTCCGGACCTGCGCGGGTCCTTCCGGACGATACGGATCGGTCTGCGCCACGGTCGTGCGCGTGGTTTCCTGATAGAGGGGATCGTGTTCGGTCATGCGACAACTCCGGTTGCTCAGCCTGAGGCGGCAAACGGGCGCCGGATGTTACGGGTTCCGGCGTTAACCCCTTTTGCGCAAAAGCAGGGCCGTCCAGGCGTCGTGATGGATGGTGCGTTCGACGCTGAATCCCAAGGGCGTCCAGGCGGCCAGAACCTCCTCCTCCTGCGGGCGCAGCAGGCCCGACAGGATCGCGTGAGCGCCCGGCCTCAGGAGCGAATTGATCGGCGCCGCCAGCTCGATCAACGGCCGCGCAAGGATGTTGGCGAAAGCCAGATCGAAGGGCGCTGCGTTCGTGACCGTCGCATGGCTCAGGTCGCCGTCCTCAACGAAGGTCGCCTGGGCCGCGTTGATCTCTGCGTTCTCGGCGGCGATGCGGACGGAGGGCTCATCGATGTCGGTGCCAATGACGATCTGCGACCCGGTACGTGCCGCAGCGATACCCAGCACGCCGGTGCCAGTCCCGACATCCAACACCCGGGTGGGCGCCCCCTCCCCGGCCAGGACATCCTCAAACGCCTCCAGGCATCCTACGGTCGTTCCGTGGTGCCCCGTGCCGAAGGCGGCTCCGGCCTCGATACGTAGATTGATGGTGTCGGCGGGCACCTTGCCGCCGTCATGGGCGCCATAGACGAAGAACCGCCCGGCCCGCACCGGCGGCAAGCCCGACAGGCTCATCGCGATCCAGTCAGCATCCATGAGGGTCTCGACTACGACCTCCAGCGGAAAGCCGGCCAGGACAGCGGCCAGGCGATCGGCCTCCTCGCGGCTGGTCGGATAGGCGTCGATTCGCCAGACTTCGCGGTCCTCGTCCTCCTCCAGGATGGAGTAGGTCGAGCCCTCGAGCAGGATGTTCTGGTCGATGGCTTCTGCGGCGGCCTCCGCACAATTGCGGGGTCCACGTGCGATTATCTGGACGGCGGACTCGGACATTTCGTAAGAACCGTTATGCTGCGATTCACCGGGGCGTGTGCGCCGGTTCAGGATCCGCATCTACAACACACTCCCAGGGGTCGGCGAGAAAATGGCTAAGAGCCCGGCGAAAGCCGCAACAAAACCTGCAGCCACGAAGAGCGCGGCTGCGAAATCCACCACCGCGAAGCCGGCTGCCGCCGCCAAGGCCACCGCGCCGAAGGCCGCCGCCAAGCCCGCAGCTGCTGCGAAGTCCACTCCGGCCAAGGCCGCCGCCAAGCCGGCAGCCGCCGCCAAGGCGACCGCGCCGAAGACCGCTGTAAAGGCCACGGCTGTGAAGGCCACGGCTGCGAAGGCCGCTGCCGCTCCGAAGGCTGCCACCGCCAAGGCCACGGCCCCGAAGGCCGCCGCCAAGCCCAAGGCTGCTGCTGCGCCCAAGGCCACCGCCGCCAAGACCGCTGCTCCGAAGGCTGCGGCCAAGCCGAAGGCCGCCGCCAAGGCCACGGCCCCGAAGGCCGCTGCCGCGCCCAAGCCTGCCGCCGCTCCCGCTGCCCCGGCCGCTGCTCCGGCGCCTGCCGCCAGCGCCACCCCGAGCTACTCGAAGCCTGAGAAGGGCTTCTTCTCCAAGATCGTCGACGCCATCTTCGGATCGCGCTGAGACCATCCAGACAAGACAAAGCCCGCGTCTCCGGCTTGGAGACGCGGGCTTTTTCATGCGCGGTCGATCAGGGCAGGTCTTCGCCGAGGATCGCCATGTTGAAGGTGTAGGAGCCGTCGTCGTCCTCGTCCTCGTAGACGACGCCGATGAACTCGTCGCCGATGTAGACCTCGGCCGAGTCGTTCTGCTTGCGCGGCTTGACGTTGATGGCCCCGTTGGTGAAGGCCTTCTTGAGATACATCTCGATGCGCTTGATATCGGCTTCCGTCACGTCGGACCTCTTCTGGATTTCGGGCGCGGACCCTAGTCGCCCCGCCCCGTCAGGCCAAGGGTGTCAGATGGAAAAGTCGTAGACCACATCGGCGAGGGTGTGATCCATCGTGCGCGCGGGATCCTCACAAGACGGGCAGTTGACGATGCGGGCCGGCACGCCTGCGGCGGTGCAACCGGCCGGCACATCCTTCAGCACGACCGAGCCCGACGCGACCTTGGCGTAGTCGCCGATCTGGATATTGCCCAGCACCTTGGCGCCGGCGCCAAGCAAAACGCCCTTGCCGATCTTCGGATGGCGGTCGCCGCGCTGGGCGCCCGTGCCGCCGAGCGTGACGGCGTGCAGCATCGAGACGTCGTCGCCGATCGTCGCGGTCTCGCCCACCACGATGCCGGTGCCGTGGTCGAAAAAGACTCCCTTGCCGATCACGGCGGCCGGATGGACATCCACCTGGAACAGCTCGGACACGCGGCTCTGCAGGTGGAAGGCCAGGGTCTGGCGTCCGGCCTTCCAGAGGTAGTGCCCGACCCGGTACGCCTGGAGCGACTGGAAGCCCTTGAAGAACAGGAACGGCTGCAGCGCCTGTTTGGCGGCAGGGTCGCGCTCCAGCACGGCGGCGAGGTCGGCCTCGGCGGCGGCGACGATCGAGACGTCGTCCTCATAGGCCCGCTCGATGACCTCGCGCCACGCCATGGGAGCGACCTCGGTGTCGCCGAGCTTGCGGGCCAACTGGAAGCTGAGCGCGCCGGCCAGGTCGGCGTGGGAAAGGATCACCGCGTGAAGCAGGCTGCCGAGCGTGGGCTCGGCCTCGGCGGAGGCGGCGGCCTCGGCGCGCAGACGGCTCCACAGGGTCTGTTCGGTCTCGACGGGTTTCAGCGCCGCGGACATGGCAGGCTCCTTTGCTCGGCCTCAAGATGAGGCTTCGGGCGCCGTGGGGCAATGGCACGCCTTGCGAAGGCCGGATTTGGCTGGCGAGCTTGGGGCGTCCTTCCTAAGTTGGTCCCATGATGCGAGCCCTTGCCTTCTCCACCGCCCTCTCCGGCGCCGTGGCCGTCTTGCCGGCGGCGGCCCTCGCCCAGGAGCGTCCGCTGAACGATCAGGAGGTGCTCGCCCTCGCCGATCGCCAGGCCGTCTGGTGCGAGAACTGGAGCGACGAGACCCGCGACTGCGAGACGTTGTACATGTTGCGGCGTGAGGAAGACGGCTCGCTGATTTCGGCCGGGATGTTCGTTCTCAGCCAGAACCCGACCATCCAGGTGACCATCGCGGATCGCGTGACGCTGCAGGACGGCCGGCTGTGCAGCTCAGGCTCGACGGACGAACTGAACATCGAGGCGACCGTCGGCGGCCGTCCGTCGGTCGAGGCCGGACTGATGGTGCGCCTGCTTCTTTCGGAATCCATGGCTGCCTATCAGGAGAGCGAGATCTGCCAGCAGCTCTTCACCAGCGGCGATCCGGAGTGGATGGGTGAGATCATCACCGCCGACGACCTTCGCCTCTATGACTTCGAATCGACCTATCGAATCGGGACCTTGGATTCAGGGTTCTTGTTGCGGCCGATGATCGACGACACCCCCGACGACGGACAGATCCAGCTTTGAGCGACCTTGGCGACACTCTTCCCCTCCCCGTTCGCGACGAGGGAGCGTTGCAGCGGCTCAGGCAGCGCAGGTCTGCGCCCGCGCAAAGCCTGACCGCGCCTGGTCCGAGCCCCGAACAGCTTTCGACCTTGCTGGAGATAGCGGCCAGAACCCCCGATCATGGCAAGCTTTTTCCTTGGCGCTTTGTCGTCATTGACGGTGCGGCGAAGGCGAACCTCGTCGAACGCCTGCGTCCGCTCGCGGCGCGGCAATCCGATCCCGCCAAGGGCGCGGCGGTGCTCGCCAAGCTGGCCGCACCGCCGGTGACGGTCATGGTTGTCTCCTGCCCGGTCGAGGGAAAGGTGCCGGCCTGGGAACAGGTCCTGTCAGCCGGCGCGGTCTGCATGAACCTGGAGCACGCCGCCGACGCCATGGGATTTTCGGCCAGCTGGATCACTGACTGGTACGCCTATGACGCCGCCGCCCGTCCGTTGCTCGGCCTCGCTGACGGGGAGCAGGTGGCCGGCTTCATCCACATCGGCGCCTTGGCCGCAGGGCCCGCGGAGCGCCCTCGCCCCGACATGGCTACGATCGTTAGCTGGCTCTGACTTCGGCCTGCGGCCTCTGAACAAGACTGACCAGCACGACCGAGATGATCATCAGCAGGTACCAGCTTCCCAGCTTGGCGAGGCTGACAGGCGACCAGCCGCCTTCCTGCCCCGGATAGATCCAGGCCCGCGCCCATGTGCCGAGGTTCTCGGCGATCCAGATGAAGCTCGCTACCAGCAGGAAGCCGACTAGCGCCGGCATCCAGCGCCGCGTCCGGTCGGGCGTGAAGTAGAACCGCGTCCGCCAGAACAGCAGGGCCGTGGCAGCGAACAGCAGCCAGCGGTAGTCCCAGATCCAGTGGTGGGCGAAAAAGTTGACGTAGATCGCTGCCGCCAGAACGACCGTCGTCCAGACCGGCGGATAGTGGTCGAAACGAATGTCGAAGATCCGCCAGATACGCGCGATGTAGGAGCCGACCGCCGCATACATGAAGCCCGAGAACAGCGGCACCTCACCGATCCGGAGCAGACTCGGCTCCGGATAGATCCATGACCCGGCCGCCGTTTTGAACAGCTCCATGATGGTGCCGACCACATGGAAGGCCAGGATGACCTTCGCCTCGTCCAGCGTCTCCAGTCGGAACGCCAGCATGCCTGCCTGGATCGCGATCGCGCCAATCACCAGAAAGTCGTAGCGCGCCAGCGGCGCCTCTTCCGGATACCAGACCGCCGTCGCCATCAGGAGCGCCAGCATCGCCCCGCCGAAGATGCAGGCCCACCCCTGCTTGAGGCCGAACATCAGGAACTCGAAGGCGTGGCGGCCGAGCCATGTACGGTCGGCCCGCCTCTGGACTCGGCCGAGTAGGTCGCGGCCCCAGCGTTCGAGCGGCAGGGCGTTTTGGCGTTGAGACGTGGTCATGGAGCCAGCATGGCACGGCCGCCGCTGTCCGCCATGAGCAAGTCATGAGGAATGGCTGAGGCTACCCCCGCCCGCGATAGGTCGGCACGCCCTGGTCGGGCAGCCAAAGCCCCTCCGGCGCCGGGCCGGTCTGCCAGAAGACGTCGATCGGGATGCCGCCGCGCGGGTACCAGTAGCCGCCGATGCGCAGCCAGGTCGGTTCCAGCAGGCCGGCGAGCTTCTTGCCGATCGCGACGGTGCAGTCCTCGTGGAAGGCGCCGTGGTTGCGGAAGCTGGTGAGGTACAGCTTCAGGCTCTTGCTTTCGACCAGCCACGGCCCCGGCGCATAGTCGATGACCAGTTGGGCGAAGTCCGGCTGGCCCGTCACCGGGCACAGGCTGGTGAACTCCGGCGCCGTGAACCGGGCGACATAGAGGGTGTCCGGATGCGGGTTCGACACGCGTTCGAGCTGGGCCGTCTCGGGGCTGAGCGGCGCCTCGGTCTGGCGGCCGAGCTGGGACAGGCCGGAGGTGTCCGTCGTCACCGTCAGGCCGCCCGGATGATGCCGAGGAAGTCCTCAGCCTTTAGCGAGGCACCGCCGACCAGCGCTCCGCCGACTTCCGCCACGGCCAGGATTTCCTGCGCGTTCGACGGCTTGACCGAACCGCCATAGAGGAT
>JAEYWU010000045.1 GCA_023428785.1 Pseudomonadota bacterium
CGCCGGATCGCGGCCTCCACCTCGGAAGCCGATCGCCTGCGGCTTGCGGATCTTCTGGCGCGGCAGGCGCGGCAACTGTCGCGGCTGGCCAGGGATCATGGCCATGCGGCCGAGGAGGCCGCCGCCATCGCCATCGCAGGGGCCGCCCTGTCAGGTCAGGCCGGATCGCAGCTTCTGGCGCGCGGCCTGTCGCGCCTGAAGCGGTCGCTGCCCAAGACTGTGTTGGCCGACGGCGCCCACGCCTCGCGCAATCCCGAAGCAGGCCTGGATCTGCTGTTCGATCTCCTGACGCTGGACGACGCCCTGATGCAGATCGGGCACGAGGCGCCGCAGGAACTGGGGCGGGCGATCGACCGGCTGACGGCGGGCCTGCGGACTCTGACCCTCCCCGACGGCAGATTGGCGGCCTTCCAGGGGGGCGAGGCGTCCAATCCGGCTCGTATCGCCGCTGCCCGGGCCCACGACCAGACCGGCTCACCTGCCGGGGCCGAGCGGATGACGGCTGGCGGGTATGAGAGGCTGGACGGCCAGCTGATGCATATCATGCTGGACGCGGGGGCCCCGGCGGCGGGGGCCTACGCCCAGTCGGCCTGTGCGCAGCCCGGCGCCATCGAGGTGGTCTGCGGGCGAGACCGGCTGATCACCAACTCGGGCTGGAGCGAGCGCGCGGCGGACCGGCAGGGGTTCCGCCTGACGCCGGCGGCTTCGACGCTGAGCCTGGGCGACGGGTCGACGGGTCAGCCTCTGACGGGACAGCTGGAAAAGGTGCTGGGGCCGCGGCTCGAGACCCCGGCGATGAATATGAGCGTGCGTCGCGAGGTCGGGGACGGCGCGGTGCTGGTCGAGACCGGTCACGACGGATGGGTCCCGGCCTTCGGCCTGAGGCACGAGCGGCGGCTCTATCTGGACTGCCGACTGGACGAGGTTCGCGGTGAGGAGCGCCTCAGCCCCAAGGGATCAGCCGCGCCCCTGGCTGCGCCCTATGCGGTGCGCTTCCACCTTCAGCCCGGCGCCACGGCGTCGCTGGCGCGGGACCGTCGCAGCGTCATCATCCGGGGCGAGACCGGCCGGGGCTGGTTCTTCCGCTCGGACGCCACGGACGTGGCCATCGAACCCAGCGCCTGTTTCGAGAACGGCCTGACCCGACGCACCGTCCAGATCGTGCTGCGGGGATCGGTGCGCACGGATGCGGAATCGCGGATAAGGTGGAAGCTGGAGCCCGCCGGGGCCGTGGAGCACTGATCCGATGAATGCGGCCCCAGCGTCCCTGCTCGCGCGACGTCCCCGCTCGCTGGACATGACGCGGACCCGCGCCCTGATCGAGGGCAAGCGGGTGTTGGTGACGGGCGCGGGCGGCACGATCGGTTCGGAGCTTACGCGCCGCGCGGCCGCACAGAATCCGGACCGTCTGGTTCTGCTCGATTCTTCGGAGTTCAATCTCTACCAGCTCGATCAGCAGCTGGCGGAAAGCGGGCTGAAAACGCCGTGGACGGTGGCGCTGGGGGACGTGCGCGACCTGGCGCGGCTGGACCAGGTGTTTGAAACGCACCGGCCCGAGATCGTGCTGCATGCGGCGGCGCTGAAACACGTGCCCCTGATGGAGACCCATCCGTGCGAGGCCGTGCTGACCAATGTCGGCGGCGTGGTCCACATCATGGAGCTGGCCCGCGAGACGGCCGAGGCCTTTGTCTTCATCTCGACCGACAAGGCGGTGAACCCCACCAATGTCATGGGCGCGACCAAGCGCGTCGGGGAGCGTGTCGTCCAGGCCATCGCCCAGAACGGCGGCAGTCGCGCCGCCATCGTACGCTTTGGCAATGTGCTCGGCTCGACCGGCTCGGTGGTGCCCCTGTTCGAGCGTCAGATCGCGCGTGGCGGACCGGTGACCGTGACCCATCCGGACATGGAGCGGTGGTTCATGACGGTGGGCGAGGCGGCAGAGCTGGTGCTCCAGGCCGCGACCCTGCCCGAGCGGGGCGACGCCTCGGTGTTCGTGCTGGACATGGGCGAGGCGGTCCGGATCGACGATCTGGCGCGCCAGCTAATCCGCTTGGCCGGGCATGAACCCGACCTGGACATCAAGATCGAATACACCGGGCTTCGGATGGGCGAGAAGCTGACGGAAGAGATCTTCTACGCCGCCGAGGACGTGACCCGCACCGCCGTCGAGGGCGTGCTCTCGGCGCGGGCCGCGCGTGTAACGCTGGACGATCTGAAGCCGAACCTCGTGTCGCTTCTGGCCGCCGCCGCCGCGCGCGACGAGGCCCAGACCCTCAAGTGCCTGACCGCGCTCGAACCCGAATTCACCCCGACCTAGCCCACCTCCTACGACAAGGCGTCTCCTCCCCCATGCCGGCCGCTCCCGACTTTCCGCCCCCGCCCGATCACGTAACCCCCAAGCGGGCGCTGATTTCACTGTCCGACAAGACTGGCCTGATCGAGACGGCCCAGGCCCTCAGCGCCCTGGGCGTGGAACTGGTCTCGACCGGCGGCACCCGCGCCGCCATCGAAAAGGCCGGCCTGCCGGTCAGGGACGTGGCCGATCTGACCGGCTTTCCCGAGATGATGGACGGACGGGTCAAGACGCTGCACCCGGTGGTCCACGGCGGCCTCTTGGGCGTGCGCGACGAACCGAGCCATGCCCAGGCCATGACCGAGCACGGGATCGGCGGCATCGATATCGCCTGGATTGATCTGTACCCCTTTGAATCAACGGTGGCGTCTGGCGGCGGTTTCGAGGCGGCGGTCGAGAACATCGACATCGGAGGCCCGGCCATGATCCGGTCCTCGGCCAAGAACCACGGCTATGTCGCGGTCTGCGTCGACAAGGCCGGTCTGGACGAGGTGCTGGCGGCGCTCAAGGCCGATGGCGCGACCTCGCTGGAGCTTCGCAAACGGCTGGCGGCGCGGGCGTTCGCGCGCACGGCGGCCTACGATGTCGCGGTGTCCGGCTGGTTCGCGGGACAGGTCGAGGACACGGCCCCGGCGCGGAAATCCATCGCCGGATCTCTGGCCCAGACCTTACGCTATGGCGAAAACCCGCACCAGAGCGGCGCCTTCTACCGAACCGGCGAGACGCGCCCCGGCGTCGCCCACGCCGAGCAGGTCCAGGGCAAGGAGCTGGGCTACAACAACATCGCCGACGCCGATGCGGCCTATGAGCTGGTGGCGGAGTTCACGGCCCCGGCCTGTGTCATCGTCAAGCACGCCAATCCCTGCGGAGTAGCCGTGGGCAAGGATCTCGGCGAGGCCTATGCGCGGGCGCTGGAATGCGACGCGGTCTCGGCCTTCGGCGGGGTGATCGCGGTCAACCGGCCGCTGACCGGGGCCGATGCGCGGGCCATCACCGAGATCTTCACCGAGGTCGTCATCGCGCCGGGCGCGGACGACGAGGCGCGCGCCGTCTTCGCCGCCAAGAAGAACCTGCGCCTGCTGATCACCGACGGCCTGCCGGACCCGCATGGGGCGGGCGAGGTGTTCCGTTCGGTCGCCGGCGGCTTCCTCGTGCAGTCGCGCGACCGCAGCCTGATCAAGCCGGAAGACCTCAAGATCGTCACCCGGCGCCAGCCGACGCCGCAGGAAGTCGAGGACATGTTGTTCGCCTTCACCGTGGCCAAGCATGTGAAGTCCAACGCCATCGTCTACGCCAAGGACGGCCAGACGGCGGGCATCGGCGCGGGTCAGATGAACCGACGGGACTCGGCGCGCATCGCCGCCATCCGAGCGCGCGAGGCGGGCGAGGCCAAGGGGCTGGCCCATTCGCTGGCCGAGGGTTCGGCCTGTGCGTCGGAAGCCTTCTTCCCGTTCGCGGACGGACTGCTGGAAGCCGTCGCCGCAGGGGCCACCAGCGTGATCCAGCCGGGCGGCTCGATCCGTGACGAGGAAGTCATCGCCGCCGCTGACGAGAAGGGCATCGCCATGGCCTTCACCGGCGTGCGGGTGTTTCGCCATTGACCGACACCGTCGCCGAGTGCTGGGCGCGGCTTGAGCCGCATGTCACGGCCTTTGGGCCGAGCGATGATGTGGCCCGGCCGGCGGTGATCCTGTTCCACGGCTGCGGGGGGTTGAGGCCGCACCTGCCGCTGTACGCCCAGGCGGCGGTCGACGCCGGCTGGCGGGCCTTTGTGGTCGACAGCTATGCGCCGCGCGGCTGGGACCGGACCATGGCCCTGACCCTGGTCTGCACGGGCGTGCTGCTGCGGGGCCCGGAGCGGGCCGGAGACGTGGCGGCGGCGGTCTGGGGGGTCGCCCAGCGGCCCGACGTGGATGCATCGCGTCTGGTCATGGCCGGATGGAGCCACGGGTCCTGGTCGATGATGGACCTGATGACCATGCGGCTGGAGCGCTCAAGCGAAGCCAGTCTGGCCGATCCGCAGACGGCGGCGCCGGCGATGGCCGGGATCGCAGGCCTGGCCCTGTTCTATCCCTATGTCGGTCCCGGCGCCTTGAGCCGGACGCGGCCCTGGGTGCGCAATCCGCCAGTCCTCGCCGTGATCGCCCGCGACGACCACCTGACCAGCGTTTCCAACGCCCGCAGCATCCACGACCGGGTCGCGCGCGGTGGGGCGGAGGTCGAGGTCTGGGTCGCTGGCGGCACCCACGCCTTCGACGAGCCGTCCACCGACGGCGGCTTCGGGCCCATGCGTCACGATGCGACCCTCACGCAGGAAGCCCTCACCCGCTTTCGGGCGTTCCTCGACAGGCTCTGAGCGGACGGGCCGACACGGAGGCCTGAAGTGGAGCCGAGGGTTCTGTTCTGGCGGCGCATCGACGTCGAAGGGTTCGAGCGGCTGACGCTGTCGCGCAAGGGCGATCTGGTCGAGGCGCGAGGCGCCGTACTGTGCGTGGATGAAGGCGGTTTCCGGATCGATCACGCGTGGACCCTGGGCCCGGACTGGCGGGCGCGGGCATTGACCATCGAACGATGGGGACTGGCGGGCCATGGACGCCTGCATCTCGAGCGGGACGGGGACGGCTGGCGTGTAGACGGCGAGCGGCGGCCAGACCTCGACGGCGCCGAGGAGCCGGACCTTTCGGTCACGCCCTTCTGCAACAGCCTGCCGATCCGGAGGCTGGACGCGGGGTCGGGCGCGCCCCTGACGCTCGATACGGCCTATGTCGATGGACCAGCCCTGTCGGTGGTGCGGTCGCGCCAGCGCTATGAGCGGATCGGACCCCGGGCGGTCCGCTATGTCGATCTGGGCGTGGCGAAGGGCTTCGAGTCGGAGCTGACGCTGGATGAAGACGGGCTGGTCGTCGTCTACGAGCACCTGTTCCAGCGGGTGGGAACAGGCTGAGAAAACGCGGGACAAGGTGGACGGGGACACCATGGATACCGCGAGACAAATCCTCGGCCCGAAGCGGGACATCGGTCAGGCTTGATTCGGGCCCGTGGCGATCACCGTGACCGGTGTCCGGATCGAGAAACCCAGTCTCTGATACAGCACGATCGCGCCGGTGTTGTCGGCGTAGGCGTGCAGGAACGCCTGTTCGCCGCGCGCGAGAATGCGTTCGGTGACGGCGCGCATCAGACCCGCCGCCAGTCCTCGACCGCGCGCGTCCGGGTGGGTGCAGACGCCCGAGACCTCGGTGAAACCCGCAGGCTTCATCCGTTCGCCGGCCATGGCGATCAGGCGGCCGTCGCGCCTGACGCCGATGAAGTCGCCGAGGCGGTGGGTCTTTTCGAAGAAGGGGCCGGGCTTCGTCAGGCTCGCCAGGGCCAGCATCTCGGGCGCGTCGGCCTCGGTGAGCGGTTCGAAGGCGAGGTCGGGGGCGCCGGGATTGAGGGTCGAACAGATCATCTGGACGCCGTCGCGGGCGCCGGCGACAGTCATGGCTGGAGCCAGCGGCGCGGGCCGCGCCTCCATCAGGATCATGCCGCCGTCGGCGGGATTGAGCGCTGCCATGGCGTTCAGGCTCTCGGCGCTGTCGTCGGCCGAGGCTAGGAAGACGGCATAGCCCTCGGCGTAGCGTTTGGCGCGCGCATCGCCGACGGCGAGATGCGACTGGCCGCTGTTCAGGGCGGACCAAGCGGGGCGATCGAGAGGGTGTGACATGGGACGGGGATCGCAGAACGGGCGGCCGCGACCATCCCGGAGCTTGCGCCCGAAGTCGAGAGGCTCCCACGGCCCGCCTTGCCTCCGCCTCCGCGCGTCCCCATAACGCCGGGCATGTCCGACCAGCCCACCGGCCAGCCGTCCAAGCGTCTGTTCATCAAGACCTACGGTTGCCAGATGAACGTCTATGATTCCGAGCGCATGGCCGATGTCCTGCGCCCGCTGGGCTATGCCTCGACCGACCGGCCCGAGGACGCCGATTTCGTCATCCTCAACACCTGCCACATCCGCGAGAAGGCGGCCGAGAAGGTCTATTCCGAGCTGGGCCGGCTGAAGGCGATCAGGAACGAGCGGATCGAGCAGGGCCTGCCGCGTTCGACCATCGCGGTGGCCGGCTGTGTCGCCCAGGCCGAGGGCGAGCAGATCATGCTGCGCCAGCCGGCCGTCGACATGGTGGTCGGACCCCAGGCCTATCATCAGATCCCCGAGCTTCTGGCCCGCTCGGCGCGTCAGCGCGGCGAGCGCCTGGCTGCGGATTTCGAGGCACAGACCAAGTTCGACAGCCTGCCGGCCGACCGGGCCGTGACGGGCGTCACCGCCTTCCTGACCGTGCAGGAGGGCTGCGATAAATTCTGTTCCTTCTGCGTGGTGCCCTACACGCGCGGCGCCGAATGGAGCCGTCCGGTCGAGGCCATCCTGGAAGAGGCCCGCGCCCTGGCCGACAAGGGCGTGCGCGAGGTCACCTTGCTGGGTCAGAACGTCAACGCCTATGACGGGGCAGGGGCGGATGGAGCCGTCTGGACGCTGGCCAGACTGGCGCGCGCCATCGCCGACATCCCCGGTCTGGACCGCATCCGCTAAACGACCAGCCACCCCAACGACATGGGCGAGGACCTGATCGTGGCCCACGCCGAGGTCGAGGCCCTGATGCCGTACCTGCACCTGCCGGTGCAGTCGGGGTCGGACAGAATTTTGCGGCTGATGAACCGGAAACACTCCGCCGAGAGTTATCTGCGGGTGATCGAGAAAATCCGCGCTGCGCGCCCCGACATGGCCATCTCCGGCGATTTCATCGTCGGCTTCCCCGGCGAGACCGAGAAGGACTTCGAGGACACCATGAGCCTCGTGCGCGAGGTCGGCTACGCCTCGGCCTTCTCCTTCCGCTATTCGCGCCGGCCGGGCACGCCCGCCGCCGCGATGCCGGGGCAGGTCGCCGACGAGGTCGCCGAGGATCGGCTCAAGCGCTTGCAGGCCCTGCTGTTCGAACTCCAGACCGGCTTCAACGCCTCGCAGGCGGGCAAGACGCTCAATGTCCTGTTCGAGAAGCCCGGTCGCCATCGCCAGCAAGCCATCGGCCGGTCGCCCTATCTGCAGTCGGTCCACGTCGAGGACGCGCGGCATCTGATCGGCCAGATCTTACCGGTGCGGATCACCACGGGCCAGCAGAACTCCCTGACCGGCGAGCTGATCCGGGAATACGCCTGATGGCGCGAGCCGAGGAATTCGTGGCCCTGTCGGAGGCCGCGCTGCGCGCCGTCACCGGGCCGAACAGCCGTCACACCGCCCTGATCGAGGACGCCTTCCACGTCCTGATCGAGAGCCCAGGAGGCGGGGTCTCTATCACCGGCTCGACCAAGGACCGGGCCGACGCCAAGCGGGCGATCATGAGCCTGGCCGAGCGGGCCGAGGCGGGGGTCGAGCTGTCCGAGGCCGATGTGCGGGCCTCTCTCAGCCTGTCGCGGCAAGGCAAGGGCGGCGCGGGCGGCCAGTCGCTGGTGTCCGGCCGCCGGGGCCCGATCGCCCCCAAGACGGCGGCCCAGGCGGCCTATCTGGACATGCTCGAGCGCTGCGACCTGACATTCGGGGTCGGTCCGGCGGGGACCGGCAAGACCTTCCTGGCGGCGGCCTATGGGGCGACGCTCCTGATGAAGGGACAGGTGGACCGTCTGGTGATCACCCGTCCAGCGGTCGAGGCCGGCGAGCGGCTGGGCTTTCTGCCCGGCGACCTGAACGAGAAGGTCGATCCCTATCTGGCGCCGATTTGGGAGGCGCTGGACCAGATTATCGGCGCCGATGCGGTGCGCCGTCGTCGCGACAAGGGCGAGATCGAGGTCGCGCCGCTGGCCTTCATGCGCGGGCGCACGTTGGCCCACGCCTTCGTCATCGTCGATGAGGCGCAGAACACGTCGCGGCTGCAGATGAAGATGGTCCTGACCCGTCTGGGCGAAGGCGCGCGAATGGTGGTCACCGGCGACCCAAGCCAGGTCGACCTCCTCAATCCCCGTGACTCCGGCCTGGGCCACGCGATCCGGCTGCTCCGCAACGTCGAGGGCGTCGGTGTGAGCGAACTCTTGGCCGACGACGTGGTTCGCCATGCCCTGGTGGCCCGCATCGTGCGGGCC
>JAEYWU010000059.1 GCA_023428785.1 Pseudomonadota bacterium
CCCCCCCCCGGGGGGGCCCGGGGCCCGGCCTGGGCGCCCGGACCGGTCGCGGCGCCGCCGATTTCCACGGGCCCGACGCCAAAGGGACCGCGCGCGTTCCAGTCCAGGGCCAGACGCATGTCGGCGCCGCCCAGGCCGATCAGGCCCCGGGCGCCCATCCGGCCCGCCGCTCCGGAAAGCTCGGCCCGGGTCACGGCGATGCGACCCTCGCCGTACTGACCGGAGCCGTTGAGGCGGGGCGAGGAGCCGAGCAGTCGGTCCAGTTCGGCCCAGCCAGAACGAAGGCGGCTGGCCTCGGCATCGAAGGACAGGAGCCAGGGGCCGGCGCGGGCCTGGGATGCGCTGAAGTCCAGCGACAGGGCCCCGCGCGCCTGACGGCGCAGACGCGAGACGTCGGTGACCTGGGCCGCTCCCTCGAGGGTGAGGCCGCCGTTCAGGCCGCGAACGCCTTGGGCGGTGATGTCGAGCCCCTGGCCGTCGAGGTCGAAGCGGCGGATGAGGATCCTCGAATCCGCCAGCCTCGCCCCTCGGATCAGCGCCCTGGGGCGCGGACCGATCAGGGAGGCGAGCAAACCCGAGCCGGAGCCGCCCTGGCCGGTCAGATCGCCCTCGAAGGCATAGGCGCCGGCGCGCGCTTCGATCTCGATGGGTCCCGAGAGGCGCTGGAGCGAATAGCCGGCGAGGTCGGTGCGGTCCAGCGCGAGGTCGCCGGCAAAGGTCCAGCGGTCGCGGCCGCCACGCCAGCGACCCTCCAGCGAGCCGGGACCGGCGAGCGAGACCCCGGCCAGCCGGGTCACCGAAGGCGTGGAGATGTCGAGCGCGACGCCGTCGCCGATCGTGTCGCCTTCAGATGTCACCGCGCCGGTGGCGACGACCGCGATATTGTCCGCCTCGACCCGCCAGCCCATACCGTATTGGCGATCGCGGCCGGGAACAGGGCGGACGCCGATGCCGAAACGGACCTCGGGTCCCAGCCGCCGGGCAAAGGGCTCGAGCAGGTCGGAGCCCGCAAAGCGGATATAGCCGGAGCCGCGGCCGCCGTTCTCCGAGAAGCGGCCCTGCGCCTGAACCGGCCGGTAGTCGCCCGTCCGCACCAGGGCGTCGAAGGCGTCCTGGCGGACATTCAGGTTCAGGTCGAAAGGCTGATCGGGGGAATAGCCGAAGGCGCCGGCGATCGGACCGCCCTCGGCCTCGTGGGCTCGGGCGGCGATGGTCGCGCCCAGCCATCCGCCGTCGTCGGCGGTGTTGAAGTTCAGACGCAGATAGTCGCCCGGGCGGGACAGGCTGTCGGCCTCAATGCGGGCCTCCTTGCGTCCGCGCCGCTCAAGCAGGGCGTCGCCCTCGAGAGTCCAGCGCCCGTATTCCTCCGAGAACCCTTCGAGAAATTCGATGCGCGCGGCGATGCGGTCGATGTCGACCGTCAGGGGCTGGGCGCCCGGCGGGGTGATATCCGGTTCCGGCACCGGGCGGCGGACCAGACGGATTACCTCGGCCTCGATGGCGTCAGCATGGAAACGCCGCAGGATCAGCGGGAGGTAGGACCAGTCCACGCGGACGTTCTCGGCTTCCAGCCAGACCCCGTCCCGGTCCGTGACCGTGACCCGCTCGAGGGTGAAATCGTCCCACAGGTCGCCGGACAGGCCCTCGACATTGATACGGCCATAGCGGCCGATCTTCTTGCCCGCGACAAAGCTGACGACCAGTTCACGGCCCGCCGGGGTTAGCACCGCCAGCCGCCCGGCCCCGACCAGCACCACGGCCAGGACGGCCAGGACCATCACGCCTATCAGGGCCCAGCCGGCGAGGGATCGCCGCTTGCGTTCCGCCTTGGCGGCTTCGGCCGGTTGGTCCGGCTCGGGAGCGGCGGCCTCGGGCGGTGGCGCGGGAGGTTTGCGGCGCCGGCTCAAAACGCCTGCCCGATACTGATGTAGATCTGGAAGTCCGGATCGGTCTCGCGCTTGTCGAGCGGGATGGCGATGTCGGCGCGGATCGGGCCGAAGGGCAGATCGTAGCGAACGCCGGCGCCGACCGCGTAGCGGATGTCCGAGAAGTCCGGCGTGGCCTCGGACCCGATCGAACCGGCGTCCAGGAAGACCACCGCGCCGAGATCGCGCCAGATATTGCGGCGACGCACCTCAAGGCTGGCCTCGAAGAGGGACGAGCCGCCGACCGGGGTGCCGTCCTCAAACTGGGGGCCGACGCCCTGATAATCGAAGCCGCGCACCGAACCGCCGCCGCCGGCGTAGAAACGTCTATCCGAAGGCAGGTCGTTGCCAGAGGCGCCGGAGATGGACCCGAACCGGACCCGGCCAGCGACGATGGTCCGGCCACCGTCCTCGACGGGGACATAGACCGAGGCCTGGGCGGTCGCCCGCAGGAAAGCGAAGGAGCCGTCGCCCGTGACGGCGGTCGGTTGGATCTCGGCTCCGATCCGCCATCCTCTGGATGGATCCAGTGGGTCGTCGGAGTAGTCCATGTAGCCCGCAGCCGTGACGGTCAGGATGCCCAGGTTCCGCTCGATGGGGGTCAGGGGCAGGGTCAGGTCGGTGACGTCCAGCTCGCCATAGGACCCACCCTCCACGGCGGCGCCCAGGGAGATGTAGGAGGTCTCGCGGACGCGTTGGCGCACCGTCAGGCTGGCGCCGGCGACGCGGCGGTCATAGGCGCGGGTGTCTTCGTCCAGCGCATAGATGCTGGCCGCCAGGGTTCGGCCCGGCCGGGTCCAGTGCGGCAGGCTGAGTTCGGCGCCGATGCGGCTGTCGATCTCGGCGAGACGGAAATCGAACCGCAGGGTGTCGGCGCGGCCCAGGCGATTGCGCCAAGTCCAGACGGCGTCGACGCCCGCGCCTTCCGAAGTCGAATAGCCGGCGCCCGCTTCCAGAACGCGGCGGGGCTGGTCGCTGAGCGAGACCACGACCGGGCGCAGACCGTCTTCGGTCGTCCGGTCGGAGGGCGCCAGGGCGATCGAGACGCTGTCATAGACATTGGTCTCTAGCAGGCGGCGCTCCAACTCGGCGACCAGTTCTGGCTCGTAGCGGTCGCCGGGAGCCCAGGGCGCGAGATTCTCTACCCAGTCGCGGCTGGTGCGGCCCTGGGTCTCCAGGATCACGCCGTCGAGGCGAACCGGCGATCCGGCCATGATGCGGAATGTGGGCTGGAGGGTCGAGGCGGCGTGGTCGACGACCACCCGTCGCTGGCCCGCTTCGGCGTCGGGATAGCCGAGCTCTGCCAGGCGGGCGATCACGCGGCCCTCAGCGGCGAGCACATCGGCGGCGCGGCCGGGCTGGCCGGGCTCAAGCTCCAGGACCGAGACGGCGTCCGTCAGGGAGCCGCCGTCAGGCTCAGGCGCGATCCACTCAACGCCCGGTTCCGAAATCAGGAACCGGGGGCCGGGCGTGATGACGATGATTGGGACGGGAGGGCTTTCGCCCTGGACGTCGTCTTCGATGGTGGCGCCGTAGTAGCCCTCTGACCGCAGGACGGCCATGGCGTTCTCGGCGGCGGCCTGGGCGCGGCGGCGCGCCTGGAAGCGGTTGGCGGGGGCTTCATCGACGTCGCCCACGGCGGTTTCGATGCGTTCGCGCAGACCTTCGTCGAGATCGCCCTGGACCTGCGCGCGCGGCTCGGCCGATGCCTGCGACGCCCACAGGCTCGCCGTCATTGCGGCGAGAAGAAACACCGGGCGGTTTTGCAAGCAGCTTCCCTCGAACAGGCGTCAGTCTGGTCCAACGGTGTCCAGACTAGGCTCCCGTCTATTGAAACATCGTGGGGCTATCGGGTTCCACGCTTTCTTGCGAGGAGCGGGCGTCGCCCATGTCGCCTGTCTGGGAGGCGGGCGGGGCGGACTGCTGGGCGAGCTCTTCCTGAGGCGGCGCAGCCGGTTCGGCCTGGCCCGAGGCGTCGCTGGCGGAGGCTTCCGCCGGTTCGGCTTCCGGGGGCGGTCCCGAGGTGAATTCAGCGTTGTCCTCTCCGGACGGCTGGCAGGCAGAAAGGGTCAGGGCCGCGCAGGCGGCCGGGAACAGGGTCCAGCGCATGTCGCGAGCTCCGAAGGCCTTATGGCCTAGTAGAAGATGGTTTCGCTGTCGGGCTGGACGCTTTCCTCGCTGGGACGCGCGTCGCCCATGTCGCCGGTGTCGGACGGCGGCGGGGCCGTCTGCTGGGCCGGATCCTCGGAGGTATCCTCAGTTGAAGCGTCATCGGCGACGTCTTCGGCGGCCGGCGCTTCGACGGGCTCAGGCGGAGGCGGGGCCTCGTAGCTGTCGGCGGTCTGGATTTCGCAAGCGCTCAGGGCCAGGCCAGAGCCGAATGCAGCGAGCACGAGAGGCAAACGGAGTCGCATGAGTCTCACCCGGATTGGAGTTGAGGCGATCTAGCCCGAATCCGGTCGCGCATGAAACCCCCGGGTGCGGGGCCTCAGGCCGCGCGGGCGGAGCGAGAGGCCTCGACCGCCGAAGACAGGGCGTTGAACAGGGTCTCGGGCTGGATGGGCTTGGTCAGGAAGTCGGCGACCCCGACGACCTTCCAGGCGTCGCGGTGGTGGTCCATGGCGTTGGCCGTGAGGGCGATAATGGGCGCCTGCTGGTTTGGTCCGGGGCGCGAGCGGATGAAGCCGGAGGCCTGGAGGCCGTCCATCACCGGCATCTGCATGTCCATCAGGATGGCGTCGAAGGGGCTCTGGAGGGCCAGATCCAGGGCGATCTGGCCGTTCTCGGCGAAGGTGAGGTCGTAGCCGGCCGGCTCGAGCATCAGCGACAGGATGCGGCGGTTCACCTCGTGATCCTCGGCGACCAGCAGGCGACGAGCGCCGTCGGCTCGGGAGCCGGCGGTGGCCAGGACCGACGCGTCGGCGCCCGCCTGGGTCGCCGGCGGGGTCCAGGGGGTCTCGAAGCGGAAGGTCGCACCGGGGCCGTCGTGGGACATGAGCCGCAGTTCGCCGCCCATCATCTGGGCGAGGCGGCGGCTGATGGCGAGGCCGAGGCCGGTGCCGCCGTAGCGGCGGGTCGTGCCGGCGTCGGCCTGTTCAAAATGACCGAACAGGCGCTCGGCCATTTCGGCGGGCACGCCTACGCCGGTGTCGCGGACCTCGAACCAGAGTTGGTCGCCTTCGACGCCGCCCGCGAGGGTGATGTGGCCGCGATCGGTGAACTTCACGGCGTTCGACAGGAGGTTGGCGACGATCTGCTGGAACCGGAGCGGGTCGGTGCGAATGCGCGTCGGAAGGTCGCCGGACAGGTCCAGGCGCATCTCGACGCCCTTTTCATCGGCCTTGGCGCCCCAGAGGCGGGCGAGACCCATGAGCCGGTCCTCCAGATCGAAGTCGGCCGAGTCGAGGACCATCTTCCCGGCCTCGATCTTGGACACATCGAGCACGTCGTTCAGCAGGCCCATGAGGACGTCGCCCGCGTTGAGGAGCATGTCGACGGGCTCGGCCTGCTCGCGCGTCAGGCGGGTCCGGCGCAGCAGGTGGCCGGCGGAGATGACCGCATTCATGGGGGTGCGGATCTCGTGGCTGATGACGGCCAGGAAGTCGGACTTGGCGGCGGAGGCGGCCTCGGCGGTGCGCTGGGCGGCGAGGGCGACGTCATTGGCCTTGTTCAGGGCCTCAGTGTGGGCGGCGGACTGCCGCACGGCCACGGCGAGGTGGGCCAGGTACAGGACGCCGGCCGCGAAGATCGCGATCGCATGCTGCCAGGGCAGGCCGTGGGTCACGATGCTGTAAACCGGCAGGCCCAGGAAATAGAGGGCGTGGGGCAGGGCGGCGGCGATCAGCACCGGCCGTGCGTGGTACATGTGAAGGCAGACGTGCAGCAGGCCTCCCGCCATGGCGGTGAAGGCGAAGGCCTGGCCCGCGCCGCCGCCGGTCAGCCAGCAATAGGCGGAGATGGCCGAGTAAATGGCGGTGTTGAGGGCCGCGCTGGCGATGCAGACAGCCTTGCGGCGCGGCGACGGCTGCTGCTCAGGCGCGTCGCGCAGCGGCTGGAAGGCGCGGCGATCAAGCACCTGAGCGGCGCACATGACCGCGAACCAGATGATGGGGAAGGGCCCGGGCGTCAGGAGCATGGCGACGCCGGCCAGGAACACGCCCAACGCGATCCGCGTCTTCAGCTCCTTGGCTCGGATATCCCCTACGACCGCGTAGCTGTTGGCCTGCGACATGCGTCCCCCTTTGGGATGCAGACTCTAGGGCTCCCGGGTTAAGCGGGGGTCAACCATCCGGGCAGGAGGAAATGGTACGTCCTCTCGGGCTCGAACCGAGGACCCTCTGATTAAAAGTCAGATGCTCTAACCAACTGAGCTAAGGACGCACGCGAGGGGGCGTTCTATTCATTCGCGGCTCCGGGTCAAGCGGAGGCTTCGCGAGGGGCGGTCGCTGCGCTAGGAAGGCGGGATGAAGCGTGTCGCCTGTCTCCTTGTGTTTTCAGCCGTTGCGGCGGCCCTGGCTGGTTGCGCAAGCAACGGAACGGCGGGCCGGTTCGGGCGAGGTCTGGGCGATGCGGCCCTGCAGCCGCTTGAGGATCTGAACCTCAGGCAGGATGCGATTCCCCCGGTGCTGATCGAGGCGCTGGCCAATCCCTATTCGCAGAACGGGATGGAGACCTGCATGGCGATCGCCCTGCAGGTGCGTCACCTGAACGAGGCGCTGGGGCCGGATCAGGACGAGCCGCCGCCGCCGCGCGCGGGGCTGAGTCAACAGGCTGTCGAGGCCCTGGCCGATGCGGCGGTGGACGCGGTACGCAGCGAGACCAGCGACTTCATCCCGCTGCGGGGCTGGGTGCGGCAGCTTTCGGGCGCCGAGCGGCACAGCCGCCGGGTCCAGGCCGCGATCCAGGCCGGACGGTCGCGCCGGGCCTTTTTGAAGGGCGTCGGCATGCGGCAGAACTGCGCCCCTCCAGCCGCACCGAGCTGGTTCACGCCCCGGCCACAGAACCGTGGCGGGCTGCGCTGGCCCTGGGGATAACGGCCGCTGAAGGCGAACGGGCCGGACTGTAAAAACACCGTCCACCTCGTCCACCTCGCACACTGCCGACCGATCGTGCGGCGGTATCGATCGCTGAACGATGGGATAGACCGTCGACGAAGAGACTAGGACGACGCCTGACGCCTGACGCCGGGCGCCAGCCACCGCGCCTGAAGAGGCGTTTTCAGCCACTTCAACCGCTTGCCGCCTAGATCGACGGGGATCCAGAACCCGCTTCCGTTCAGTCTTTCAGATGCCGGGCGCGGAAGTCGCGGCGAAACTGTTCGAACCGGCCTTCGGCGATGGCCGAGCGCATGGCTGCGGTCAGGGTCTGGAAGAAGGCGATATTGTGCCAGCTGAGCAGGACCTGGCCGAGGATCTCCTCGGCGCGCACGAGGTGGTGCAGATAGGCCTTTGAATAGTCTCGGCTGGCGGGGCAGTCGCTGTCGGGATCGAGCGGTTCGTCCAACTCAGCGAAGCGGGCGCCCTTGAGATTGATCGGCCCGTCCCAGGTCCAGGCCTGGCCGTGGCGGCCTGAACGGGTGGGCAGGACGCAGTCGAACATGTCGACGCCGCGCGCGACCGCCTCGACCAGATCGATCGGCTTGCCGACGCCCATCAGATAGCGGGGCCGGTCGGTGGGCAGCATGGGGGCGGCGTAGTCGAGGGTGTCGCACATCGCTTGATGGCCCTCGCCGACGGCCAGGCCGCCGATGGCGTAGCCGCCGAAGCCGATCTCGATCAGGCGGTCGGTGGATTCCCGGCGCAGGTGTTCGAAGGTCGAGCCCTGCTGGATGCCGAAGAGGGTCTGGGCCTCACGGTCGCCGAAAGCGGCCTTGGAGCGCGCGCCCCAGCGGGCTGACAGGCGAAGGGCCTCGGCCGCGCGCCGTTCCTCGGCGGGCCAGGAGACGCATTCGTCGAGCTGCATGACGATGTCAGAGCCGAGAAGATCGGCCTGGATCTCGATGGAACGCTCGGGGCTCAGTACATGGCGCGAGCCGTCGATGTGGCTGGCGAAGGTGACGGCGTCCTCGGTCACCTTGTTGATGTCAGACAGGCTCATGACCTGGAAGCCGCCGGAATCCGTCAGGATCGGGCCGTCCCAGCGCATGAACCTGTGCAGGCCGCCCAGCCGCTTCACCCGCTCGGCCGTGGGGCGCAGCATCAGGTGATAGGTGTTGCCCAGGATGATGTCGGCGCCGGTCTGTCTGACCTGATCGACCGTCAGGGCCTTGACCGTGCCGGCGGTGCCCACGGGCATGAAGGCGGGCGTGCGGATGTCGCCGCGCGGCGTCTTGAGGACGCCGGTGCGGGCCGCGCCGTCGGTAGCCGAGATGTCGAACGGGAAGGTCATGGGCGGGCGGCTCTACACCATCACCGGGCCTGCGGGGAAGGGCGGCGTCTTATGGCAAAGCTTGCATCCGCGACCGGCGTTCCCCATCCTAGTAGCTATCCGACACCCAGATTTCTCGACCGTCCGCGCCTCCCGCGCGGGCGCGCGTCGCGCTTTTGGCCTGTCGCCGCACGTCAACAACCGAAGGAAGTCCCTTGTACGCCCAACGCCAGAATCGCAACGCTCCCCGTCCCAACAATGGTCGCCGCATGGGCTTCAATCGCCCGCCCGTACGCGCTCGCGTCGGCCTGCTGATGCGCCGCGGCGCGCACTTCGGCGCCCTGGAAGAGGCGGAGCAGGCGGTTCGTGCGGCGGGCCTGGGTCTCGCGCCCCTGTCGACTGGCGATGAGCCGCTGAGCGAAGGCGGGATCACCATCCTGGCCACCGCCAGCCTGGCCGACCTGGACAGCGGCGCGCTGCGTGGACTGGTGGCGCCGGACGGCGCAGGCGATCAGGCCGATGTTCGCGAGGCCGCCAAGCGCGCTCTGGCCGCCGGCCTTCCGGTCGTGGCCTTTGGCGACAGCATCGCGACGGTGGCCGAAGTGGCGGGGGTCCAGCCGGCCCGCACGCCTGCGGCCTTGATCACCGCCGAGGGCGCCAAGCCCCTGGAAGACGCGCGGCAACTGACCGCCGCCGCCGAGGCGATAAACTAGCTGTCTTTGCGAAACAGGAGACTGCCGTCTCCGTACGAGTAAAACCGGAAGCCGTCTGCGATCGCGTGATCGTAGGCGGCTTTCATCGTTTCGAGGCCGGAGAAGGCCGAAACGAGCATGAACAGGGTCGACTTCGGCAGATGGAAGTTGGTCATCAGCACGTCCACGGCGCGGAAGCGGTAGCCGGGGGTGATGAAGATGGCCGTGTCGCCGTGGAACGGGCGAATGACGCCGTCCTCTCCGGTCGCGCTTTCGAGCAGGCGCAGGGAGGTGGTGCCGACCGATACGACCCGGCCGCCTCGGGCGTGGACGGCGTTCAGGGCGTCGGCGGTTTCGGCTGACACCTCGCCCCATTCCGAATGCATGCGGTGATCGTCGGTGTCGTCGGCCTTGACCGGCAGGAAGGTGCCGGCGCCGACGTGCAGGGTGACCGCGTGGGTGGTGACGCCACGCGCCTCGAGACGCGCGAGCAGGTCGGGAGTGAAGTGAAGCCCGGCGGTCGGCGCTGCGACCGAGCCGTCGTGTTCGGCGAAGACGGTCTGGTAGTCGGACCGGTCCTGATCATCCTCGGGCCGCTGGGCAGCGATATAGGGCGGAAGCGGCATGACGCCGAGGCCGCGGATGGCGTCATCCAACGCGGGGCCGGACAGATCGAAGCGCAAGGTCACCAGGCCGTCGTCGCCCTTGTCGGCCACGGTGGCGTCCAGACGCCCCAGCGCGCAGGCGGCATCATCAGCGGCGCCGAAGCGGATGCGGTCGCCCGGCTTGATGCGCTTGCCGGGCTTCATGAAGGCGGACCAGACGTCGGCGGAGTCGCGGTGATGCAGCGTAGCCTCGACGGCCACCGGCGGCAGGTCCTCACGCAAGCGGACGCCGGACAGACGGGCCGGGATCACGCGCGTGTCGTTGAAGACCAGGGCGTCGCCGGCCTGAAGCAGGTCCGGCAGGTCGCGGACGATGCGGTTCTCGAGCGTTTCGCCGGGACGGACCACGAGAAGCCGCGCGGCGTCGCGCGGGCTCGCCGGGCGCAGGGCGATCCGCTCATTGGGCAGGTCGAAGTCGAAGTCCAAGACACGCATGGGCCGCGCCTATGGCCACGGCCGGCCGGTCCGGGTCAAGCGCAGCCTTTAAGCCTTGCTTCAGCGCCGGTGTGCATACTGTCCCGATGAGCCACGCCGACCGTCCCATCGATGCCTCGGCGATGGCCGCCTGGGACCGCCTTCGCCGGCCGGTGTGGATCTTCGACTCGGCGACAAGCCGCGGGGTCTACGCCAACCCTGCCGCCCTGGTGCTGTGGGGCGCGCCCGACCTGGCCGAGCTGTTGTCGCGGGACTTCTCCAAGCTTTCTCCCGCTGTGCGCACCCGAACCGAACGGCTCATGGCCCTGACGGCAGACGGTTCGGAAGTGGAGGAACGCTGGACCTTCTATCCCAACGGCAAGCCGGTCACGGTGAGCGCAGCGATCTCGACGGTCGCCATGGCTGACGGACGCGCGGCCCTACTGTTCGAGGCGGCGCCGGTCGATGTCGAACCTGAGGAACGCCGGGCGGTCGAGGCCCTGCGCCATAGTTCGGGACCCGTCGGCCTGTTCGATCCGGATGGCCGAAGCTTGTTCGGAAATCCCGCCTCGTTCGCGGCCTATGGACCGGATGCGGGGTTCGTCGACCGCTTCATCCGTCCGGAGGAGGGCAGGGCCGTCCTCGCTGACGCCGCGCGTGAGGCGGCGACGGCGGCGGTGTTTCGCATGTCCACCCTGCGAGGAGAGCGCTGGCATCATCTGGACTGCCGGCCGCTGCATGATCCGGTGACCGGCGGGCTGAGCATCCTGTTGAACGAGCGGGACGTGACCGACCGCATCGAGGCCGAGGCCGCGCGCGCGGCTGCGGAGCAGAAGGCCGCCATGTCGGAGGCGCGGCAGCGCTTCCTGACCGAGATGTCGCATGAACTGCGCACGCCGCTGAATGCCGTGCTGGGCTTTTCTGACCTACTGGCCGGCGCGCCGCTGGCGGATGAGCACAAGGCCTTCGTCGCCCGCATCCACGACGCCGGAGCCCGCCTTTCGGAGGTCGTGGAGCAGATGATCCAGGGGCCGGACATTCGTCCCGGGCAAGCGGTCGGGGCGTCCGGCGTCAGCGCTGTTCCTAACGACGCGACGCCGGATGCGTCATCGGAGGAAGCGCGGACGCCCGTGGTGCTCTATGTGGACGATAACGATTCCAACCGGGTGCTGGTCACGACGCTTCTGGCCACTCAGGGAATCCGCTGTGAGACGGCCGAAGACGGGATGCAGGGACTGGCCGCCGCCTCGCAAGGCGGGTGGGACGTGATCCTGATGGATATCCAGATGCCGGTGATGGGCGGGGTGGAATGCGCCCGGCGGATCCGCGCGATCGATGGAGCCGTTGGCTCGGTCCCGATCGTCGCCCTCACGGCCAATACTCTGGACGATCAGTTGGCTGAGTATGTCGATGCAGGCATGAACGACTGTATCGGAAAGCCGGTCAATGCCGCCGAGCTGCTGCACAAGGTCTGGGGCTGGTCCCAGTTCCAGACGGAGCAGGACGCCGAAGGGATCGCTGCCGCCTGAGTAGGCCAAGCGGGTCTCAGGGCTCGCTATTCGCCGCCCGCGCCTTCGGGCAGGAGGCCGCACACGAAGGGCTGGCGGGGATTGTTGCGCAGGCGCGCGTGCTGGCCGGCTTCAAGGACGATGGCGAGAGGGCCTTCCGGCCGGTTGACCTGAACGATCGCCGGCCCAGCGAGATTGCAGGTCTTGTCGGCGAAGATCTCGAGGCACTGGACATGCGGGTCGCCATCCCGGGCAAGGACGCCGTTTGAGCTGTTGCGTTCGGCGCGATCGGTGCTGTTGACGAACTGACCAAAGACGACGCTCTGGGCGTTCAACTCGTCCCAGTCAGCTTGCGGGCAGGCGGGGGCGTCCGCGGGAATGTCGCGCGGGCCGAAGACGATCAGTCCCCAGACCATGAAGCCGCCGAAGAAGACGGCGATGATTGCGGCCAGCTGCAACAGGCCCCAGGGCGTCTTGCGGACTTGGGTCATGCGGAGGCCTCGAGCCTGGCCGAGAGGTCCATGGCCTGGGCCAGAGCGCCGAGGCGTTTGCGGATCTTCTCGCCGCGCAGCAGGTCGGGGTGAGACGGCGCGACGCGCAAGACCAGATCGCCGTCCTCGACCGACAGGCGGGTCGAGGCGAGCAACTCGGCGGAGCGGGCCGACAGGTCGCTGGCCAGACGCAAGGCCAGGCCGTGGACCCGGGCGCGCTCGAGCCCCACGCGACCGATCAGGCGGTTGACCAGCTGGGCCTCGGGCAGGCCGGAGCCGCCGTAGCGGGCATGGACCGCCGCCGCCAGGAAGGCCCGCTCGGCATGGACGATGCCGGCCACCGGCGCGCGCAGGACCTGTTCAAACGCGACATCGGCTCGGTGATCGGGATGCAGGCGCGAACCGACGTCCGCGAGGGCGGAGGCGGCCGCCAGCAGGACGGTGTCACGCTCGGCGCTGAAGTGGGGCTGAAGCGAGCCCAGGACCGGCTGGAGCCAGGTCCGCACCACGCGGTCCAGACCACGCGCCAGGCTCTGGCGGTCGCCGAGCGCTCGACAGCCTGCCACCAGAGGATCGCGCGTGCGGACATCTTCGGGCAGGTTGTCGAGCAGGACGCCTTCGCGCACGCCATAGGCCGAGAAGGAGACGGTTTTCGCCGAGAGCCGTTTGCACAGGCGCGACAGGACCAGCGCGGCGTGCGGCAAGGTCACGGCGCGGGCCTTGTTGGTCCGGGCCAGCTTTTCCAGGGAGGCGCGCGACTGATGGGCGAGGAGATTGGCGATGTCGTCGACGTCGCCTGAGGTCATCTCGTACTGGTGGACGATCTCGAGCTGATGATCGCGCTGGCGCATGTGCAGAAGGGCCAGGCTGCGCCAGGCGCCGCCGACGGCGTGGAGCGTCAGGGCCTTCATGTCGCCGGCGGCCTCGAGACGCGCGTCGATGGCCTCGGACGGATCGCCCTTGATGTCGCGCATGGCGAAAGGGCCGAGCGGCAGGGTGACGCCCTGACCGGCCTGTCCGCCCGAGACAGGGATCAGCTCCAGGCTGGAGCCGCCGAGGTCGGCGGCGACGCCTTCGGCGCCGGGGCTGCCGGCGATGACGCCGAGGGCTGCGTAGCGGGCCTCCTCCTCGCCGGAGAGAACCCGGACGACGAGGCCGGTCTCGGCGGCCACGCGGTCGCAGAAGGCCTGGCCGTCCTCGGCCTCGCGCACGGCGGCGGTGGCTACGATGTGCCGCTCGGACAGGGGCAGGGAGGCCATCAGCACCGAGAAGCGGCGGATGGCGTCGACGGCGGCGTCACTGCCCTCGGTGGAGAGCCGGCCGGTCGAGGCGACCTCGCGGCCGAGGCCGGCGAGGACCTTCTCGTTGTAGCCCGTCCAGATGGCCCGGCCGTCGACGCCGTAGACCACCAGGCGCACCGAGTTGGAGCCGATGTCGATGACAGCCGCCTCGCGCGGCGGGACGTCACGACCGTCGGTCATAGCGGATGGCCTTTGGCCGGTCCTTGGCGCGGCGGCCGCGTCCAGACAGGCTGGGATTGGTCATGAAATAGTCGTGGGCCGAGAACATCTTGCCCTCGGATTTTGCGATCATGCGCGAATAGGAACCGTCCTCGGTGAGGAGCCAGGTCTGGGCTTCGTCCTTGAGGTTGGCGAGCATGATCTGGTCCATGACCTGGTCGTGGACCGTGCCGTTCAGGACCGGAACCATGATCTCGACCCGGCGGTCCAGATTGCGCTGCATCCAGTCGGCCGAGGAGAAGAAGACCTCGGCCTTGTCACTGGGCAGTTCGCGGCCGTTGGCGAAACAGGCGACGCGGGAGTGCTCCAGGAAGCGCCCGACGATCGACTTGACGGTGATGTTCTCCGACAGGCCCTTCACGCCCGGTCTGAGACAGCAGACCCCGCGCACGACCAGGTCGACCTTCACCCCGGCCTGGCTGGCGCGGTAGAGGGCGTCGATGATCTGCGGGTGAACCAGGGAGTTCATCTTGGCCCAGATGCCGGCGGGCTTGCCGCGGCGGGCGTTCTCGGCCTCGCGCTCGATCAGCTTGAGCAGGTGCTTCTTCATGTTCAGCGGCGAGACGCTGAGCCGCTCGAGATCGTCGGGCTCGGCATAGCCGGTGATGAAGTTGAACACCTTGGCGGCGTCGCGGCCGAAGGCCGGGTCGCAGGTGAACAGGCTGAGGTCAGTGTAGATCCGTGCGGTGACCGGGTGGTAGTTGCCGGTGCCGAAGTGGCAGTAGGTGCGCAGACCCTCGGCCTCGCGGCGGACCACGGCCGAGATCTTGGCGTGGGTCTTCCACTCGACGAAGCCGAAGACGACGTGGACGCCGGCGCGCTCCATGGCGCGGGCCCAGCGCAGATTGGCCTCCTCGTCGAAGCGCGCCTTGATCTCGACCAGGGCGGTGACGTTCTTGCCGTTCTCGGCAGCCTCGATCAGGGCGGCGACGATCGGGCTGTCGTTCGAGGTTCGATAGAGCGTCTGCTTGATGGCGATGACGTTCGGATCCCGCGCCGCCTGGCGCAGGAACTGGACGACCACGTCGAAGCTCTCGAACGGGTGATGGACCAGGATGTCCTTCTCCCGGATCGCGGCGAAGCAGTCGCCGCCATGCTCCCGGATTCGTTCGGGAAAGCGCGGCTCGTAGGGCTTGAACTTCAGCTCGGTGCGGTCCGAAGGGATCAGCTCCGAAAGCTGGCCCAGACCCAGCAGGCCGTCGATGATGTCGACGTCCGGCGGATCGGCGTCGAGCTGTTCGACGATGAAGGCGGCCAGATCCTCGGGCATGGCCTTTTCGATCATCACCTTGACCACGTCGCCGAGGCGGCGCTGCTTGAGCAGGCTCTCGAACTCGCGGACGAGATCCTCGGCCTCTTCCTCGATCTCGATGTCGCTGTCGCGGATGAGGCGGAAGACGCCAGAGGCCTCGACGTCGCAGCCGGGGAAGAGATGGTCGATGAACATCATCACCATCGCCTCGAGGGTCACCACGCGGCGGCGGCCCTTGGCCGAGCGGCCGTCGGTGGGCAGGGTCCAGAAGCGGCGCACCTGGGTCGGGATAGGAGCCAGCGCATAGAGTACCCGGCCGTTCGAGCGGCGGCGCAGTTTGAGCGCCAGCGAGAAGCCCAGGTTCGGCAGGAACGGGAAGGGGTGGGCCGGGTCGATGGCCATCGGCGTGAGGACGGCGAAGAGCTGGCTGAGAAACTCGGGCTCAAGCCGTTCGCGCTCGGTCTTGGTGACGTGGGCGGCGTCCACGACCTCGACGCCCTCGGCGGTCAGTTCGCGGCGGAGCTTCTTCCAGGTCTTTTGCTGGTCCTCCATCAGCTGTTCGGCGGCGGCGTCGACGGCTTCCAGCGTCTCGGGCGGGCTCAGGCCGTCCTGAGACAGGACGCGGACGCCCTGGCGGACCTGGCCCTTGATGCCCGCCACGCGGACCATGAAGAACTCGTCCAGGTTGGCGGCCGAAATCGACAGGAAACGCAGGCGCTCCATCAGGGGATGGTTTGGGTTGGCGGCCTCTTCCATGACGCGCTGGTTGAAGGCCAGCCAGGACAGTTCGCGGTTGAAGAAGCGTTCCGGCGCGGCCAGCAGCGCCTCGTCGAGCTCGAATGGCTCGGCCCGCGAGGGGGGCGCTTCCGGCAGGGCGGCGGCGGCGTCGGCTGCGTCGGGCATGGCCCGCTAATGACCGCTTCCGCCATGCGCTGCAAGGCCCTGATTCCCTGAAGGGAGGCGATGCCGTCAGGGGACGGAGCGAGCCGGGCTAGAACAGCTCGGCCGTGTCGGCTTCGAGCAGTTCGCGGGCCAGGGTCCGGTTCAGCTTGCGGCCGCCGGCCTCAGCGTCGAGGCGGGCGACGACGGCGCGGGCGGCGGGGATGGAGCGCTCGATCCGCCGGACCAGATAGTCGACCAGTTCATCGCCGGGCGTGATGGCCCGTTCGTCGAAGAAGCGGCGCAGGGCGCCGGCGAGCACCGCATCGTCAGGCGGCTCGATGCGCACGACGCGCACCGCGTCGAGGCGCGAGCGCAGGTCGGGCAGGTCGCAGTCCCAGCGGCCCGGAGCCTCACGCGAGACCATGAGCAGGGCGCCTCCCGGCGACTGGGCGAGGTTCATCAGGTGGAACAGGGTCGCGTCGTCGGCCTCGTCGGCGGCGTCCAGCAGCACCGGCCGGCCCTCAAGGCGCGGCATGTCTGCGAGCGCCGCCTCGGCGCCGGAAAAGCCCTCGGCGCCCGTGCGCTCGGCCCAGACGGAGGCGAGGTGGGACTTGCCCGACTGGGACGGGCCGACGAGGGCCAAAATCCGCTCCGGCCCGTCCGGCCAGGCGGCGAGCGCCTCGGTGGCCGCCCGATTGCATTCGCCGCGCACGAAGGCCGCCGCGTCCCGGGCGGTGTCGCGCAGGAGCGGAAAACGCATCTGATCGGAAGCGAAGCGTCGCCTCGCGGTCGCAGTCATGTTGTCGATTTAGCCTGAGAATACGTCAAAAGCTGACGTGGACGGCGCCCGATTGGGGAAAACCGGCCTTCCTCTGTGGGCCGATGGGCCCGAGCCCGACCTGACAGGCTGGTTCAGGCGGGGTTCATCTAGGGCAATCGACCATTGATCACCGCCTGGTGAAGGCCGACGTCTAAGCCGGGTTCGCGAGCAACAATGAGGAGAGGCCCGATGTTCAAGCCCATTCTTATGGCCGCCGCCGCGCTGACGATGACGGCCGCGCCGATGGCCGCCTCGGCCCAGTCCTGGCACGACCGCGACCGTGACCGTTATGAGCGCGATCGCTATGACCGGGACCGCTGGGACCGCGATGACCGCCGGGGCCGCGACCGCTATGACCGGGACCGCCGCGATCGTGATCGTTACGGCCGCAGGGGCCCGCCGTATGGCCAGGCCTATGGCTATCATCGGCGCTGGCAACGCGGCGCGGTGATCCCGCGTGACTACCGGAGCCGCTGGTATGTCTCGGACTACCGCCGCTATGGCTACGCCCCGCCGCCGCGCGGATATGGCTACTACCGCACCGATACGGGCGAGGTGGTCATGGCCCTGATCGCCACCGGCGTGATCCTGTCGCTGCTCGACTAGACCTTCCCAAGGGGCGTCGAGAAGGCCCGCCCGGAGCGATCCGGGTGGGCTTTTTCGTGCCCTGACGACACCGAAATCAGCGTTCGTTCAGCTTGGGTTCATCGGGCGGGGCGAAATCTGCAGTTGCAAGGGCCGCAAATTAGCCATCTGGTGATCTGGCCCGGAGGGAGAGGCTGATGAACAAGATCATGATCTGCGGAGCGCTGATGACGGCGGCCCTGATGGCCGTCCCGGCCGCAGCCCAGGCTCAGGCTCGGGCCGATGACGAGGCCGCGGCGACGCGCGCCGAGGTGCGCGTCTGGCAAATCTGGGCCCGTGACCGGGAGCGCGCACACCGCAGCTGGGACCGCGAACAGCAGCGCGACTTCCGCGACTGGCAGGAGAGCCAGCGCCTGCAATTCCGCGCCTTCCACGAGCAGGAGCGGACCGGCGCCCGGCTGGACCGTCACCTGGACGGCTACTTCATCGACGATCCGAACCGATACAATGCGGCCCCGCCGCCGCGCAGCCGCTACGAGCGGCAGCGCTAGGCTCCAGAGCCCGTCCGGAGTGATCCGGGCGGGCTTTTTCGTGGGACAGATCGGCGAGCTTGGCCATAAGTGTTCGGCAAGGTGCGCGCTGGCAATCTGGATCCGTCGGGCCTTTTGACGGGGCGGACCGGCGTTTGATTTTGCCGGAGTCTCTGATGATCACCCTGACGCGCATGATCTATCGCAGTCGTGCGACTTCGCCTGAGGTGATGGACCTGCTGGCCTTGTCCGAGATCCTTGGCGTATCAAGGCGAAACAATCCGCGACGCTCCCTCACGGGCATGCTTCTGGCGCGCGACGGCTGGTTCGTTCAGGCGCTCGAAGGGCAGGCCGCGCATATCGACCTGCTGATGCGCGATCTGGAGCGTGACACCCGGCATAGGGACATCGAGGTCCTGTCATCCGAGCCGGCGACGGAGCGAGTGTTTGGCGACTGGTCGATGGCGCAGGCGCGCATAACGCCGGCGGTCCGCGAACGCCTCGTCGGCGTGAGCCTCGAAGCCGTTTCAGCCGATGAAGCGCTGTCGCTGATGCAGGCCTGCGAACCGCTGGGCACCAAGGCAGTGGCCGCCGAGGCTTGATCACGTCGCCCGGGTTCTCGGCCGAGAGTAGATGGTGGACGAAAAAGGTCCCCGCGTATGCCGGGGATACGGGCGTTCGGGGCCCCTTGGGGCGAGGTGCGCGAGCCGCTGAGGCGCGGCGGGCGTGAGGCTGGAATGTCAAAGACCGCAAGGCCGGACGGGAAGTTCAGTCCATGCTCTCGACGATCATAGTCCGAGGTCAAACGACGGGGATGGAGGGGCCGATTGGGGCGGTTTGGCAGGGGCTAGAGTGATGAGATTACACGGTCGAGGTGTGGGAGGATGGGTGGCGGAATACACCTCTGATCTGTCTCCCGGAGTGGAGCGGACAACGGCGCCAAGCCCGGCTTGTCGGTCGGTAGGACCCTGAAGAGGGCGGCGTTAGCCTCCTCCCTTGTGTCGGCGTCGCGCAGGTAGGTCTTGCCGGGTGCAGGACGCTCTTGATCTGGACGGTGTGGGGCGTGGGGCATTCACCAACAGGAACCGCTGGTGCCCAGGCGGTTCATTCTTCTTCGTCGCGTCTGGGGCGCCGCCAGTATGGTCGCCAGAAGACGAATGCGAGAATGGCCGCTAGCGAACCGAATACAGCCAGATTGATCGCCAAACTGACAGGACTGTTCGCTGCGAGCGCTGAAGTCACAATGACACTCACGAGTAGCGCCGCTGCAGCCGCCCAACGCGATTCGACCGCTTGGCGAAAGCGTGACCGCTGGCTCACCGGCTGCAATCAGTCAGATGGATAACCGCGCCTGACCAGCCGCAGTCCACGGCTACAGCCCCAGCTTCGCCTTCAGGATGTCGTTCACTGCCGCCGGGTTGGCCTTGCCGCCGGTGGCTTTCATGACCTGTCCGACGAACCAGCCCAGCGCCTGGGGCTTTTCCTTCACCGCTTCGGCTTTGTCCGGGTTGGCGGCGATGATCTCGTCGATGGCGGTTTCGATGGCGCCGGTGTCGGTGACCTGTTTCAGGCCGTGCTTCTCGACGACCTCGGAGGGAGATCCCTCGCCGTTCCAGACGTGGTCGAACACCTCCTTGGCGATCTTCGAGGAGATGACGTTGGTCTCGATCAGTTCGACCAGTTCGGCGACGTGGGCGGCGGGCAGGGGGTTGGCCTCGAACTCCAGCCCGGCCGCCGTGAGGCGGGCGGAGACCTCGTTGGTCACCCAGTTGGACACCAGCTTGGCGTCACGGCCCTTGGCGGCGTCCTCGAAATAGTCGGCCTTGGCCTGTTCGGAGATCAGGACGCCGGCGTCGTACTGGGACAGGCCGTATTCGCTCATGAAGCGGCGGCGCTTGTCGTCGGGTAGTTCGGGGAGCGAGGCGCGGATCTCGTCGATCCAGGCCTGTTCCAGCTCGAGCGGAAGCAGGTCCGGATCCGGGAAATACCGGTAGTCCTGGGCCTCTTCCTTGGAGCGCATGGAGCGGGTCTCGCCCTTGCCCGGGTCGAACAGGCGGGTTTCCTGAATGACCTTGCCGCCGTCCTCGAGAATCTCGACCTGACGTCGGGCCTCGTACTGGATGGCCTGGTTGATGAAGCGGAACGAGTTGACGTTCTTGATCTCGCAGCGCGTGCCGAGATGGCTGAAATCGCCCGAGGCCATGAAGGCGTCATAGCCGCCGGCGCGGCAGACCGAGACGTTGACGTCGGCGCGCAGGTTGCCCTTCTCCATGTCGCCGTCGCAGGCGCCCAGGTACATCAGGATCATGCGGATTTTCTTGACGTAGGCGACGGCCTCGTCGGGCGTGCGGATATGCGGCCGCGAGACGATCTCCATCAGGGCCGTACCCGCGCGGTTCAGGTCGACGTAGCTCTCGGTCGGCGACAGGTCGTGGATCAGCTTGCCGGCGTCCTGCTCCAGATGCAGGCGCTCGATACCGACCTCGAAGAAGGTGCCGTCGTCGCGCTCGACCTCGACCACGCCCTCGCCGACGATGGGGTGATAGAGCTGGCTGATCTGATAGCCGGTCGGCAGGTCGGGGTAGAAATAGTTCTTCCGGTCGAACTGGCTGAAGGTGTTGATCTTGGCGCGCAGGCCCAGGCCCGACTTCACCGCCTGTTCGACGCAGTGGCGGTTCAGGACCGGCAGCATGCCCGGGAAGCCCGCATCGACCAGCGACACCTGCTCGTTCGGCCCGGCGCCGAAGCCGACAGCGGCTCCCGAGAACAGCTTGGCCTTGGAGGCCACCTGGGCATGGATCTCCAGACCCATGACGAGTTCCCATGGGCCTGTGCGGCCTTCGATGACGTAGCGGGGGGCGGTGGCGGTATCGGTGGTCATGCAGGCTATCTAGGCCGACGTCCGGACTGGGGAAAGCCCTGAACGCCCTAGCCGCCCGTCAGCTCGGGGTTGGCGGCCTCGGCCTGGCGGAAGGGGCGCATCTGGGCGTTCAGCGCCTTCTGGAAGGCAGGGCGCGCCTCGGCGCGCTCGACATAGGCCCTGAGGCCGGGGAAGTGGGCGACGATGTCGGTGTGGCGCAGGTCGCGCAGGACGTGGGTCATCAGGATGTCGGCGGCGCTGAACCGATCGTTGGCGAACCAGTCCCGATCGCCCAGCGCGGTCTGGAGGTCGCCGAGGCGCTTGCGCAGGAAGGCTTCGACCTCGGGCCGGCGTTCCCGGGCCCAGGGCTTGTCCGCATTGAACAGGTCGATGGTCGCCAGCTCGGCCACGTAGGGCTCGACCGAGTTCATGGCTGCGAACAGCCAGGTCATGACGTTGGCGCGGCCGGCGTCGTCGGCGGGCATCAAATCAGCGGAGCTCTGCGCGATCCAGAGGACGATGGCGCCGCTCTCGAACATCTCGACCGTGTCGTCGCGCCAAGCCGGCACCTGTCCGAAGGGCTGTAGCGCGCGGTATTCGGTGGTCGACTGATCCTCAAAGCCGATCAGCTGTTCATCATAGGGAATACCGGCCTCTTCCATGGCCCATCGGACCCGGATGTCGCGCACCGAACCCTGAGCGAAGGGCGGGACCCATTTGAAGGCAGTCACGGTCGGCATGGCAGGCTCCCAAGATTGACATATACGTTGATATCAACGTAGAGATAGGTATGTCAAATTCTACCTTCGCCGCGACGCTGCACATCCGCGACCACTGCCTGTGCCTGCACGCGCAGAGGGCCGCCAGAGCCTTGGGAAGACGGTTCGATGAGGCGTTCAGGCCGTTGGGGATCACCTCCGGCCAGTTCTCGCTGATGAACGGTTTGAACCGGCCGGAACCACCTACGATCGGCGCGGTCGCGTCGCTACTGGCGATGGATCGCTCGACGGTGACCGCCAACCTGAAGCCGCTCCAGCGGGGCGGCCTGGTCGAGGTCACGGCGGACGCACAGGACCGTCGGAGCCGGCGTATTGAGCTCACCGATGCGGGTCGGGCTCTGTTAGCTCGGGCGACACCGATCTGGATGTCGGAACACGCGGCTCTGGAAGAGACGCTGTCAGGCCAGGGCGATCCTCTCAGGGCCGGCTTGCGAGCCCTGAGCTAGCCTAGTCCTCGCGGGCGGCCTTGCGCGGATCGGACTTGGGCGAGGGGGCCAGGCGCATGACCTCGGCCTGATAGCGTTCGTCGTCGCCAGCCGCGGCAAAGGGCAGGGCGCGGGCGCAGGCCTCCAGCAGGGCGTCACGCCAGGGCAGTTCGACCTTGTAAAAGTCGCCCAGCACATAGGGCATCACCAGCTCGCGCTGGCCGGGGTGGCCGATCCCCAGGCGGGCGCGGCGGAAGTCGGGACCCAGATGGGCGGCCAGCGAGCGGACACCGTTGTGGCCAGCCGCGCCGCCGCCGGTCTTCATGCGGAACCGGCCTTCGGCCAGATCGAGCTCGTCATAGAAGGCGATCACGTCGGCGGGTGTGGACTTGTAGAAGCGCATGGCCTCGCCGACCGCACGGCCGCTTTCGTTCATATAGGTCTGGGGCTTCATCAGGAGCGCCTTGACCGGGCCTTGGGGCGTGGGGATGTCGCCGGCGCGGACCTTGGCCTGGAAGGCGGCCTTCTCGGGGCCGAAGCGCCATTCGTCGGCGATGGCGTCGATGGCCATGAAGCCGATGTTGTGGCGGTTGTTCTCGTACTTGGGCCCCGGATTGCCGAGGCCGGCGATGATCAGCATGGCGTGGCGGACCCTGACGCTCAAAAGGAAACGGCCCCGCCCGTGTGCCGGGCGAGGCCGTGAAAATCCAGTCCTGAAAGGCGGATCAGCCTTCCGAGGATTCCTCGCCGGCTTCGGCTTCCGGAGCGGCTTCGCCACCCTCGGCAGCGGCTTCAGCGGCGGCTTCAGCCTGTTCTTCGGCGATTGCTTCCTCGATCTCGTCGGCGGCCTTGGCGGCCGAGGAGGCCTTGATCGAGGCGATCACGAAGTCGCGGTCGGTGATGATCGGGTGAGCGCCCTTGGGCAGCTCGATCTCCGACATGCGGATGGTGTCGCCCAGCTTGTGCTTGGCCAGGTCGACGACCAGCTCCTCCGGGATCTGGTCGGCGCGGACCATGATCTCGACGTCGTGGCGGACGATTTCCAGCGAACCGCCCTGACGGAAGGCTTCGCAGGTGTCCTGGTTCTTGAAGTGAACCGGCACCGCGATCTTGACCGGGGCCTTCTCGTCGACGCGCATCAGGTCGAAGTGCAGGGGCGTGTCCGAAACCGGGTCGAACTGCACGTCCTTGGCGATGACCGGCTGGGTCTCGTCGCCGTACTTAAGGGTTACCAGGTGGCCCAGCAGCTTGCCGGTGTAGAGCGACTTGCGGAACGCGCGCTCGTTCACGGCGATGGCCACGGGAGCCTTGTCGCCGCCGTACAGCACGCCCGGGACCTTGCCTTCGCGGCGGGCCTGACGGGCGCCGCCCGTGCCCACGCCGTCGCGGACTTCGACGTTCAGGATGATCTCTTCGGCCATGAGGCTGCCTTTAAAACGAAACCGCCGCACAGACGTGCGGCGGGGGTCGAGGGACCCGTGAATTCAAGAGCGCGCGTCTTTACACGCTTCGCTTAGGGGGTGCAACAGGCGAAGGCGAGCCTCCGCCCATGCTGGCTCAGTTCGGCGTCTGGGCCTCGGCGGAAGCGGCGGAGGCGACGTCTGCGGCCGGCTCCAGGCTGGGCTGGTCGGCCGTCAGCAGCGGGGCGCCCGGCGGGGGCAGCATGGTCACCGGACCGGCCGAATCGATGATGCACTGGCCAGTGTCCATCATCAGGTGCTGACCGAGACAGAAGATTTCCTCGTAGTGCGGACGCGAGGCGGCCAGGCACTGGAGAATCATCAGGCGGGTGAAGTTCAGGCAGTCGGCGCTGACCGGCTCATTGAGCAGGGCGTCGGTGATTACCTGGTTGTCATCGCCGGCCTGGCCGAGGGCGGCGATGGCCGCCAGGGCGAGGCCCCGGACGACGGCCTGGGTGTAGGGCGGAGTGGCCTCGGCCGCGGGCAGGGCCAGGCCGCTGCCGGTCACGGCAGCGTGCTGGAGCGAGGCGGAGGACGTGTAGTCGGGGTTGAGCGGCGTCACGCCGAGCACACGCACCTGCTCGAGGCGAGCTTCGCGATCCGTGACGTGCTGGGCCGACCAGCGCTGACGTTGGATGTCATAGGCGGTCTGTTTGACGGCCGAGCCGGCGGCGAAGACGCCCTGGCCCTGGCCCTGGATCTGGGCGGCGATCAGGCCGGCGGCGTTCTGGGCGCCCGGCAGCGCAACCGCATAGGCGGGGTCGGCGACCAGCCGGCGAAGGATTTCATCGCGGGCCGCGGGATCGGAGGCCAGACCCCGCACGCCGTTGACGAACTCGGGCGACTGAAGGGCCACGACGGCGGCGTAGGCCACCATGCCGCGCGACAGCTGAGCGGGTTCATAGGCCGAAGCGCGGATAAGCGAGCCGCGCACCGAGGCGCCGTCCGAGAAGCTGGCCGAAATCTCGGCGGTGTCCTGCATATAGGCCAGGTAGATCGCCGCGGCCTCGGCCACGTCGCTGTTCAGCGCGACGGCGGGAAGTGGCGGCGGCGGCGGCGGGGGCGGCGCTTCCGGCTCAGGCGTCTGGCAGGCGGCTGCCGCCAGGGTAAGGCTGAGGGCGCTGATCAGGCCGACGTTGCGAGCGAAGGCTTTCATGCCAAGTCCCCGATAATCTCTTTCACGCGACCCGCTTGAAGGACGGGTCGGACCATCATAACGCGCCTGAAAGCCTTGTTCGACGGTTAATGGTGGTTAATCGAAGAGTTTGGAGACAGATTCCTCGTTGGCGATGCGACGGATCGCCTCGCCGATCAGCGGAGCCACGGAAACTGAACGGATTTTCTTGCAGGCCCGGACCTCGTCGGGCTGTTCGATCGAGTCCGTGATGACCAGCTCCTTGAGCGGTCCGCCCTCGATCCGCTGGACCGCCGGGCCGGACAGGACCCCATGCGAAATGTAGGCGGAGACCTCGGTCGCGCCATGCTCCATCAGGGCCTTGGCGGCGTTCACCAGGGTGCCGCCGGAATCCACGATATCGTCGAACAGGATGCAGCGGCGGCCCTGGACATCGCCGATGATGTTCATGACCTCGCTCTCGCCCGCCTTGGGGCGGCGTTTGTCGACGATGGCCAGATCGGCGTGCAGGCGGCTGGCCAGCGAGCGGGCGCGAACCACGCCGCCGACGTCTGGCGAAACGATCATCAGGCTGTCGCGGCCGAAGCTCTCGCGGATATCCTGTGCCAGGACCGGGGTGGCCACCAGATTGTCGGTGGGGATGTCAAAGAAGCCCTGAATCTGTCCGGCGTGCAGGTCCATGGTCAGGACTCGGTCGGCGCCGGCGCGGGTGATGAGATTGGCGACCAGCTTGGCCGAGATGGGCGTGCGGCCGCCGGTCTTGCGGTCCTGACGGGCGTAGCCGAAGTAGGGCATGACTGCCGTGATCCTCCGCGCTGATGCCCGCACCAGGGCGTCGGTGAGGATCAGCAGTTCCATCAGATTGTCGTTGGCCGGATAGCTGGTGGACTGAATGATGAAGACGTCCTCGCCCCGGACGTTCTCCTCGATGACCGCGAACACCTCGTTGTCGGCGAAACGCTTGACCTGAACATTGGTCAGAGGCGCGGCCAACTCGCGGGCGATGGCTTGCGCCAGCGGCTTGTTCGAGTTGCCAGCCAGGAGTTTCATCGCGCCATCCTTTCGCCCAATAGGGCCCGCTTTCTGGCGCGGCTTCTATAGGCGAGTCCGTTTCGGCGCCAGCCGTGCAGGCATCCTTGGCGCATCTTGCGCCCTCGTGTAGAAGCCCGGACACAGAGTCCGGACCCCGGGGCGTTCGAAAGGTTTGTCGGTGAAGTCAGCTTCCCTCCGCAGCAGTGTTGTCGGAATCGTCGCGGTTTGCGTGGCTTCCATGGTTCTGGCGGCTTGCGCCGGTCCGAACGCCAGCCGTCCGCGCCTGCAGTATCAGGAGCGCCCGGTCGAGGTGCTCTATGCGGTTGGCCTCGAGCGGCTCGACGAGGGACGTTATGGCGAGGCGGTGCAGTTCTTTCAGGAAGTCGAACGCCAGCACCCCTATTCGCCCTGGTCGCGCCGGGCGATCCTGATGCAGGTCTATGCCTACTATCAGCGCAACGCCTATGAAGAGGCGATCGCGGCGGCGGACCGATACATCCAGCTGTACCCGGGGAGCCCGCAGACCTCGTATGCCTATTACATGAAGGCGATCTGCTACTTCGAGCAGATCGTTGATGTGGGCCGTGACCAGGCGGCGACCGGTCAGGCGCTGAACGCCCTGACGGAAGTCGCGCGCCGCTATCCGAACACGACCTACGCCACCGACGCCCGCGTCAAGATCGACATGGTCAACGACCAGCTGGCCGGCAAGGAGATGGAGATCGGGCGCTACTATCTGCGCCGCGACCAGCCGCTGGCCGCCGTCGGCCGCTTCCGCCGGGTGATCGAGACCTATCAGACCACGTCGCACACGCCTGAAGCCCTGTACCGTCTGGTCGAGGCCTATCTGACTTTGGGTCTGGTGGACGAGGCCGAGCGTAACGCCGCGGTTCTGGGCCACAATTTTCCGGGCAGCCGCTGGTATTCGGACGCCTACGAACTGGTCACCCGCGAGGGCGGCCAGCTGGACACCCAGCCCGAAGAAGAAGGCTGGCTGCGCCGGTTGATTCCGGGCTGAGGCGGCGAGCGCTCGAATCTTCTAGAAGCAGGACATGCTGACCGGCCTGTCCATCCGCGACATCGTCCTTGTTGAGGCGCTCGACCTGGATTTCGGTCCCGGGCTCACGGTGCTGACCGGTGAGACGGGGGCGGGCAAGTCGATCATCCTGGACGCCCTGGGCCTGGCGACCGGCGCGCGGGCCGACGCCGGGCTGGTGCGTGGCGGGGCCGGGCAGGGCAGCGCGACAGCGATCTTTTCGCCGCCTGCCGACCATCCGCTCTGGGCCGAGCTCGCCGAGACCGGCATCGAGGTGGAGGCCGGCGAGGATCTGATCCTGCGGCGGCAGCAGGGAGCTGACGGCCGAAGCCGCGCCTTCATTAATGACCAGCCGGTCTCCATTGCCGCTCTCAAGGCCTTGGGCGGTCAACTGATTGAGGTCCACGGACAACACGAGACGGTTGGGCTGCTGGATCCGCGCACCCACCGGGCCTTGCTGGACGACTGGGCTGGGCTGTCGGCTGAGGTTCAGGCCGTTCGAGGCGGCTGGCGCGAGCGATCTGAGGCGATGGCGGCGCTCGAATCGCTGCGGGCCGAGGCGGATCGGGCGGCGGCGGACGCCGAAGACCTGCGCGCCAATCTCGATGAACTGGAAAAGCTGGACCCTCGCGCGGGTGAGGAAGCGGACCTGGCCGGAGAGCGAGCGATCCTCGGGGCGGCCGAAAAGGCGCTGGCGGACCTGGATGACGCCCGCGAATCGATGGGCGCCGACACCCTGTCCAACCGGCTGGCCTCGGCGTTCCGGGCCGTCGAGCGTGCGCGGCAACGAGCTGTGCAGGCCGGCGCCGGGGAGGACAATGCGGTGGTTCAGCGCCTGGACGCTGCCGCCGCAGGAATCGACCGGACTCTGTCAGAGGCCCAGGAGGCGTTGGCCGCTCTCGACGAGGCGGCGCGGGCGTTTGACTTCGAACCGGGCCGATTGGACCGGGCCGAAGAGCGGCTGTTTGCCCTGAGGGGCATGGCGCGCAAGCTGAATGTCGCGGTCGAAACCCTGCCAGACGAACGCAGGCGCATCGAGCAGGCCTTGTCTCTGATCGAGGATGGGGCCGAGGCCCTGAAGCAGGCGCAAGCGCACGCCACCGAGACGGATCGGGCCTATCAGGCGGCGGCGGAAGCCCTCAGCGCGGCGCGCCAGGAGGCGGCCGGGCGACTGGCGACGGCGGTCATGGGGGAAATGGCGCCGCTGAAGCTCGACAAAGCGCGGTTCCGGGTCGGGATCGAAGCTGTCGGATGGGACCGGGCGGGCCCGGACGGCCGCGACAAGATCGCCTTCGAAGTTCAGACCAACCCCGGCGCGCCCTGGGGCGGGCTGGCGGTGATCGCCTCCGGTGGCGAGCTGGCGCGCTTCGCCCTGGCGCTGAAGGCGTCGCTGGCCGAGCGGAGCAACGGCGTCCAGCCGGTCATGATCTTCGACGAAGTCGACCAGGGGGTCGGCGGAGCGGTCGCCGACGCGGTTGGCCTGCGTCTGGCGCGACTGGCGGAGGGCGCGCAGGTCTTCGTCGTGACCCATAGTCCGCAGGTGGCTGCGCGCGGCGCGGCGCATCTGAAGGTGTCCAAGTCCGAGACGGGTGGCGAGGTTCGCAGCCGGGTCGAGCCCCTGGATCCGGGGCGGCGCGAGGAGGAACTGGCGCGAATGCTGGCCGGACGCGAAGTCACCGAAGCGGCGCGGGCGGCGGCCCGGGCGCTGCTGGGTTAGCGGAACTCCGGTCGCGCGAGCCCCGTTCCTGTGGATGGACCCGCGCGGACAGACGGGGGACCGTGGCTAGATTTCGCCGCACTCTGATCCCAACAAGGGTCTCCAGCCGGGGAGGCACATGAGCGCGAAACAGACGTCCAGCCAGGCGCCGAGACGGTTCTCAAGCGTGCTCGAGGAACTGGGCCAACGGCCCGGCGACCGGTTGGCGCTCGAGGAGATGGTCGACGCCTTCGGCGAGCGCGCTCTTGGCGCAGTGATGATCCTGATCTCGGTGCTGAGCCTCTTGCCCTGGCCGCCGGGCGGCAAGGTGGTTTTCAGCCTGCCGCTTTTGCTGATCGCCTCGGAGGTGACGCTGCAGCGCGAGAGCCTGTGGCTGCCGGGCTGGCTGCTGCGCCGGTCGGTGGCGCGCTCAGGCTATGCGAGCGGGATGCGGCGTATGCTGCCGGCGGTCCGGTTCATCGAGAACCTGTCCTGCCCGCGGCTTCAGGTGCTGACCGGCCCGCTGGCGCGGATGGTTATCGGGCTGATCTGTCTGGGGCTGGCCATCATGCTGGCCTTCCCGGTGCCGTTCGGAGACATGCTGCCGGCGGTGACTATCGTGATCTTCGGTTTCGCCCTGATGCAGAGAGACGGGCTGGCGACGCTGGTGGGTCTGGTCGGGACTATGGTGTGCATCGGCTATCTGGCCCTAGTCTGGAAGACCGTCACCCACCTTTTCGACGTCGGCGTGACCTGGGCTCAGGGCCTGGCGGGAGGCTGACCACCTGGCGCGCCGTTCGCGCGATCGCGGCGCGTTCGTGGATATGGGTGACCGGTCCTTCAAGTTGAGCCAGGACTTCTTGCGCCGCGGCCCTGCCGGCCGCCACCGCGGGCGCGAAGGCCCTCCAGTCGCGAATCTCGACCCCGTCCAGCCGCGGCATGATCAGGACGTCGGTGGCCGCGCGGGTCTCGGCCAGCTCGGCTGCGGTCGAGATGGTCGCCGACCGCATCAGGATCGAGACGATGGGCGGGCCCTGACGCCAGTCGCCCGACAAGATCCAGCGCCACCAAGATTTGGGATTTTCCAGCACCTTGGGGTCGACGCCCCGGGCGCGGGACACGTCGACCCCCACGATCGGGCCCCGATGCTGGGACCGCATGACGTCGGCCGGGAAGCTCTTCATCACGGCGCCGTCAACCAGCACCGAGCCGTCCTGCACGACCGGAGGCATGACCCCTGGCAGGGAGATCGAGGCCCGCAGCGCCTCGCGCAGCCGTCCGATGCGGTGCACCTGATACCCGCTGGAGGTGATGTTGGCCGAGACGCAGAAGAAGGGGAGGGGCAGGTCGGACATCATCACGTCGCCGAAATGCTCGGTCAGCAAGGCGTCGACTTTGCGGCCCGTGGTCATGGCGATGATGGGAAAGGCCATGTCGCTAAGCGGACTGGATTCGACGAATGCGGCGTGGATGCGACGCTCGAGCTCTTCCTGCGGCCATTCGAGCGCCAGGCCGGCGGCGATGATGCCGCCCATGGACGAGCCGCCCACGAAGTCGAACGGGACACCGGCCTCACGGAGTTCGCGTACGGCTCCGAGATGGGCGTAGGCGCGCGCGCCGCCGCCCGAGAGCACGAGACCCACCGAGGTTCCCGTGACCACGCGCGCTATCCGGCTTTCGTCGCCCCCATCGCCCTCGTTGACGTGAAACCAGCGGGCCGGGCGCGTGGCGCCGATCCAGTCGGGCGTACCTTGGATTGGCTGGCCCGCGCGGCGGAGCAGGATCAGGTCGCTGGCGCGGTGCGTCTCGGCATCCGGATGGTCGGGCAGGGGCGGCAGAGCCGGCGTCGAGGCCGCGTCCCCGACCAGGAACAGCCGGTCGACCTGGCGCGCGCACAGGCCGGTCCAGGCGGCGTCAGCCCTTTCCGCCACGTAGAGAACGAAGTCGTGCGAATCCTCGACCCGGCCGAACCAGTCAGCAGCCGAGCGGAGGGCGGTCTGGTCGATGACCTGAACGGTGAAGCCCAGGCCGAGGATGGCTTCGGCCACGCGCTCGACGAAGTCGCGGATTGGGGCGTCCCGCAGGGAGATGAAGCCAAAGACGCTCGGTTCATTGGCGCCGCCCGCCCCATCGCGTGTCCGCAGCACCATCAGCCGGGCGAGCTCGGCGAGGATGTCGGGCGATTTGCGGGCGGCGGCGAAGAACGACTCGCGCGGCAGCGCCAGGATCGCGGAATCCCGCAAGGCGGCGACGGTGGAAGTGTGGGCAGTGCCGGCGACCAGGGACATCTCGCCGACAGGCTGGCCGGCCGTGACCACGCCGACGAACTCGGTCTCCTTACCCTCCTCCTTGCGGAAGACGCCGAGGCGGCCGCTGCGCACCAGATAAAGGGTGTCGGCCTCGTCGCCTGCGCGGAACAGCGTCTCGCCACCGGTCAGGGTGAACCAGCTGGCGCCCGATCCCGGCGCCTCGAACAGGGCGAACAGGTCGGCTTCGAGCTTGTCGTCCCGCGAGTGGCGTTTCATGGCGCGAACCTAGCTGCACAGTGTTCCTGCGCAAGCGGGGGCTTTGGGGGAGGGCGATGGACCGCTAAAGGGTGAGTCATGCCCAGGCTCACCACCTCCATCGATCGTTCGTCTCCCGGATTTCAGGCGCTCAAGGCGCACAACGAGGCGCTGGCCCATGAGTTGCGCGCCCAGACCGCAAAGGCCGCTCTGGGCGGGCCGGACGCCAGCCGTGAGCGCCATGTGAAGCGTGGCAAGCTGCTGCCGCGGGATCGCGTCGAGCGTCTGCTCGATCCGGGTGCGCCGTTCCTGGAGGTCGGCCAGCTGGCGGCCAACGGCATGTACGGCGACGAGGCGCCGGCGGCCGGGATGATCTGCGGCGTTGGCCGGGTGTCGGGCCGCGAGGTGATGATCGTCGCCAACGATCCGACGGTGAAGGGCGGAGCGTACTTCCCGCTGACGGTGAAGAAGCACCTGCGGGCCCAGGAGATCGCCGAGCAGAACAACCTGCCGTGCGTCTATCTGGTGGATTCCGGCGGCGCGAACCTGCCGCACCAGGCCGAGGTCTTCCCGGACCGGGAGCACTTCGGGCGCATCTTCTTCAATCAGGCGCGGATGTCGGCGAAGGAAATCCCGCAGATCGCCTGCGTCATGGGGTCCTGCACGGCGGGCGGCGCCTATGTGCCGGCCATGTCGGACGAGACGGTGATCGTACGCAATCAGGGCACCATCTTCCTGGCCGGCCCGCCGCTGGTGAAGGCCGCGACGGGTGAGGTCATCTCGGCCGAGGAACTGGGCGGGGCGGAAACCCACGGCCGCAAGTCCGGCGTGGTCGACCACGTGGCCGAGAACGACGAGCATGCACTTCAGATCGTGCGCGAGATCGTGGCGGGGCTGAATACGGTCAAGCGCGTGGAGCTGGATTTGGTCGAGCCGGAACCGCCGGCGCTGGACCCGCAGGACCTCTACGGGCTGATCCCGGACGATGTGCGGGCGCCGTACGATGTGAAGGAAGTCATCGCGCGGATCGTCGACGGCTCCGAGTTCCAGGAGTTCAAGCGCGACTATGGCTCGACCCTGGTGTGCGGCTTCGCGCGCATCTGGGGGATGCCGGTGGCGATCCTGGCCAACAACGGCGTGCTGTTCTCCGAGAGCGCGCAGAAGGGCGCGCACTTCATCGAACTGGCCTGCAAGCGCAAGATTCCGCTGGTGTTCCTGCAGAACATCTCGGGCTTCATGGTGGGCGGCAAGTACGAGGCCGAGGGCATCGCCAAGCACGGGGCCAAGATGGTCACCGCCGTGGCATCGGCCGAGGTGCCCAAGTTCACTGTCCTGATCGGCGGCAGCTTCGGCGCCGGCAACTACGGCATGTGCGGCCGGGCCTATTCACCGCGCTTCCTGTTCACCTGGCCGAACAGCCGCATCTCGGTGATGGGCGGCGAGCAGGCCGCCAGCGTGCTGGCCACCGTCAAGCGCGACGCCATGGAGGCCAAGGGCGAAAGCTGGGCCGCCGAGGCCGAGGCCGAGTTCAAGGCGCCGATCCGCCAGCGCTACGAGGATGAGGGCAATCCCTATTTCGCCACCGCCCGGCTCTGGGACGACGGGATCATCGACCCGGTTCAGACGCGGGATGTGCTGGGGCTGGCGATTTCCGCGAGCCTGAACGCGCCGATCCCGGAGACGCGGTTCGGTGTGTTCCGGATGTAATCAGGCGGGCGCCCGCAGGATCTTGTCCATCGCCTTTCCCTTGGCTAGTTCGTCGACCAGTTTGTCGAGGTGGCGGAGCTCGCGCATGAACGGGTCCTCGATCTCCTCAACGCGATAGCCGCAGATCACACCGGTGATCAGGAAGCGGTTCGGGTTCATGGCCGGGGCCTGGGCGAAGAAGTCCTCGAAGGTCATCTTGTCGGCCAGAAGCGTCTCAAGCTGGGGCTGGGAGTAGCCAGTGAGCCAGCGGATGATCTCGTCGACATCGGCGGCCGTGCGGGCCTTTTTCTCGGCCTTGGCGACATAGTGGACATGGACGCTGGCCACGCTGGTGCGGCGGATTCGATCGTTCGCGGTGGTCGCCATGCGGTATCCTCCGTATTCCGTTGGCCGGCTCACGCGTTATAGCGGCAAGCTCAAGGAGACCATCATGGCTGATCCCAAGTCCGAAGCCGACCTGAACGCCCTGGACGTCACCGACGCCGAGGCGGCCGAGATCAATGCGATCGCCCACCCGCTGGTAGCCGACGCCGCGCCGGACGCCGATGAAAGCTTGGCCCGCATCGACGCGACGCCTGACGGAGCCGTCTTCGTCACCATCAATCGACCGGCCAAGAAGAACGCCTTCGACGCGGCGACGATCGCGGCCTTGCGTGAGGCGTTTGAGTCTTTGCACGGCGCGGACCACGTGCGGGTCGTGTTCGTGCGCGGCGCGGGCGGCACCTTCTGCGCCGGTGCGGACCTGGGCTGGATGCGCGAAGCGGCGGACTGGTCCGAAAGCGACAACCGCGAGGACGCCATGGGCCTGGCGACCATGCTGAAGGCCTTGCACGACATCCCGGCGCTGACGGTGGCGCTGGTCGAGGGCGCGGCCATGGGCGGTGGCGCGGGGATCGTGGCGGCCTGCGATATGGCCGTGGCGGTCAAGGGCGCGAAGTTCGCCTTCTCGGAAGTGAAGCTCGGCCTCATCCCGGCGACGATCGGGCCGTACGTCGTGGAGGCCGTAGGACCGCGCACAGCGCGCGCCCTGTTCATGACCGGCAACGCCATGGATGCGGACTATGCGGCGTCGGTGGGGCTGATTTCGGCGGTCCTGCCGGACGCGGCGGCCTTGGACGGCTTCATCCAGACCCTCAGTGACAGCCTTGCGGCCAATGCGCCGGGAGCCATGGGCGATTCCAAGCGACTGGTGCACCACATCGCCGGCAAGACTATTGATCATGGCCTGATGGAGGACACCGCGCGCCGGATTGCACGGGCGCGCGTGTCAGATGAGGGGCGGGAAGGGGTTCGCGCCTTCCTGGACAAGCGCAAGCCGAACTGGATCGCCTGAGCCCTGTCAGGGTTGGTCAGGTTGTATCGGGACTGAAATCCGCGTTCCATCCGCACTTCCTATGGGAGGACGGACGATGGCGGGCATCTCATTGCGGCGGCTTCTGGCCAGCCTTGCGCTAGCGGCTGGGTTCGGCACGGTCGGTTTGGCGGCGCCGGCCACCGCCCAGTCCATCATGCAGCCCTTCAGCTCCGACGAGGATCTGCGCGACTTTCTGATGGTCGAGGGTGAACTGGCGGTCGGGTCCAGCAGCTTTGGCTACATTCCGCCGCCGCCCCCTCCGCCACCGCCCCCACCGCCTCCGCCAGCGCCCTCGCCGGGCG
>JAEYWU010000030.1 GCA_023428785.1 Pseudomonadota bacterium
ATCCTCGCGGGCCGGAAGGGCCTTCACGGTGCCCTCGAAGCCCTTCTTGTCCACGTCGACCCACGCCGCGAACCCGCGGCGGTCCACCGCCTCGAGGGCCTCGGAGATCGAGACGACCTTCCGCGACCGCTCCTTGACGGAGATCTTGTCGCCCACGCGAACCTGGTACGAGGGGATGTTCACCTTCTTGCCGTTCACGCGGAAGTGCGCGTGGCGGACGAGCTGGCGAGCCTCGTTGCGGGTGTCGGCGAAGCCCATGCGGAAGGCGACGTTGTCGAGACGCAGCTCGAGAGCCTGCAGGAGGTTCTCGCCGGTCTTGCCCTTCTTGGCGTTGGCGCGCTGGTAGTAGAGGCGGAACTGCGCCTCCAGCAGGCCGTACATCCGCTTCACCTTCTGCTTCTCGCGAAGCTGGATGCCGTACTCCGAGAACTTGATCCGGCCCTGGCCGTGCTGGCCGGGGGGATACGGGCGGCGCTCGATGGCGCACTTGTCGCTGTAGCAGCGATCGCCCTTGAGGTACATCTTGAGGTTCTCGCGCCGGCAAAGGCGGCACGACGCACCGGTATAACGAGCCACTGCTATCTCCTTCGAGAGGTCGTCTGCGCGCCGCGGCGGACCAAGGCCAGCCGGGCGCCCGAAAATCGAATCAGACCCGGCGCCGCTTCGCGGGCCTGCAGCCGTTGTGGGGGATCGGGGTCACGTCCTTGATGAGCTGGACCTTGAGTCCGGCGGCGGCGAGCGCCCGGAGGGCGGACTCACGGCCCGCGCCGGGGCCCTTCACCAGCACCGAGACGGTCCGCAGACCGTGCTCCATCGCCTTCGCGGCGGCGTCGCCCGCAGCGACCTGCGCGGCGAACGGGGTCGACTTGCGGGAACCCTTGAAACCACGGGCGCCCGAGCTCGACCAGGAGAGCACGTTGCCGCTCACGTCGGTGATCGTGATCAGCGTGTTGTTGAACGTCGAGGCGATGTGCACCACGCCCTGCTGTACGTTCTTGCGGACCTTCTTCTTGCCCTTCTTCTCGTCGGCCATCTTGGGATCTGCTCCGAAAGGTGTTCGACGGCCGCATCAACGACGCGGCCGCTCAAGAGGATTTAGCGGGCCGGCGTCGCGGCGCGGGGCCGGGCGAGGGAGCGCTTCGGGCCCTTGCGCGTGCGGGCGTTGGTGTGGGTGCGCTGGCCGCGGACCGGCAGGCCCTTACGGTGACGCAGGCCGCGGTAGCAGGCCAGGTCCATCAGGCGCTTGATGTTCATCGAGGTCTCGCGACGCAGGTCGCCTTCCACGGTGAACTCGCGGTCGATCGTTTCACGGATCTGCAGGACTTCGGCGTCCGTCAGCTCGTTGACACGGCGCGCGGAGTCGATGCCGACCCGCTCCAGGATGGTCCGGGCCGACAGCGGGCCGATACCATGGATGTACTGAAGCGCGATCTCGACGCGCTTGTTGGTCGGAATGTTGACGCCAGCGATACGGGCCAAGGCTTTGAATCTCCAATACGCATCACAGACGCAAACGGCGCCACGGCCTTTTTCTGAGCCCGGCGCTGATCGCGTCTTTCGCGGAAGCGCGCCGTTATACAGGGGATTCCGTGCGCGTCAACGGCTTGGCAAGGGATTCTCGCCACGTCCGCCGCCTGTGCGATGGCCCATATGGGGTCGGGCCGCTCACGTTCAAGCATCTGGACATGGTCAGGGCGGGAAGTCCACCCCCACAACGATCTCCGTATTGTCCTGGGGCCGGCCCAGACCGTCGGTGGGCGGCCGCCAGCGATAGGCCCCGGCCAGCTGTAGCGCGGCCTGCCCCAGCCGGCTTCCCAGCGGAAACTCACGCGTGACCGAGCAACCCTCCATGCGGCCGTCGAGTCGGATTCGGCAGCGGATCTCCGCCCGTCCGACCCGGCGGACCCCCAGGCCCGTGCGCGGCTGCACCCGGCGAATATCTCGCTCGCTGGGCCCGGCGATCAGCACCGCCCTGCCTGCACCTGCGCCCGAGCCGGATCCTGCCCCCACGCCCGAGCCCGTCCCGGTCCCCTGACCGGCCTGTCCCCGCCCCTCGTCGGGGGAATCGATCGGCGAGGCCCCGACCGTCGGAACCGGCTCCGGCGCCGGCTCGGGCGGTGGCGTCAGTTCCGGAACGAGCGGCTCTGGCGGCTGGACGGTCGGACGAACCCGCGACGGCGTGGCCGGTGAGCCCCCGCCCGCCTCTCTAGAGACTTCGCGCGGCGGCTCAGGCGGCGGTTCCGGTTCGGGTCGGATCAGTTCGACGATGATCGGCGGCCCAATCACCGGCGGGGCGAACCTCGGCTGGGCCAGCGCCACCAGCAGGAACGCCACCGCATGGCCACCCAGCACGGCCGCCATCAGGGCGGCCTTGCGTGTTCGGGGATGCCTGAGGATTCCTCGGGCGCTGGACAGGGGTCGCGTCTCCGACATGGGCCACCCTACCGCAGGGGACCGCGTCGGGCGATGAACGCGCCCGTCAGGCTTTGGATCAGTCGGAGGGGTTAGCCCAGGACGCCGTCGATCTGGGCGGCGACGTCCGCGACCGAGCCCATGCCGTCGATCTCGGCCAGCTTGCCCTGGTCGCCGTAGTACGGCAGCAGCGGGGCCGTCTGGGCGTTATAGGCCGCCAGGCGCGTCACGAAGGTCTCGGGATTGTCGTCAGGACGGCCCTGCTCTTCGAAGCGCTTGGTGACGCGCGCGAGCAGCTTGTCTTCATCGACCTTGAGTCGGATCACGTGGTCGATCCGACCGCCGCGACGCTGAAGCATTTCGTCCAGCGCCTCGGCCTGGGCCAGGGTCCGCGGGAACCCGTCGAAGATCGCGCCGCCGGCCGCCTCGGCCTCGTCGAGCTTCAGCTCGATCAGGGCGATGACGATATTGTCCGGAACCAGATGGCCCGCGTCCATGATCGACTTGCAGCGCTGTCCGATCTCGGCGCCCTCGGCGATCGCCGCGCGCAGCATGTCGCCCGTCGACAGCTGGATCATGCCCCGCTCGGCGACCAGGCGTTTGGCCTGGGTCCCCTTGCCGGCGGCAGGCGGGCCAAACAGGATCAGGTTCGTGGCCAAGTGCGTATCTCCCTCAGCGCGAGCCTAGCGGCGCCCGCCGCGTCCGCGCAACTTGGCCTTCTTGATGAGACCTTCGTACTGGTGGCTCAGCAGATGAGACTGGATCTGGGATACCGTGTCCATTGTCACCGACACCATGATCAGGATCGAGGTGCCGCCGAGCGCGGTGACCAGTGTGAGCTGGCCGAGCTGGGCGATGCCGATCTCGGGGATCAGGCAGACGATGGTGATGTAGGCCGCGCCGATCACGGTCAGGCGCGTCAGGACGTAGTCCAGATACTCAGCCGTCCGCTTGCCCGGACGGATGCCCGGCAGGAAGCCGCCGTACTTCCTCAGGTTCTCGGCCGTGTCCTCGGGATTGAAGACGATCGAGGTGTAGAAGAAGCAGAAGAAGATGATCAGCGCGCCGTAGAGGGCCATAAAGACCGGCTGGCCATGCTGGAGGTACGGCATGACGGTCGTCAGCCACTGCAGCCAGGACGGCACCGCGTCCGGGTTCTGGAGCAGCATCGTCGACACCGTCGTCGGCAGCAGCAGCAGCGACGAGGCGAAGATCGGCGGGATGACGCCGGCGGTGTTGACCTTCAGCGGCAGGAAAGAGCTCTCGCCGCCGACCATGCGGTTGCCCTGCTGGCGCTTCGGATACTGGATGAGAAGACGGCGCTGGGCGCGTTCCATGAAGACGATGGCGACGACCAGCACGATCGATAGCGCCAGGATCGCGAACAGCAGGAACGGCGCGATCTGGCCCTGGCGGGTCAGGGTGAAGAGCTGGTTCAGCGACTGCGGAAGGATCGCCACGATACCGGCGAAGATGATCAGCGAGATGCCGTTGCCGACGCCGCGCGCCGTCACCTGCTCACCCAGCCACATCAGGAACATAGTGCCGCCGGTCAGGGTGGTGACCGTCGTGGCTACAAAGAAGAAGCCCGGATTGTTGGCCACGCCCTGCAGGCTCATTGCGATACCGAAGGACTGGGCGATCGCCAGAACGACGGTGAGATAGCGCGTGTACTGGTTCAGCTGCTTGCGGCCGGCCTCGCCGCCTTCCTTGCGCAGCTTTTCCCACGGCGGATAGACGGTGCCGAGCAGCTGCACGATGATCGACGCCGAGATATAGGGCATCACGTTCAGCGCGAAGATGGCCATCCGCTCGACGGCGCCGCCCGAGAACATGTTGACCATGCCCAGGATGCCCGCCTGGGCGTTCTGGAAGGCCTGGGCGAAGGCGTCGGTATTGATCCCGGGGATCGGAATGAAGGTGCCCAGGCGGTAGACGATCATCGCCGCCAGGGTGAACCAGAGGCGCTTGTGCAGGTCCGTCGCCTTGGCGAAGGTCCCCACATTCAGGTTTGCAGCTAGCTGTTCAGCGGCCGAAGCCATTCCGATACCCCGCGACGTTCCGTCGTCAGATAGGCGATGCGCGCCCGTTCGTCATGGGGCGCCTCGCCATTAATCGTCATTCCGAACGCACGGAACGGGCGTCCGGGACCTGGACAGCCAGGCCCCGGGCCCGCTCACGCGGGTCCGGGTGACTGAAGTTAGGCTTCTTCCTTGGCCGGACGGGCCTGGGTGACCGAACCGCCGGCGTCTTCGATCGCCTTTACAGCCGAGGCCGAGGCCGACCAGACCTTCAGGTTCAGCTTGCCCTTGATCTCGCCGTGGCCGAGCAGACGCACACCGTCCTTCTCGCGACGGATCACGCCGGCCGCGATCAGGGCGGCGGCGTCGATGTCCTTCTTGGCGTCCAGCTTCTTGGCCTCGATCGCCTTGGCGATGCGCCACAGGTTCACTTCCGCCAGCTTCAGCGCGTTCGGGTTGTTGAAGCCGCGCTTGGGCATGCGCATGTGGAGCGGCATCTGACCGCCTTCGAAGCCCAGCAGCGAGACGCCGGTACGGGACTTCTGGCCCTTCACACCACGACCTGAGGTCTTGCCCTTGCCCGAGCCCGGGCCGCGGCCGACGCGCATCCGCTTCTTGGTGGCGCCTTCGTTGTCGCGCAGTTCGTTGAGTTTCATGGCCTGATCCTTTCGATCATTTGCGCCCGACGGATGCCGGACTCGGCTTGGAAAAAATGAAGGGCCGCTTCTAGGCGGCCCCACGGCAGTACGCAAGAAGCGAGACGCCCTCCCCCGGTTCCGGGAGAGGGCGAAAGGCTTACTTTTCGACGATCTCGGTCAGGTGGGCGACCTTGGCGATCATCCCGCGGACCGAGGGGGTGTCCTCAAGGGTCGACTCGCGGCCCATGCGGTTCAGGCCCAGGCCGACCAGGGTGGCCCGCTGATCCGGCTTGCGGCGGATCGGGCTGCCGGTCTGGCGGATGGTGACGGTCTTGGCGTCTTTCTTGGCCATGATCAGGACTCCGCGACTTCCGCGGCGGCTTCAGGGGCCGAGGCGCCGTCGTTGCGACGGCCCATGATGTCGGCGACCTTCTTGCCACGCTTGTTGGCGATCTGACGCGGCGACGACTGAAGCTTCAGGGCCTCAAAGGTGGCGCGCACCATGTTGTAGGGGTTGGACGAGCCGGACGATTTGCCGACCACGTCCTGGACGCCCAGGGTTTCGAGCACGGCGCGCATCGGACCGCCGGCGATGACGCCGGTGCCGGGAGGAGCCGAACGGATCATGATCTTGCCCGCGCCCCAACGGCCTTCGCCGTCGTGGTGCAGGGTGCGCGACTCGCGGAGCGGGACGCGGATCATGGACTTCTTGGCTTCTTCGGTGGCCTTGCGGATGGCTTCCGGCACTTCACGGGCCTTGCCGTGACCGAAGCCGACGCGGCCCTTCTGATCGCCAACCACCATCAGGGCGGCGAACGAGAAGCGACGACCACCCTTCACGGTGGCGGCGACGCGGTTGATGTGGACCAGCTTCTCGACGATGTCGCTTTCCGGGCCTTCGGCCTCGGGAGCGCGACGGTCGCGACGGTCACCACGTTGGGGTTCACGAGCCATGACGTATCCTTAGAACTTCAGGCCGGCTTCGCGCGCGGCGTCCGCCAGGGCCTTGACCCGGCCGTGATAGATGTAGCCGCCGCGGTCGAAGACGACCTCGGTGACGCCCTTTTCCAGGGCGCGTTCGGCGATCAGCTTGCCGATCCGGGCAGCGGCGTCCTTGTCGGAGCCCTTGCCCTTCTTGCCCTTCTCGCCTTCCAGCGAGGAGGCCGAAGCCAGGGTCTTGCCCTCGGCGTCGTCGATGATCTGAGCCGAGATGTTCTTGTCCGAGCGATGGACCGACAGACGCGGACGACCGTTCGAAAGAGCCTTCAGGCGGCGGCGATTGCGCTCGGCGCGACGCCTGGCGGTTTGAAGAGGAGAAAGAGCCATGGCTTACTTCTTCTTGCCTTCCTTGCGACGCACGGTTTCGCCGGCGTAGCGGACGCCCTTGCCCTTGTAGGGCTCCGGCGGACGGATCTTGCGGATCTTGGCGGCGATTTCGCCGACGACCTGCTTGTCGATGCCCGAGATCTTGATCTCGGTCTGCTTGGGCGTGGCGAACGAGACGCCGGCCGGCGGTTCGATGTCGACGTCGTGCGAGAAGCCGAGCTGCAGCGACAGGGCGTTGCCCTTCATCGCAGCGCGGTAACCCACGCCGACCAGTTCGAGCGTGCGCTCGAAGCCAGTCGTGACGCCGGTGACCATGTTGTCGACCAGCGAGCGCGACAGACCCCACATCGCGCGAGCGCGCGGGGTGTCTTCACGCGGCGCCAGCGTCAGCTCGTTGTTCTCGAGCTTGACTTCGACTTCCGGGGCGACGGTCCAGGTCAGCTGACCCTTGGGGCCCTTGGCCGAGACGGTCTGGCCGTCGACGGTGACCGTAGCGCCTTGCGGCACGGCGATCGGGCGTTTTCCGATACGAGACATCTTAGTAGACCCTGCAGAGCACTTCGCCGCCGACGTTAGCGTCGCGGGCGGCGGCGTCGGACATCACGCCCTTGGACGTCGACAGGATCGAGATGCCCAGGCCGTTCTTGATCGGCTTAAGATCCGAAATCGACGAATAGACGCGACGGCCGGGCTTGGAGACACGGCTGATCTCGGCGATGACGGGCTGACCGTCGAAGTACTTCAGCTCGATTTCGAACTGAGGAAACTCGCCGGGATTTTCCACGATCTTGTAGCCGCGGATGTAGCCTTCGTCGGCCAGCACATCCAGGACGCGCTGACGCAGCTTCGAAGCCGGGGTGAGCACCGACGAACGCTTGCGGGTAGCCGCGTTCTTGATGCGCGCGATCATGTCGCTGAGGGGATCATTGATCATCATGGTCGGACCTCCTCTTACCAGCTCGACTTGGTCATGCCGGGGATCTGACCCAGCGAAGCCAGTTCACGCAGCGCGATCCGGCTCATCTTGAGCTTGCGATAGTAGGCGCGCGGGCGGCCGGTCACTTCGCAGCGGTTGCGGATGCGGGTCGCGGCGCCATTGCGCGGCATCGCGGCCAGCTTGAGGCGCGCTTCGAAGCGCTCCTCGAGGGGCTTGGATTCGTCGTTCGCAATGGCCTTCAGCGCGGCGCGCTTGGCGGCGTGCTTGGCCACGAGCGCCTTGACGGCTTCGTTGCGGTTGACAGCGGACTTCTTAGCCATGGTTCTTTTCCCTTCCCGCTCAGTTCGTGAACGGGAACTTGAACTCGGTGAGGAGAGCCTTGGCTTCCTCATCGGTCTTGGCCGTGGTGCAGACGATGATGTCCATGCCCCACATCTGATCGATCTGGTCGTAGTTGATTTCCGGGAACACGATGTGCTCCTTCAGGCCCATGGCGTAGTTGCCACGGCCGTCGAAGGACGTGCCCTTCAGACCCCGGAAGTCCTTCACGCGCGGCAGCGCGATCGTGATCAGGCGGTCCAGGAACTCATACATACGGTCCTGACGGAGCGTCACCTTGGCGCCGACAACCATGCCTTCGCGCAGCTTGAAGCCAGCGATGGAGTTGCGGGCCTTGGTGGCCACCGGCTTCTGGCCGGCGATCGCTTCCAGGTCCTTGATGGCCGCGTTGGCCTTCTTGGAGTCGGCGACAGCTTCACCGATGCCCATGTTGAGGACAATCTTGTCCAGCTTGGGCACCTGCATGCCGTTGGAATAACCGAACTTGTCGGTCATCGCCTTGCGGATGCGCTCCTGATACTCGCTCTTGAGGCGAGGCGTGTATTCGGTGTTAGCCATTGATGGCGTCCCCCGTGGTCTTGGCGAAGCGGACCTTCTTGTCGCCATCCATGCGGAAGCCGACGCGGGTCGGCTTACCCTTGGAGTCGACGAGGGCGACGTTCGACACGTGGATCGACGCTTCCTTGTTGACGATGCCGCCTTGCGGGTTGCCGGCAGACGGGCGGGTGTGGCGCTGGACGACCTGGATGCCCTGGACGACCACGCGGTTGTCCGACGGGATCACGCGCAGCACCTTGCCGGTGCGGCCCTTATCCTTGCCGGTCAGGACGACGACGTCGTCACCCTTCTTGATCTTGGCGGCCATTACAGGACCTCCGGAGCGAGCGAGATGATCTTCATGTGGTTCTTGGCGCGCAACTCGCGCGGAACCGGTCCGAAGATCCGGGTTCCCACCGGCTCGTTCGACTTGTTGACGATGACGGCGGCGGAACGGTCGAAGCGGATGACCGAACCGTCCTTGCGCTGGATGTCCTTGGCGGTGCGAACGACGACGGCGCGAAGCACGTCACCCTTCTTCACGCGACCGCGCGGGATAGCTTCCTTGACGGACACGACGATCGTGTCGCCCACCGAGGCGTAGCGGCGCTTGGAGCCGCCCAGCACCTTGATGCACATGACCCGGCGAGCGCCCGAATTATCGGCGACGTCCAGGTTAGTTTGCATCTGGATCATGGGATCAGACCTTCTCTAACTCTCAGGCCGAGGCCGTGGCGTCGTCGCCGGAATAGACTTCCCAGCGCTTCAGCTTCGACTTCGGGGCGCACTCACGGATACGGGCGACATCGCCGACCTTGAGCGTGTTGCCTTCGTCGTGCGCATGGTAGCGCTTCGACTGGCGAACGGTTTTCTTGAACAGCGGGTGCAGCAGGGTGCGCTCGACCTTGACGACGACAGTCTTGTCGCCCTTGTCGGAAACGACCACGCCTTCCAGAATTCTCTTGGGCATCGGTTTTCCTTAGGCCTGGCGCTGCTGGCGCTGCAGCGTCTTGATGCGCGCGATGTCCTTGCGGACTTCGTTGGCGCGGTGGGTCTTCTCCATCTGGCCGGTGGCGGCCTGGAAACGGAGATTGAACTGTTCCTTCTTCAGCGACAGGAGCTCGTCCTGCAGCTGATCGGCGGTCTTGCCGCGAAGATCGGCGATCTTGGTCATCGATCCTTCTCCTAGTGCTCGACCGCGACGCCGGCGTCGATGCGGGTCACGACCTTGGTGCGGACGGGCAGCTTGGCGGCGCCGAGACGCAGCGCTTCACGGGCGATATCGTCCGGAACCCCGTCGATTTCGAACATGATGCGGCCCGGAGCCACGCGGGCGGCCCAGAAGTCAACGGCGCCCTTGCCCTTACCCATGCGGACTTCGGCCGGCTTGCCGGAGACCGGCACGTCCGGGAAGATGCGGATCCAGACACGGCCCTGACGCTTCATCTGGCGGGTGATCGCGCGGCGGGCCGCCTCGATCTGACGCGCGGTGATGCGTTCCGGCTCCATGGACTTCAGGCCGTAGGAGCCGAAGTTCAGCGAGAAACCGCCCTTGGCCGAGCCGTGGATACGGCCCTTGAACGCCTTGCGGTACTTGGTTTTCTTGGGTGACAGCATGACCTAGTTCTCACGTCCCCGGTCACGGCGCGGACCGCGATCACCGCGGGGGCCACGCTCGCGGCCTTCATTCGACGACGGACCCGAGGCTTCCTGGGCCCAACGCTTGTCCTGGGCCATCGGGTCGTGCTCGAGCACCTCACCCTTGAAGACCCAGACCTTCACACCGATGATGCCGTAAGTCGTCTTGGCTTCCGTGAAGCCATAGTCGATGTCGGCACGCAGGGTGTGCAGCGGCACGCGGCCTTCGCGGTACCATTCCATACGGGCGATTTCCGCGCCGCCGAGACGGCCCGAAACGTTGATGCGGACGCCCTTGGCGCCGAGGCGCATGGCAGACTGCATCGCGCGCTTCATGGCGCGGCGGAACGCGATACGGCGCTCCAGCTGCTGGGCGATGTTCTCGGCGATCAGCTGAGCATCGGTCTCCGGCTTGCGAACCTCGACGAGGTTCAGGAACACTTCGCCTTCGGTCATGGCCGAGACTTCGCGACGCAGCTTCTCGATGTCCGCGCCCTTTTTGCCGATCACGACGCCCGGACGGGCGGCGTAGATGGTGATGCGGCACTTCTTGTGCGGGCGCTCGATGATGATGCGCGACACGCCAGCGCCCGACAGGCGTTCCTTGAGCCACTCGCGCAGCTTCAGGTCCTGGTGGAGCAGCCGGGCGTAGTCCTGGCCGCCGGCGAACCAGCGGCTGTCCCAGGTGCGATTGACGCCGAGCCGCAGCCCGACCGGATTGACTTTCTGACCCATCAGGCGGCCTCACCCAGCTCGCGGACCACGATGGTGATCTCGCTGAACGGCTTCTCGATGCGCGAAGCGCGGCCGCGAGCGCGGGCCATGAAACGCTTCATCACAAGGTTCTTGCCGACGAAGGCCTCGGCGACGACCAGAGAGTCGATGTCGAGGTTGTGGTTGTTTTCGGCGTTCGACACGGCCGAATACAGCGCCTTACGCACATCCTTGGCGATGCGCTTGCGGCTGAATTCCAGCTCGTTCAGAGCCTTCTGCACCGGCAGGCCGCGGATCGACTGGGCCACCAGGTTCAGCTTCTGAGGGCTGATGCGGACGTTGATGACCTTGGCGCGGGCCTCGGTCGCGCCGACGCGACGCTTGTTCTTGGTCTGGGCCATCGGCTTACTTCCTCTTGGCCTTCTTGTCCGCCGCGTGGCCCGGGAAGTTCCGGGTCGGGGCGAACTCGCCGAACTTCATGCCGACCATGTCCTCGTTGACCAGCACGGGAACGTGCTTGAGGCCATTGTGGACACCAAAGGTCAGGCCGACGAACTGCGGCAGGATGGTGGAGCGGCGCGACCAAGTCTTGATCACGTCCTTGCGGCCCGACGTTTGGGCGGCGTCTGCCTTCTTCAGCAGATAACCGTCGACGAAGGGACCTTTCCAGGCGGAACGGGTCATCGCTTACCGAGCCTTCTTCGCTTTGTGGCGCGAACGGATGATGTACTTGTCCGTCGCCTTGTTCTTGCGGGTCTTGCGGCCCTTGGTCGGCATGCCCGTCGGGCTCACCGGGTGGCGGCCGCCCGAGGTGCGGCCTTCACCGCCGCCGTGCGGGTGGTCGATCGGGTTCATGGCCACGCCGCGGACGTGCGGGCGGAAGCCCATGTGACGCTTGCGGCCGGCCTTGCCGAGGTTCTGGTTCATGTGGTCCGAGTTGGACACCGCACCGACCGTGGCCATGCAGCTGTCCAGAACCATACGAAGCTCGCCCGAGCCCAGACGGATCTGGGCGTAGCCGGCGTCGCGGCCGACCAGCTGGGCGTAGGACCCGGCGGAGCGGGCCAGCTGGCCGCCCTTCTCGGGCTTCATCTCGATGTTGTGGATGATCGTACCGATCGGCATCGAGCGCAGCGGCATGGCGTTGCCCGGCTTTACGTCGGCGCGTTCAGCCGCGATCACCTGGTCGCCGGCCTTAAGGCGCTGCGGGGCCAGGATGTAGGCCTTTTCGCCGTCACCATAGGTCACCAGCGCGATGAACGCGGTGCGGTTCGGATCGTACTCCAGGCGCTCGACCGTGCCGACAGCGTCGAACTTGCGACGCTTGAAGTCGATCTTGCGGTACAGGCGCTTGGCGCCGCCGCCACGGAAGCGGACGGCGATGCGGCCGCCGGCCCCACGACCGCCCGACTTGGTCAGGCCCTCGACGAGGCTCTTTTCCGGACGCCCCTTGTGGAGCTCCAAACGGTCGATCAGCACCAGGGCGCGGCGGCCCGGCGATGTCGGATTATAGGTCTTCAGAGCCATGGTCCTAGAGCCCCGTGGTCACGTCGATGGACTGGCCGTCGGCCAGGGTGACGATCGCCTTCTTGACGTCGTTGCGACGTCCCAGACGGCCACGGAAGCGCTTGGTCTTGCCCTTCTGCACCAGGGTGTTGACCTTGGTGACCTGGACATTGAACAGCGCCTCGACGGCGGCGGCGATCTCGTCCTTGGAGGCGTTGTCGGCCACCTTGAAGACAACCTTGTTCTGCTCGGAGAGCACGGTCGACTTCTCGGTGATCACCGGCGCCAGGACGGTGTCGTAATGGCGGACAGTGGCCGCCGATTGGGTCTGCTTGGCGGCCATTACGCGGCTTCCTTCTCAGACTTGGCCTCGCCGGAGAACCGGGCGTGGACGGCGTCCACGGCGGCCTTGGTCAGGACCAGCTTCTCGGCCCGCAGGATGTCATAGACGTTCAAGCCGGCGTCCGGCAGCACGTCGATGTGCGGGATGTTGCGGGCCGCCAGGCCGAAGTTCTTGTCGACTTCGGCGCCAGCGATGATCAGCGCCTTGTCCCAGCCGAGCTTGCCGAAGGTCTGGCGAAGGGCGGCCGTCTTCGGCTCCTTCAGCTCGACCGAGTCGACGATGATCAGTTGGCCAGCCTTGGCCTTGGAGGACAGGGCGTGACGCAGGGCCAGGGCGCGGACCTTCTTGGGCAGGTCGATCGCATGCGAGCGAACGACCGGACCGAAGGCGCGCGAGCCGCCAACGAACTGCGGCGCACGGCGCGAACCATGACGGGCGCCGCCGGTGCCCTTCTGGCGGTACATCTTTTTGCCGGTGCGGCTGTTCTCGTTGCGCGTCTGGACCTTGTGGGTGCCGGCGCGGCGCTTGGCGAGTTGCCAAACGACGCAACGCTGCAGGATGTCCGCACGGATTTCGTCGATGCCGAACACGTCGTCGTTCAGCTCGATGTCACCGGCGGCCTTGCCGTCCAGCTTGGTGACGGAGAGTTTCATCAGGCTTCATCCCCGTTTGCTTCAGCGGCCGGAGCTTCCTCGGCCGGGGTTTCAGCGGCGGCGGCCGGGGCCGGCGAACCGGCCTTCTTGAAGGCGCCCGGGAAGGGAGCGCCTTCCGGACGCTTGGCCTTCACCGCGTCGCGGACGTTGACGTAGGTGCCGTCGTGGCCCGGGACAGCGCCCTTGACCAGGATGAGACCACGCTCGGCGTCGACGCGAACGATGGTGAGGTTCTGGGTGGTGACGGTTTCCGTGCCGTAGTGGCCGGCCATCTTCTTGCCCGGGAAGGTGCGGCCCGGATCCTGACGGTTACCCGTGGAGCCGTGCGAGCGGTGCGAGACCGACACACCGTGGGTGGCGCGCAGGCCGCCGAAGTTCCAGCGCTTCATGGCGCCGGCGAAACCCTTACCGATGGTTTCGCCCTGGATGTCGACCAGCTGGCCTTCGACGAAGTGATCGGCGGTCAACTCGGCGCCGACGTCGATCAGGTTGTCGTCAGAGACGCGGAACTCGCGAACCACACGCTTGGGCTCGACCTCGGCCTTGGCGAAGTTGGCCCGCTCAGCCTTGGTGGTGTTCTTGGCCTTCTTGGAGCCGGCGCCCAGCTGGAGCGCGACGTAGCCGTCACGGTCCTGGGTGCGCTGGCCGACGACCTGACAGCCGTCCAGCGAAAGCACGGTGACGCCGACCTGCTGGCCGTCGTCGGCGAAGATGCGGGTCATGCCCATCTTCTTGGCGATGAGACCGGTGCGCATCGGCTCAGCCTCCCAGCTTGATCGAGATATCGACGCCGGCCGACAGGTCGAGCTTCATCAGAGCGTCGACGGTCTGCGGGGTGGGGTCGATGATATCGAGCACGCGCTTGTGCGTGCGCATCTCGAACTGCTCGCGCGACTTCTTGTCGACGTGCGGCGAACGGTTCACGGTGAACTTTTCAATCAGCGTAGGCAGCGGAATCGGGCCGCGCACCTGGGCGCCCGTTCTCTTGGCCGTGTTGACGATCTCGCGCGTGGAAAAGTCCAAGACGCGGTGATCGAAGGCCTTCAGCCTGATGCGGATGCTCTGATCCATATCGGTTGTGTTTCCCAGATGCGGCGGAACCGCGTCCTATTAGACTTTTCAAAGACCGGACCCCCTCAGGCCTGAGCCCTCGGAGAACGCACTTCCGCAAAAACGATCGGCCCACGCGGAAGCCGCGGAGGCCGTAGAATTCCCAAGAAGCTGCAAAGAACAGTAACTTAGGTCGTTCCTGCGAACCGCGTCTGCCCCCGGAGGGGCACAGCCGATCCAACAAGAGGCGCGCTTATGACCTTGGATTCCCCTTCCGTCAAGCGGTGGGAAGGCCCGGCGACAAGAGTTTTTTGCGCCAGGGGTCCGGGCCCGGCCCCGCCCCGTCTAGCCCCCGATAAGGATGTCACCCGAGCCGACCACCGCGCGCTCGACCCGTCCGGTGACCCGCGTGATGCGAATATCACCCGATCCCGCGATGGCGGCGTCCACGTCACCGGCCTCACCGTTGAAGATGACCGTGCCCGAACCGCCGATGGCGATATCCATGCTCGAGGCGCGGCCGCCACCGATATTGACTTCGCCCGAGCCGCCAATGGCCACATCCACCGGGCCGCTGACCGAAGCGACCGTAATGTCGCCCGAGCCGCCGATGGACAGGTCTGCGCGGGTCACAGCGCCGGTACGCACGTCGCCCGAACCGCCGACCGCGACTTCAAGGGCCTGGGCGGTTCCGGTGCGGACGTCGCCCGAGCCCCCCACCGCCACCGACAGCGCACCGCTCACATTGCCGATGCTCCAGTCGCCGCAGCCGCCGGAGCCCAACTCCACGCTGCGCGCCCGTCCGATCGCGCCCCAGACCGCGCCGCCGGCATCGACATCGACGTCCATGGGCGTGCGAATGACGATCAGGGGGGCGTCGGCCATCTCGACCGAGCCGTGGTTGCGCACATTCACACTTACGCCCGACGGCATCTGAGTGGGATCCGGCACATAGTCGCCGCCACGGCAGTTCTGGATACGCCAGCGCAGGCCGCCGTCGATGATCACGTCATCGCCGCGACGGCTGACCTCGATGGCCGGCAGGCCCGACGAGCCCTGGGTCACCGATACCTGGATGTCGGAGCGGTCCTCAGGGATGACGACCACACGGGCCACGACGTTGCGGATCTCGACCTCTCCCGCCTGGGCGGTCGAGGCCAGGGCGGCCGAGGTCATGAGAGCGCCAAAGGCGGCGGCGAGCGTGAACTTTTGCATGGCGGGTCCCCCCGAAAGGCGTTGAGCGTCTGGCCCAACCCTGTTCCCCCTCTCCGGCCGAGTCACTTTAATTCGAGGTCATGACCTTCCGGCAATGTTTCGCCGACCCACGCTCTGCCCTGTGATAGGGTGATGGTTCACAGCGGGAGGAGCCGTCATGCTTCGTCTCATCGTCATGGGCGGTCTGTTGGCCAGTCTCCTGACGGGCGGCGCAGGCCCATATCCGGGTTCGGACGCCGTGCGTCAGCAATGCACGACTCAGTCCTGCCGTGACTGCGTCGACCGCTGCGACCGCGCTCTGGATATGCGTATGGCCGACTGTGCGAACAGCTATCCGCGCCCAGGGGAAAACCAGGAGATGTGCTTCTACTGGGCCCTGGCCGACCATAATATGTGCCTGCACTACGAGTGCAGCCTGTAGATCAGGCGCGCATGGCTCCGGCGCCGTCGGCAGCGCCCGCGTCCGGCTCGAACGAGCGCTCGAAGTCCGCCAGCTTGCTGCGCACCACCCCGGCCCGCCTCAGGGCCACCGACGCCGCCCAGCGCGCCGCGAGTCCCGGCGTGGACAGCCGGTCGGTCGGTCCCGGCCGCATCCCTCTGGCGCGCATCGCGCCGTGGGTGAACAGCGCCCCGTTGCGGAATCGCGACCCCCAGGTCTGGAAGTCCATCGACAGCGACACGCAGAAGGCCGACAGATTCTCCACCCGATGCGGCGCATAGAGCGGCCAGGTCAGGGCCTGTCCCGGCTCAAGATCGATGACCTGGGCGTCGGCGTCGAAAGCCCGGGAATAGGGAATCTCTTCGGTCGTCTGGCGCATCACGACCTGTTCCATCGAGCGTTCCGGCAGATGCGCCTCATCGCCCGGATAGACCCACAGGCGCTTGCGGCCACGCATATGAAAGAGAACCACGCCCGCCGCATCGAAGTGGTAGGGCACCCGAGCCTGGGGTGACGACAGGATCAGTTGGCCTGACAGGGTCTTGGGTCGCAGATCCGGATAGGCCGCCCGGATCGGTTCGAACGCCCGCATGACCTCGGCCCAGAGGGCCGGCTGGCCCCGCTCGACCTCGCGCAGATTGACCCACAGCCGGCCCTTCTGGATCGCATCCAGCAGGGCCGCGCCCGACGAACGCCCCCGCGCACCGGTCCGCAGCGAGACCTGCCCCTCTGCGTCGTAGTCATAGAGATTGATGTCGATCAGCTCCGCTGGATAACGGTCCAGCAGTTCTGCCAGGGCCTGGTCGGTCACCAGGCCGCTGTCGGCGATGGCGTGCGGAAACACCCGCGCCTCGGTGATCGGCCCCGGATAGCGGGTGCGAGAGACAGCGTCGCTCATGGTCAGGCGGTCCTGGATTGGGACGAGGGTTTGAGACGCTGGAGGCCGGCGGCGGCTGCGGAGGCCGCGCCACGCCAACGTCCGGCGGCGGTCGTTTCACAGGCCTCCACGATGGCCCAGCGACGGCGGAAGCTGCCGGTGATGCGGCGCGCCGGGCCCACCGAAACGGCGTCCAGCGTCCGGTCCGCCATGCGGCGCCAGCCGGCGTCATGGACAGAGGTCTCGGTGACCCAGTCCTCGCGATTGCAGAAGTACTTCTTGTAGAACTCTCCGGCGAAGCCGAAGTCGAACACCTGGAAGCCGTCCGGCGCCTTCAGACGCATCGTGTCCTGGCTGAGCAGCACGCCCGGCGAACAACGCGCCGCGTCCGCTGCATAGGACGGGAACCAGAAATGGTAGTGCGACCCGCCGTACAGGCTGAACTCCAGCGCCGCCGGGCGGTCCCCAGCCCACAGCACCGCCAGGGCCGCGCCGAAGCCCGGACGCCTGTCGGCCATCAGGGCCTTGAGCACATCCACGGTCCAGCCGCAGGCGAAGACGTCGTGACGCTGGGTGCGCCGGTACTGGTCCTGTTTCCAGGCGATCAGTTCGTCCAGCAGGGCCGGATCGCGCACATCCACCTCGGTGCGCACCTCGCCGCCCCGGTCCTTGGCCAGTGACCGGCGGGCGCGCTCCTTGTCCTTGAAGAACTTGGCGTGCTCGGCCATCCGCTCGGCGTAATAGGCGTCCCAGCCGTCCGGCAGCGCGGCCATCAGCACCTTGCGGTTGGGCCCGCCCTCGTCGGCCGGCGTCCAGCCGTTCACCGTCAGGGTCTCGGCGCGCAGCAGGCCCGGCATTTCGCCCAACAGCGGCCGCGCCTCGCCCGGAGCCATGATCAGCCCGTGATAGTCGTTCATCGGCGCCGCCAGCGGCTGGGCTGCCTTGCCACGCATCTGGTGCGGGAAGAAGCCGACGATGCGCCCGCCCTTATGGAAGACCGCCACGCGCGCGCCCGGCGCGACCTGGCCCGCGATCTCGGCGAACTCCGGCCACAGGAACGGCGAGACGTAGGCGGGGTCCGCCTTGACGAAGCTGCGCCACAGCGTGCGCTCGGCGTCGCCGATCTCCTCGGCGTCGATCAGGTCTACGCTCAGGTCCATGGGGCCCTCTCTGTTGGGGCCAGTATGCGGATCAGGCGTTGCGGCGTGGTTCACGGGAAGGGTGAACAGAACCTTGGCGGGGTCCACAGCGTTTGGGCCTCATGACCCAGTCCGATGCCCGCCCCGACAACCGCGAAGTCGAGAACGAGAACCAGAAGCCCGATGGCGAAGGCCATCCCCCTCGCCCCGCCACGGAGCCTGCCGGCGGCAAGGTTCCGCCGCCCGAGGAAACCGAAACCGATCCGGCGACCGGCGAACCGGCCTAGCGCTCGGCCCAGGCCAGCTCGAACGCCAGCAGCCGTTCTTCGTAGCGCCACTGTTCACGGGCTCGCGGGCTGCTGTCCAGGAACGCCAGACAGGCGGCCTCGATGGTTCGCCGCAAGACCTGCCCCTCGCAGGCCCCGACCATGCGTTGATAGTGGCCCGGATCGGTCCAGAGCCCCTCGCCCGGCAAGAAGCTGAAAGCCAGCGCATTGCGGCCCGATGTGACCAGATCCTCATAGGTCGCGCCAGTGTCGAACACCGCCCGCGCATATTCATTGGTCAGGTCCGAGCGCGAAATGCCCGGATCATCGGTCGTATAGACGACCGGCACGCCCGCCTGCCTCAGCCAGATCACCGGATGGTCCTCTCCCGAGACACCCAGGATGCTCTCGTTGGAGGTCAGGTTCACCTCCACAGCAACGCCGCTCGAGGCCATGTCGGCGACCAGATCGTGGGCGTCGTCCTCGTACGGGATCGCCACCCCGTGTCCGATCCGCCGCGCCCCCGCCTGAACGGCCAGCCCGACATGATCGCTCATCTCTTCTGGGGTCGCATAGTTGAGGGTCAGTTCCCCGGCGTGCAGGGCCGCAGGCACGCCCCGTCCGGCCAGACGCGCGAACATCGCCATGTGCGCGTCATAGTTGGCGAGCGCGTTCGGATGATCCTCCGGCGCCACCAGCTGCAGCCCGACCCAACGCGGATCGGCCGCGATCAGCGCCTCACCCAGCGCGAGCTGGCCGTAGGTCTGGGGCGGCGGCACGAGGCGGTTGGCCTGAACCAGATAGCGAACGGTGACGCCACAGGCCGCCGGACCACCGACACCCGACAGCTCGTTGCCCGACGCGTGCATTTCTGCATCGCAACCAAGCAGCAGCCGCGCCCGCGCCTCCAGCTCATCTGTCTCCGCGATAGCCGCCTGGACCATTGCCGGCAGGCTGGCCGCCATCGCCGCGTCCATCGCGGCCAGATCGGACCCGTCGCCTGACGCGCCGCCCAGATCCCGCGAGGGCCGCGACTGCGGCATCCACATGACCTCGACATACCATGTGTTCTGAGCCGCCAGGGTCGCCATCAAATCGGCCAGCATGTCGCCGCGCCGGTAGTCCCGCGTCCAGCCGAAGCGATCGAAGGCGGAAAAGAACTGGTCGTGCCCGTTGCGCCCCGCGAAATCCGGCCGCCGTGTCGACAGGCTGTCCATCATCAGCGACCGCTGATCCGGCGTCAGGGCCGAGGCCAGGATCAGATCGCCCTCGGGATCGCAGGGATCTGTGATCGCCCAGCGCGCCGTATCGATGCACAGGCCGTCCTCGGCGGCCCAGGCCAGATAGGTCTCCGCATAGGGCGCGCCTGACAGATGGATATGCAGGTCCCCGCCCTTGGGCATTTCCCGGATAACCGCCCGGATTTCGGCCCGGCTCATCTCGGAGAAATTCGGGCGATCCTCGACCGGCGGCCGGCTCTGGGCCACCGCCGCCCCGGCCAGCGCCATCGAGGCCGCCAGGCCCAGCACGATGGCCCTCATCAGGCGGCTTCCTTCAGGGCCAGGGGCTTTTCGCTGGCGATGAACAGCCGCTCGACATTTCTCAGACGCCCGATCTTGCCCACCTTCTCCCCCTTCAGATTGTGGATGCCGATCCGAGCCCCGACGTAGCGGGGCCGGGGCGTCTCGATGACCGTCAAGTGCCGCCGCCCGCCCAGCAAGGCCTCCATGTCCTCGCGCCCGACAAAGCCCTCGTCGTTAAACGACACGATCAGGTTTGGCGCCTGCAGTCCGTCGATCACGCGCTCGAGCGCCGGCAGGATCGTTCCGCGCCGGTTGAAGGCGCTCTTGCGCGTCTTCACATCCGTCCGCTTGGCCGCGACCCCATAGGTCTCCGGCTTGTCCCACAGGGCCAGGCTTTCCCAGACGTGATAGTTCCCTAGGTAGGAATGCTGGTTGTAGGGCGGGTCCAGATAGACGAGATCCGCCTCGATCTCGGGCGCGATGACCTCCGCATCCGCCCGGGTCGCCAGCCCCTGCCCCGGCAACAGGTCCGGGACCTTCAGCACCAGTGGATTGAAAGCCCGCGGCGCCCACCGCTTCAGATAAGCCATCTGGACGCCCGCGGTGGAATCCACCTTGTCGGCCGCATGGATCAGCGACGTGATCGCGATCGCCTCCAGCTCAGGCTCCAGCGCCATGGCCGCGATCCGCTCGCGCACCGCGTCGATGCGCGCACCATTGTCCGGATGAAAGAACCGCGCGCCTTCGCAATAGGTCTGGGTGAACCACCCGGCCTCCGGCGACACGGCATTCAGCTCCGCGATCAGCCGCTCGGCCGGCTCGCGCCAGCGCACCGCATCTGCCTGCACCAGGGTGGTCGCCAGCACATGGGCATAGGCGTTGTGATCGTTCGCCTGGACGCTGAATCCGTCCGCCTTCAGCGCATGGCCGACCCGCGCGCCGCCACTGAACAGATCACAGACCCTGCCGCCATCCGGCAGCAGGGTCCGCGTCAGATCCACGATCCGCTCCACAAGCGCACGCTTGGAGCCGATGTATTTGATCATGTCCCGGCCCTTTCGGCCGGGACGATAGGCGATTCCGCGCCAGACCTCAGTAGTTGAGGTTCCAGGTGAAGACGCCCCAATTGTTCGCGTGCAGGGTCACGAAGTTGCGCAGGTCCTGCCAGCTCTCGCAGTAGGCAGAGTTCGTGTCCCAAAAGGCGTAGGGCCCGGGGTATTCGACGCACAGCGGGTGGTTGCCCTGCCAGACGTCGTCGTCCGAGTTTTCCACCTCGGCGTAGCCATACATGTAGGCGTTGGTGGTCCGCGCCAGATCGCGGCACTGGCCCGGCGTCACATTGTACCAGCCCTCATTGTAGAAGCTGTTCGAGTTGACCGGCTGATACGAGACCGCCACCTGGGCGGTGTCGCGGGTGTTGTTGCACACCCGAAGGATGATCACGTTCGATTGCGCCTCAGCCGGCAGAGGCGGCGCCACGCCGATCGCCAGCGACGACAAGACCGCCGCGCCCAAAACCATCATTTTACGCATTTTGAACTCCCCAATCCCTGATCGATTGCGTCAACATATCACGGGTTTACGGGTTTACCACTGATCAGCCCTGACGCAGGTGGAGCGGTGCGTCTCCAATCCCGGCTACCGGTCCCTTGAATGCGCGCCCGCGCTGGCCGATGAAGCTCCGCTTATGGAATCCTCGAATGCTCGCGTCGTCATCCTCGGCGCCGGTCACGCCGGCGGCACGGTCGCGGCCCTCCTGCGCCAGTACGGTTTCGAAGGCCCCGTGACCCTGATCGGCGATGAGCCGATCGCGCCCTACCAGCGTCCCCCCCTGTCCAAGGCCTGGCTCAAGGGTGAGGCCGACGCCGACTCCCTCCAGCTCAAAGATCCGGACTGGTGGGCCGAGAATGCCGTGGACCTGCGTCTCGGCCAGACCGTCACCGCGATCGACCGTTCGGGAGCCTGCGTTCTCACCGCAGCCGGCGCCGTTCCCTATGACGCCCTGGTGATCGCTACCGGCGCCCGCGCGCGCGGCCTGCCGCTTGAGGGCGCCGATCTGGACGGCGTCCTGTCCCTGCGCACCGCCGCCGACGCCGAGCACCTCAAGGCCCGTCTGGGCCCGGGCCGTCGCCTGGTCATCATCGGCGGCGGCTATGTCGGCCTCGAGGCCGCGGCCTCGGCCGTCGCTCTCGGCGGAACAGCGACAGTGCTGGAACGCGAGGCGCGGGTCTTGGCCCGCGTGGCCTCCCCCGCCCTGTCGGCCTTTTTCGAACAGGCTCACCGTAGGCGCGGCGTCGAAATCCTGACCGGCGTCTCGATCGAGGCCATCGAAGGCGACGGCGCCGTGGCCGCCGTACGCCTGACCAACGGCCGCCGCCTGGCGTGCGACGCCGTGCTGGTCGGCGTCGGGGCCCAGCCCAATACCGAGCTCGCAGCCAAAGCCGGCCTGGACTGCGCCGACGGTGTGCTGGTGAGCGCCGACGCCCGGACCTCTGACCCGCGCATATGGGCCATCGGCGACGTCAGCCGGCGTCCGTCGGTGCTCTACGGAGGCGACGTGCGGTTCGAGTCCGTTCCCAACGCCCTGGAGCAGGCCAAGCAGGTCGCCTGCGCCATCGCCGGCCGGGTCCAGCCACCCGCCGAGGTTCCGTGGTTCTGGTCGGACCAGTTCGAGCTCAAGCTCCAGATGGCCGGGATGGCCTTGGACTCCGACAGCCAGATCGTTCGCGGTTCGCCAGCCGACGATCGCTTCGCGGTGTTTCATCTGAAGGGCGACGTGATCCGGTGCGTCGAGGCCGTGAACGCGCCCCAGGAATTCATGGGTGGACGCCTGCTGATCGGTCGGCAGGCCCGGATCGATCCCGCGCGTCTGGCCGATCCCACAGTCTCCATGAAGGCGGTCGAGGCCTGACAGACTGTCGGGCAGGCCCCCGTCCGCGGGAGGTCAGCCCCCCGATCAATCTGTCGGCGATCCCGCCCAGCTAAACTCGACCACGGCGTCGCCAATGGCACGGCCGGTTTCGTCATAGGATCGCTCGCGCGCTACCCCCGCTCCGGTCCGGTCCACGGTGATCACTGTCGAACAGCGCGTCCCATAGATCGGGTGATGCATGAACACCGGCGCCAGTCCAAACAGCGGATCGACACCGGGCGCCTGGGTTGGCGCCTCGTCGCGCAGGGCCTCAAGCAGCGGCTCGACCTCGCCCGGCCGGGCCAGCCAGCCTTTGAGCGCGGGCTTCAAGGCCTCGACGCGACTGGAGCGGTCATCGATGTCGCCATTGGACAGGCCGAACACGCCGGCCTCGACGGTCCTGCGCCGCACCTGCGGCCAGTTCGATACGATCTCGGCGCCCGCAGGCGTCACCAGCGCCAGGTTCACGGGGTTATATTCGCCGACCGCGTCCATCCGGCCTGCCCCGGGCTCGGACAGCCAGTCGGCCAGCAGCAGCCCGCGAGAGCGGGCCTGCGGGTCCATCGGATGATCGGAGCGCCGGTTGGTCACCACCCCGAACGCGCCCTCGGCCGACAGGCCCAGCCAGGTCCCGCCCGAGATCAGATCGCGCCCGCCGATCAGGCCCGACCGGTCATCCCACCGCGCCAGCGACGCCGCCGGCCGCGCGTGCAGTTCGTCCCGGTTCCCGACGATCACCAGCGGATAGTCCGCCGAGGCCCGCCAGCCGATGACGACCACGCACATCCTAGAACAGCACCCTGGGATTCATGATCCGCAGCGGGTCCAGGGCGGCCCGCACCGCCCGCATGGCGGCGACCTGGGCCGGGTCCTTGTAGAGCAGCGCCTCATCGGTCTTGAGCACGCCCAGCCCGTGCTCGGCCGATATCGAGCCGTCGCGCGCCGCGACCCGGTCGTGCACGATCCGCGCGCCCTCGTCGCGCAGGGCTGCGAAGGCCTCCGGATCCGCCCCGACCGGCGGCACGACGTTGTAGTGCAGGTTGCCGTCGCCCAGATGCCCGAAGGTCACCAGCCGGACGCCGGGATGGGCGGCGTTCAGCGCCGCGCCGGTCTCGTCCACGAAATCCGGAATGGTGCTGAGCGGCAGCGAGATGTCGTGCTTCCAGCCGCCGCCGGCCGCCTTCTGGGCCGCCGACATATCTTCCCTCAGCCGCCAGAAGGCCTTGGCCTGGGTCTCCGTCTGGGCGACTGCGGCGTCCACGATCAGCCCTTCCTCGAAGGCCGCCTCCAGCAGCCGCTCCATCCCCGCCTGGGTCGCGCCCGGCTCGCCCGAGACCAGTTCGATCAGCACCGCCCACGGCGTCGACGCCTCCAGCGGCTCGCGTGTGTCTGGAATGTGTTCCAGCACTAGGTCCAGTCCCTGGCGGTTCATCAGCTCGAACGCCTCGACGCCCCCGCCGGTCTCTGCCTTGGCCCGCGCCAGCAGCGTCAGGGCGTCGGCCACCGAGGTCAGGCCTACGATCGCGGTCGTTCGGGACCGCATCACCGGAAACAGCTTCAGCGTCGCCGCCGTCACGACTCCCAGCGTCCCCTCGGCCCCGATCAACAGTTGCTTGAGGTCGTAGCCGGTATTGTCCTTCCGCAGCCGCCGCAGCCCGTGGAAGATCGTCCCGTCCGGCAGCACCGCCTCCAGCCCCAGCACCAGATCGCGCGCCACGCCGTAGCGCAGCACCGCCGTCCCGCCCGCATTGGTCGAGATCACACCGCCGACAGTGGCCGTTCCCTCGGCGGCGAGGCTCAGCGGAAAGTGCCGGTCATGCGCCTCGGCCGTCTGCTGGGCCTCCAAGAGCGTGAGTCCAGCCTCCAGCACCATCACATCCTCGAGCGGCCAGACCGCCCTCACCGCCCGCATCCGGCGCAGCGATAGCAGCACCTCGCCCTGGGGAATCTGTCCCCCGACCAGCCCGGTGTTGCCGCCCTGAGGCGTGATCGCGACGCCGTGGCTGGCGCAGACCCGAACCGCCGCCGCCACCTGCTCGGTCGTCGACGGCGTCAGCATCAGGGGCGTCTGCCCGCGCCACGCGCCGCGCCATTCCGTCAGCGACGGAGCGATCCGGTCCGGATCGGTGGTCCAGCCATCAGGACCGACAGCGGCTTTCAGCGCTTCAAGGGCAGCGGTATCCATGGTCCATGTCTGTCCCCACCGGTGATGAAAATGCAATGCGCCCGACGCCCGCGGTCGGCGTCGTCTGCTTCCGGGGCGACGAGGTGTTGCTGATCCGACGCGGCCGCCCGCCCCGCCAAGGCCAGTGGAGCCTGCCCGGCGGCCGGATCGAACCGGGCGAGACAACGCTTGAGGCCGCCCTTCGCGAACTCCACGAGGAAACCGGCGTCACCGCCGAAATCCTCGGCCTGATCGATGTGGTGGACGGCCTCTTTCCCGAGACGGGGCGCCACTATGTCCTGATCGACTATGCCGCACGCTGGATCGCGGGCGAGCCTTGCGCCGGCGACGACGCCGCCGAGGCCGTCTTCCTGCCGCTGGATGAGGCCGTCGTCCGCGTGGATTGGTCAGAGACCAGACGAATTCTCCTGGAGGGACATGCGCGATTCGCCTCTCAGGCGCGTTGAGTCGACAGCCTCCGGCCTCCGGTCCACCGTCCCCATGTGGCCAGGCCGGGGGGCGTCGCCGTGAAGAAAAGACTTTGGGTTCCGGCGCTGGCCGTCGTCGTTTCAGCCATCTTCGCCGCGGGCGTGATGGCAAGACCGGTGGGTGAGGTCCGCTTCACCATCGAGAACGGCGGCGGCACAGCGCTGACCACGGTCAATCTCTCCAGACCCGACGCGCACGCCTGGGGGCAGGACCGGCTGCAAGGCCGCGCGATCGCGCCCGGAGAGGGCATCCAGATCATCATCCAGCCGACCTTGGGGGGCTGCCTCTACGACATGAAGGCTGCCTTCGACAGCGGCCAGGCCGCCCATCTGTTCGCCGTCGATGTCTGCCGCCTCGACGGCGCCGAGATCACCCTGACCGACTGATCGTCACGGCCAAGGTTGCAATCGAATGGTTTGCCGTCACCTTGGCAGCCCCTTCTTCGTAGCCCGAGTCCTTGATGCGCCTTCAGAATCTCGCAGCCGCCGCCTCTGTCCTCGTTCTGGCGGCCTGCTCGGCTGCGCCCGCGCCCGGACCGGTCGTCATCTCTCCGGCGGCCGAGGCCACGTCATCGCCAAGCGGCACGCTGCGTCAGTCGCGCACAGACTGGGCCCAGGCCACCAGCGACATCGCCCCGGATCCGGCTGTCCGCTTCGGGACCCTGCCCAACGGCATGCGCTACGCCATCATGCGTAACGCCACCCCGCCGGGTCAGGCGTCCCTGCGCCTGCGAATCGACGCCGGCTCTCTCATGGAAGGCGACGACCAACTGGGTCTGGCCCACTTCATGGAGCACATGGCCTTCAACGGCACCACGGACGTGCCCGAGGGCGACCTCCTTCCCATCCTTGAGCGCCTCGGCCTGGCCTTCGGGCCCGACACCAACGCCTTCACCAGCTTCGACCAGACCGTCTACCAGCTCGACCTGCCGCGCACCGACGACGAGACCGTCGGCACGGCCCTGATGATCATGCGCGACATGGCCGGAGAAGCGACCCTGGCCGCCGACGCCATCGACCGCGAGCGCGGCATCGTCCTGTCCGAGGAGCGCACCCGCGCCAGCCCGGGCCTGCGCATGGCGCTCGCCAACTACGACTTCCTGATGCGCGGCCAGCGGGCGCCCACACGCTTCCCCATCGGCGACCCAGAGATCCTGTCGACCGCCCCGCGCGATCGCTTCACGGCCTTCTACGAGAGCTACTACCGGCCCGAGCGCGCCACCCTGGTTGCCGTCGGCGACTTCGATGTCGACGCCATGGAAACGCGGATCCGGACCGAGTTCTCGGACTGGACCAACGCCAGCCCCAACGGGCCAGAGCCTGACCTCGGCCCTGTCGGGACCCGCGAGCCGGAAGCCTTCGTCTTCTCAGAGCCCGGCGCCCAGTCAATGATTGAATTGGCTTGGGTCGCCGCACCCGATCGGTCGCCCGACACCCTCGCCACGCGTGAGCGCGACCTCGTGCGGGCCCTCGGCTTCGCGGTCTTCAATCGTCGCCTACAGCGTCTCGCACGCCAGGAGAACCCGCCCTTTGTCTCGGCCTCGGCCTCACGCTCGACCGTGATCGACAGCCAGGACCAGGTCTCGCTCAGCGCCTCTTACCGCCCCGGCGCCTGGCGCGAGGCCCTCGCCGCGCTCGAACAGGAACGCCGCCGCATCCTCGACTACGGCATCACGACCGAGGAGCTGGAGCGCGAGATCACCGAATACCGCGCCGCCTATGAGACTTATGTCGCCGGCGCGCCGACCCGCCGCACGCCCGCCCTGGCCGACGCCATCACCGGCTCGGTCCACGACCAGGAAGTCTTCAGCGCCCCCACCGCCGACCTCGCCTACTTCGAGGCCACGGTGAACGGCCTGGACGTCCAGACCGTCATGGCTGAACTGGCCACCGCCATGCAGGGCGACGGACCGCTCGTCTTCCTGTCGTCGCCGGAACCCGTCGAGGGCGGCGCCGAAACCGTCATGGCTGCGCTCGATCAGTCCTCGGCCCAATCTGTCGAGGCCTCGGCCGGCGCTGCGGCTGCCGCTTGGCCCTATGCCGACTTCGGCGCCGCCAGTCAGGTCGTCGAACAGGCCACGATCGACGACATCGGCGTCACCACCGTCCGCTTCGCCAACGGCGTGCGCCTGACCGTCAAGCCGACCGACTTCCGCCAGGATCAGGTGCTGGTCGGCGTCAGCTTCGCGGGCGGCCGCCTGTCCATGCCCAACGACCGGGTCCTGCCGACCTGGGCCGCGTCCTCCGCCCTGATCGAGGGCGGCCTCGGCCGCATCAGCCGCGAGGACATGGAGGCCGTGCTGGCCGCCGACGTCTTCTCGACCGGCTTCGGTCTGGCCGACGAACGCCTCAGCCTGTCGGGCGCCACCCGTCCTGAAGACCTGGACATCCAGCTTCAAGCCCTGGCCGCCTATGCCTCCGATCCAGCCTTCCGGCCCCAGGCGTTTGAGCGGATCCGGTCCGCCTATTCGGCTGCCATCGCCCAGATCACCGCCACGCCCGGCGGCGCCTTCGGCATCCAGGCGGGCCAGCTGACCCATTCGGGCGACCTGCGTTGGGCCTTCCCCGACGCGGACCAGATCGCCGGGGCCGAGCTGTCGGACCTCGAGGCGCTCGTGCGTCCGCGTCTAGAGAGCGCGCCCGTGGAAATCGTGATCGTCGGCGATGTCGAGGTCGACGCCGCCATCGCAGGCGTCGCCTCGACCTTCGGCGCCCTCCCCGCCCGCGACGCGGCCGGCGCGCCCGCGAATGCGGACGTCCGCTTCCCTGCCGGTCAGCCCGAGGTCGTCCTCACTCACGACGGCCGCGCCGACCAGGGATTGGCCTTCCTCGGTTGGTCCACCACCGACGCCCCGTCCGACGTCTATCAGGCGCGCGTCCTCAACGTCCTGGCCTCAGTCCTCCAGCTACGTCTCATCGAGGAACTGCGCGAAGGCCAGGCTGTGACCTATTCGCCCTCGGCCAACTCCAGCCCCAGTTGGGAGATCCCCGGCTATGGCTACATGTCCGCCGCCATCGAGGCGCCGCCCGAGCGTCTCGACGGCTTCTTCGCCGACGTCGAGGCCATCGCCGCCCAGCTGCGCGACACGCCCGTCACCGCCGACGAGCTGGAGCGCGCCCGCCGCCCGCTGATCGAGACCATCCAGCGCGGCCGCAACGGCAATGAGTACTGGATCACCAACCTCGAAGGTCTCCAGACCGAGCCGACCCGTCTGGGCGCCATCCGCACGGTCATCTCCGACCTCGAACGCGTCACCCCTGAAGACCTCCAGGCCGCCGCCCGCGCCTTCCTGACGACCGAACGCGCCTTCCGCGTACGCGTCGTCCCGGCCGCCCAGGACTAGGCAAAAGAAAACCCCCTCGCGTCATGCGTCGCGAGGGGGTCTAGGCGCTCAGGTGTCGACGGAGAGCCGACGGTCTCCTTATGCGCTGGCCAGCCTGAAGCCTGGCTGAACGCCGCGATCAGCTGTCAGTGAACTCGGCCGCCCACGCCGCCGTCCAGGACGAGGCTCATGCCGGAATAGGTCTCCACGACCGTCTCCTCGCGGTATTCCTCGTACATCTCCTCGCGGATCATGGTCAGGACGAAGACGCCCGCGCCGTAGCGGCGCAGCAGGCTGCGTTCGAAACAGTCGCGCTCCTGGGTCTGGGGCCGGCATTCCACCAGGCCGCCACGGCCGTGATAGAGCGCCTCGCCCTGGCGGCAGGTCAGGGTCTGGCCGCCGTCGAAGTTGATGTCCCCGCCCGTGTAGTCGGCCCAGGTCACCTGCAGCCACGATCCGGCGATGCAGCGGTACAGCTCGCCCTCATAGTCGTCGCGCACATCCCGGTCGGGCCGGATGCGCGAGGCCGGATGCGGCACGCTGCGCGCGTCGATACAGACGGCCTGGATGACCACCCGGCGCTCCATGCGGCGCATTTCCTGATAGGGCACGCGAACGACGCGCGCCGGGCCGTGGACCACGACATTGCCCATCATGGTCGGGGCGGCATAGGCCACCGAATTGCCGCCGTAGCCGCGGCCATAGCCGATCGTCGTGCGCTCGCCGCGCGCGACCGAGAAACTGTCGATCCGCCCCTGGGCCCGCGCGAAAGCCGAGGCCTCGGCGCTGGAATCCACGATGATGTCGATATCGATGTCCGGCGTCTCGGGCTCGCAGACGTCCTCCTCGCAAGGCGGCGGCGGGCATTCCTCCTCGCACGGCGGAGGCGGAGGCGGCGGACAGCCGTCGTCGCAGGGCGGCGGCGGGCATTCGTCGGGGCACGACTGGGCCGCGGCGCTGTCGGCCACCGCCATCACCGTCAGGGCCGCCGCGATCGGCAGTCCCCATTTGATCAGTTGGCGCATGATCATCGCCTGCTCCGCTTGGTGCGGCGCCGCTCCGGACGCGGGCCGCCTCAGCCTGTATTCCAGCCGCAAAGCGTTTCCTTTCCGTTAGCCAAACGGCCCGGGCCTTGCGCAGCCCATGGGGAAGGAGACCCAAGTGTTTCACCCCGGGACAGTGCGCCTGATCGAGACGTGGAACGGCCTGAACGCCGGCCGCACCCCGCTGCGCGCCGTTTTTGACCCGGTCGCCGTCGCCCGCCTCCTGCCGTCCATGTTCCTGCTGGCCCGCCAGGACGACCGGCTGGCTTTCCGGATCGCCGGCGAATCGCTGCGCGACCTGATGGGCCGTCCGCTCAAGGGCGCCGACTTTTTCGAGCTGTTCACCGCCCCGGCCTCGGCCCTGGCCCGCCGGACCTCGCTGGAGGCCGTGCGCGACGGCGCGCCCATGGTCCTGATCGCCGTCGGCCGCTCGGCCGAGGGCGGCCAGATCGGGCTGGAGATCCTGCTGGCCCCGCTGATCGGCGACGACGGCGTCGTCGACCGGATCGTCGGCATGATCCAGCCGACCGCGTCCCTGGCTCACCTCGAGGGCCGACCCGTCGCCGAGATCAGCGTCCGCATGGCCGCCGCCGCCGGCTCGCGCCGCCGCCCGCCCCTGCGACTGGCCACTCTCGACGGCCAGCGCATCGCCTGACGCGCCTCAAGGCGAGGTGTTTGCGGTCAGACCGGCTTCAACTCGGCCGCATAGCGCTTCCAGTTGCGCACATAATGCTCCGCCGACGCCTTGAGGAACATCGCCTCGGCCTCGCCCAGCTCGCGGATCACCCGCCCGGGCGCCCCCACCACCAGGCTGTTGTCCGGGATCACCTTGCCCTCGGGGATCAGGGCGTGGGCCCCGATGATGCAGTTCCTTCCGATCACAGCCCGGTTCAGCACCGTCGCCCCGATGCCGATCAGGGAATTATCCCCCACCGTACAACCGTGCAGCATCGCCTTGTGGCCGACCGTGACATCGGCGCCGATGGTCAGAGGCACACCCTCGTCGGTGTGAAGCACCGAATTATCCTGGACATTCGACCGCTCGCCGATGGTGATCGGGTCATTGTCCCCGCGTATCACCACCCCGAACCAGACGCTTGCGTCCTTCAGCAGAATCACGTCGCCTATGACGGTTGCGTTCGGTGCGATCCAGTATTCACCTTCGGGAGGAAGCTGAGGTTGCTTGTCGCCGATCTGATTTATTCCCATCACAATACAATCTATTTTGTGGTCTCAAGCAGATGAGACGCCTTTAACCCGCTGTAAACCACGCTAGCATCAAAGTCGTTGTGCGATTCGAGAGTTCGTCTCCCGGATCGGTAGCCGGAGCCTATCGCTTCGGCCAGGCGAGGAGAACGGGGTGTTGCGTTCAGGTCGCCGGCGGGGTCCCCCGCCGTCAGGTCCAGGCGCTGGGGGCGAACCGCCCTCCCTATTCGATTCCCATTCCCTCCCCTCGGTCCAGGGCGCGCCATTTCCGGTGTCGCCCTTTTTTCTTGTCTGGAGCCTGCGATGACCAAGCGCGCCGCCAAACGCCAAGCCCGCGAATCCTATGATGACGGCAAGATCCGCCGTTTCCCCGCCGACCGGGGCGGATGGTCGCCCCTTGGGGCCAATGACGAGGTCCGGGACCAGGGATATCTCAAGACGATCAAGCCCAAGTCCGATGGCCAGGCCCAGCTTCTGAACGCCATCGACAGCCGCAACCTGACCATGGCGCTGGGACCCGCCGGCACCGGCAAGACCTATTTGGCGGTCGCCAAGGCCGTGGAGGCGCTCGAGGCTGGCAAGGTCGGCCGCATCGTCCTCTCCCGCCCCGCCGTCGAGGCCGGCGAGAGCATCGGCTTTCTGCCCGGCGCCATGGAGGACAAGCTCGCCCCCTATCTGCGCCCCCTCTACGACGCCCTGTCCGACCGCCTGTCGATGAAGCGCGTCGGCCACCTGATGGCCGAGGGCCTGATCGAGATCGCCCCCATCGGCTACATGCGCGGCCGCACGCTCAACAACGCCTTCGTCGTCGTCGACGAGGCCCAGAACTGCACCTACGTCCAGCTCAAGATGCTGCTGACGCGCCTGGGCTGGCACTCGACCATGGTCGTCACCGGCGATCCCCACCAGTCCGACCTCCTGCCGGGCGTCTCCGGCCTCGCCGACATCGCCACCAAGCTGGAAGCCGTGCCGGAGATCGCCGTAGTGCGGCTGGCCGAGCAGGACATCGTGCGGCACCCGCTGGTCGCAAGCATGATCGGGGTGCTGTAGCCCTCAGCCCGCACAGCCTGGCTGCATCGTCATCCATGCTGTCGCGGCCTCCGCCGCAGCTTACCTGTCTCCTCCCCATCCCATAGGGAGGGGGACCGCGAAGCGGTGGAGGGGC
>JAEYWU010000037.1 GCA_023428785.1 Pseudomonadota bacterium
AAGACGCCACGGGTCCTGTCTCCTCCCTGCGAGCGAAGCGAAGTGGGGAGGGGGACCCCGAAGGGGTGGAGGGGCCGGCGGCCGCAGGACGCCGGTGCGGCGGACAGAGTCCCCTCCTGATCTCCGCTTCGCTCCGATCGTCCTCCCCATCGCCTGCGCGATGGAGCGGAGACAGAAACCGTCTCCCCAGGCCCTAGGCCCGAGGCCCGAGGCCCTCTATATCCCGCCCCCCATGGCCCGCGCCCCGCTCGTCTCCCTCCGCGACGTCCGCCTGCAGGACGGTCCGCTGCCGCTGTTCGACGGCGTCGACCTGGCCATCGAGCCGGGCCAGCACGCCTGCCTCGTCGGCCGCAACGGCGCCGGCAAGTCCACCCTGATGAAGCTGGTCATGGGTCTGGTCGAAGCCGACAGCGGCGAGCGCGCCCTCCAGGCCGGCGCCCGTTTCGCCTACGTTCCGCAGGAGCCCGCCATCGTCGGCCCGACGCTGCGCGATCACGCGACCTCGGGCGGCGCCGATCCCTGGGCCGCCGACCAGTGGCTGGAGACCTTCGGCCTCAAACCCGAAAAGTCCGTCGAGCGCCTCTCCGGCGGCGAGACCCGTAGAGCCGACCTCGCCCGCGCCTTCGCCGAACAGCCCGACCTGCTGCTGCTCGACGAGCCGACCAACCACCTCGACATCCTCGCCATCGAGACCCTGGAAGACGAGCTCAAGTCCGCCCGCTTCGCCGTCCTGATGGTCAGCCACGACCGCACCTTCCTGGAGCGGACCACCAAACGCTGCTTCTGGCTGGAGAACCGTCGCGTCCGCACCCTCGACAAGGGCTTCAAGGCCTTCGACGACTGGGCGGCCAAGGTCACCGAGGAAGAGGCCGAAAGCCTGCGCCGCCTGACCAAGGAAATCGAGCGCGAGACCTACACCTTCTACCGCTCCATCACCGCCCAGCGCACCCGCAACGAGGGCCGCGCCCGCAGGCTGGAGGCGCTTCGCCAGGACCGCGCCGCCCGCGTCGCCGACCTGCCCCGCGAAATCCATCTCGGCGTCGATTCCGGCCAGACCTCCGGCAAGCTCGTCGCCGAACTCAAGGGCGTGTCCAAGGCCTTCGGCGAGCGTGTGCTGCTCAAGCCCTTCTCGACCAAGGTCATGCGCGGCGACCGCCTCGCCATCGTCGGCCCCAACGGCGCGGGCAAGACCACCCTGGTCCGCCTCCTCCTCGGCGAGCTTGAGGCCGACGCCGGCACCATCCGCCTCGGCGCCAACCTCGCCCCAGTCTACCTCGACCAGTCGCGCGACGAGCTCCGCTCGGACATGACCCTGTGGGACGCCCTCACCCCCGGCGGCGGCGACTCCATCCTTGTGCGCGGCCATTCCAAGCACGTCGCCGCCTACGCCAAGGACTTCCTCTTCAAGGAAAGCCAGCTGCGCCAGCCCGTCTCCACCCTCTCGGGCGGCGAGCGTAACCGCCTGCTGCTCGCCCGGGCGCTGGCCAAGCCCGCCAATCTGCTGGTCCTCGACGAGCCGACCAACGACCTCGACATGGAGACGCTCGACCGGCTCGAGGACCTGCTCGAAGAATACGACGGCACCCTCATTCTGGTCAGCCACGACCGGGACTTCATCAACCGGCTGGCCACCTCCACCATCGCCCTCAACGGCCGCGGCGACGCCGTCGAGACCCCCGGCGGCTGGTCCGACTTCATCCATCAGAACCCGGGCTTCCTCAGCCCGCCTGTCTCTCCCCCTTCCGGGGGGAGTGGTCGCGCGGCGACCGAAGGGGGCAAGTCCGTCCAGCCCGCCGCCCCCAAGCCCTCCGCCAAGCTCTCCTACAAGGACGCCCGTCGCCTTGAGGAAGCCGAGCGCGAGATGGAGACCCTGCCCGGCGCCATCGAAACCCTCGAGACCGCCCTGGCCGACCCGGCCCTTTATACCGCCGACCGCAAGCGCTTCGACAAGCTATCCGCCGACCTCGACGCCGCCCGCGCGAAGCTGGACGCCGCCGAAATGGACTGGATGCGCCTCGAGGAAATGAAGGCCCAGCTGACCGGCTGACCTTGCCTTCTCCGCCCGATCCGCTAGAAGGCCGCCGCCTGCGTCTCTGAAGCGCCCTTCGCGCCTCCGCCGGACCCCAATTCTGGGGAAAACTCACGACATTGGATTGTGACGGTTTTCTGAAACCCTCCACAGGCTTTGTGACAGTTTTCCACAGGCCTCCCCCCGAGTTGTCACAAGGCCGACATACGGGCCGCTTGCCAGCCGCCGGCTTTCGGGAGAGCGTGTCTCTGCCGACGGACATCGCGGCGCGGAACTCCGGGGAGACCCGGTCTTCAAGCGGCGAAAACGGCCTCCGATAACGGACCTGGAGGGGAACCCCCAGAACACCGGATCGGGCCCCGGAAGCGGAGCGATCCGCGGAAGGGACGGACTTCAGGGCCCGGCGGGGCGACCCGCCAAGGTGGAAGTCCAGGTTCGAAAGGGACGGCCAGACGGCGCCGGGTTCGCCCGCCGCCAGATGGAGACAGCCCGAACCGGCACGGACCAACGTCCAACCCGGACTTGGTGAGGGGCCGATGCACCTGGGGTTCGCCTCAGCGCATCGCCCCTCGATCCGTTTCTGGGCCCTGCCTTCGCGGCCCCTTCCCTGCCTTCCCATCGCCCCAAGCCGCCGCTAGGCTCGCGTCAGTCGCGGGGATTCTGTCATGGACCGCAGGTCGCTTATCGCCGGTCTGGCCGGAGGCGCGGGGCTTGCCGCCGTCGCTGGCCTTGGCGCGTTGTCCGGTTGCCAGCCCCAGCGCGACCCTGTCGACCGTTATGGCCGCACCCGCTTGCGCTTCGCCACCGACTGGCGCGCCCAGGCCGAACACGGCGGCTTCTACCAGGCCGTCGCGACCGGGGCCTATGCGCGGCGCGACCTGAACGTCGAGATCATCCAGGGCGGGCCCTCGGTTAACGTGCCCCAGCTTCTGGCCTCAGGGCAGGTCGAGCTGGGCATGGGCTCCAACTCCTTCATCCCGATGAACCTTACGGCCGAGGGCGCTCCGGTCACCGTCGTCGCCGCCTTCTTCCAGAAGGATCCGCAGGTCCTCATCGCCCATCCGGACGAGGCGCTTCAGTCGATCGCCGACTTGGCGGGCCGGCCGTTCCTTCTGGCGGACGCCTCGGTCACGGCCTTCTGGGTCTGGCTCAAGGCCCGCTACGGCTTCACCGACAGCCAGGTGCGGCCCTACACCTTCAACCCGGCCCCCTTCCTCGCCGATCCCCAGGCGGTTCAGCAGGGCTATCTGACGTCAGAGCCTTATACGATCGAGACCGAGGCCGGTTTCCAGCCAAGGGTCTTCCTGCTGGCCGACGAAGGCTATCCCTCCTACGCCAACATGCTGCTCGCCCCGGACGCGCTCATGCGCGACAACCGCTCGGTCGTCGCCCGCTTCATCGAGGCCTCCGTCGAGGGCTGGCAGTCTTATCTCGGCGACGACCCTTCGCCCGCCGAGACGCTCATCAAGCGCGCCAATCCGGAGATGACCCAGGAGCTTCTCACCTGGGCTCGCCAGCAGTTGATCGCCAATGAGATCGTCGTGTCGGAAGGCGGTCGCATCGGCGACATGACCGCAGCCCGCTGGCAAGAGTTCTTCCAGGTCACCTCCGAGGCCGGCGTCTATGCGCCCGATGTCGACTGGCGCTCGGCCTTCACCCTCGACTTCCTGCGGAGCTAGGCGCAACTGAAATGTCGTTGCGCGTCCTAGGCATCACACAAAAGCCAGGTACGGCGTTTGGAGTGGAGCCCGACGGGTACGTGCTCTGGCTTAGAAGATCTGACTACGGGAGCCTCCGTCTAGGCGGCCTGAAAGAGCGATTTTCCCTCTACAGCGACAATGGCGAATACCCGGATGGCGTGCCGATAAAGGGCACTGTCACCGAGATTTTTATCGAGGAAGAAGACAGATCATTTGTAGGCCTTACGCCAGTGATCACGTTCACTGCGCCACCGCATTGGTCGCTAGCGGTAAACTCCTCGACCAACGGAATTCCCTGCCTCGATCTGCCACCCAGAAGTTCGTCACGTCTGGAGGTGCCAACTCGCGCGCAGGTGAGCAATCGGTCCGTGACGCTGTTCTTCTGCGAACACCCTCCCATGGCCGTGCACGAACTACGCTGGGGCGATATGCGCTTCTTCGTCAATCAGGTCGGTGAACTGGAAGGCGTGACTTATGCAGGCCTTTCAGATCGAGATCTTGAGAACCTAGCACGAACTGAGCAGGCGTCATGAATCGGCTCACCTCGTCGGTCTCGAACCTGGCCACGCTGACCGACGCCACTGTCGCCTATGGCGCCGCGCCCGCCCTCGGCCCTGTCAGCCTGTCCATCAAGGACGGCCGCATCACCGCTCTCGTGGGTCCCTCGGGATGCGGCAAGTCCACGGTCCTGCGCCTGCTCGCCGGGCTCCAGTCGCCGACGACCGGCGCCGTCGACCGCTCCGTCAGCGCCGGGGAGACCGGCATGGTGTTCCAGGCCCCGACGCTGGCGCCCTGGCTATCAGCGCGCGCCAATGTCGCCCTGCCGCTCAGCCTTCAGGGCCGCTCATCGGACGAGGCCAATGCCGCCGCCGCGGCGGAGCTGGCTCGCGTGGGCCTGGGCCATGCCCAGACCCTGAAACCCCGCCAGCTGTCCGGCGGCATGGCGATGCGCGCGTCGCTCGCCCGCGCTCTCGTCACCCGCCCGCGCCTGCTCCTGCTGGATGAACCTTTCGCCGCCCTCGACGCCCTGACCCGGCGGGGCCTCATCGACGATGTCCTGGGCCTCTGGTCCGAAAGCCGGCCGGGCGTCCTGTTCGTCACCCATGACGTCGAGGAGGCGGTCTATCTGGCCCATCGCGTGCTGGTCATGAGCGGCGCGCCCGGGCGTATCTCCGCCGAGATTCGGACGCCCGGCGACCTGCCGCGCGGTCCGGGCTTTCGCGCCACCGCCGAGTTTCGCGACTGCGTCGAACGGGTCATGGCCGCCATCGGCCGGATCGAGGCCGTCGCATGAGCCGGCTCGCCCCCTTCTTCCTGGCGGCGGTGCTGCTCGCCGTCTGGGAAGCGTGCTGTCGCCTGCTCTCTGTGCCGCCCTATTTCCTGCCTGCGCCGTCCGCGATCCTTCAGGCCCTGATTGACCGCTGGCCGCTCCTGCTTTCGTCGTCGGGCCATACGCTTTTGATGGCGCTGGGCGGCCTGCTGTTCGCAACCTTGATCGCCTTGCCGCTGGCCATGCTGGCGGCCTCCAGCCGCTGGGCCTCGGCCGCCTTCCGGCCCTTCGCCGTCACCGTTCAGGTCACCCCCATCGTGGCCATCGCCCCGCTGGTGGTCATTTGGGCTGGCCTCGACAACTCAGAGCGCGCCGTCATGGCGCTGGCCGCCGTCGTCGCCTTCTTCCCCCTGTTCTCGGGCGCCCTCACCGGCTTGACCTCGGCCGATCCGGACCTTGAGAGACTGTTCGACCTTTATGACGCCAAGCCCCTGGACCGGCTCCTGCGCCTGCGCCTGCCCTCGGCCGTGCCTTTCATGCTGGAAGGCCTGTCGGTCGCCGCCGGGCAGGCCGTCATCGGCGCTGTCGTGGCCGAGTTCGTCGCCGGCTCCGGCCAGTCGCAGGGACTCGCCTGGCGCATCTTGGAGGCCGGCAACCGCCTGCGCACCGCCGAGATGTTCGCCGCCCTCGTCGTCCTGGCGGCCCTGGGTCTGATCATCCATGCCCTGATCCGCTGGCTCAGAACCCTTGCCCTCACCCGATTTAGTGAAGGCCGTTAACTCGCAGGCAAGCGCGCCAAGCCTAGCTTGGCCCCTGATTTCCAGGACCCCGCCATGGTGCGCTCCCTCCTTTTGGCCGTCAGCCTGCTGACCCTCGCCGCCGCCGGCCCGACGCTCGCCCAGGAGCGCCGGCCCGAGAGCGCGCGCGAGGCGGGTCTGCGCTATCTGACCTGGCCGGGCCGTCCGTCCGTTGAGAGCGCCCCGGTCCGTCCCCGGCACACCCCGCCCGCGCGTCGTCCGGAGCGCACGCCGCAGCCGGCCCCGCAGCCAGCGCCCGAGCCCGAATCCCAGCGCGCCACACCGGCCGTGGTCGCCGAGTCTCCCGTCCAGGCCCGCGTCGAACAGCTCTCGACGCCCCGCCCCGAAGACCAGGGCGTGCGCTACTATTCCGTCCATCGCGGCGCCGGCCGCACGCCCGACCCCCTTCCCCAAGCCCAGGTCCTGGCCGCCGACCAGACCCTGGTCGCGCTGCAGAGCCCCCAGGGCCAGTCCCTGGCCGAACAGGAACGCACCGCCCGCGCCGAGGAAGCCTTCGAGATCCTGCGCAGCCTGCCCCCGGATCAGCTGATGGACATGCTGGGACGTACTCAGTGACCACCGAACGCCTCCAGGACCTCGTTGACCTCGCCAAGGAACCGTCCAGCGAAAAGCGGCGCGAGCTGCTGCGCGAACTGACGGACCACTTCTTCGGGGCTGAACCGGCCAATCCGGCCGAGAGCGAGCTCTACGGAACGGTCCTGGCTCAGCTGACCACCGAGATGGAAGAGACAGTCCGTCGGGAGCTGTCGGTCCGCTTCTCGGCCGCGGCCACCACGCCCCGAATCCTGGCTCGAACCCTGGCGATGGACGTCGAAGACGTCGCCGCCCCGATCCTGCGCGCCTGCAACTCCCTTGAGGAATCCGACCTGCTCGATGTCGTGCGCAGCCGCGGCCAAGGCCACCTGCGCGCCGTCTCCGAGCGCGCCCAGGTTTCCGAGGCGGTCTCAGACGTCATCGTCGAGCGAGGCGACGACGAAACCGTCGGCGTTCTGGTCCGCAACGACGGCGCGCGCCTGTCGCGCACCGCTCACGAGGCCGTCGTCGATCGCGCACAGGCCAATCCCGACCTGCAGGAAGCGCTGGTCGACCGCTCGGCCCTGCCGCCGGACCTGCTGAACGAGCTCTATTTCGTCGTCGAAAGCCGGCTGCGCAAAAAGATCCTCGAAAAGAACGCCGCCATTCCCGCAGACCGGCTGGAAGCCGCGCTCGCCGCCGGGCGCACGCGCCTGAAGACCGCCGACGGTTCCCTGCCGGCCGACTACGAGACCGCCCGCGCCTATGTCCGCGAACTGCGCGCCGCCGGAGGCCTGACCCCTGAGGTTCTGGCGCGCTTCCTGCGCTCGGGCGGACGCACCGAGTTCCTCATCGCCCTGGCCGAGCTGTCCGACATCGACTTCGAGATGGCGCGCCGCATCGTCGACCGCGCCGAGCTCGACGCCCTGGCCGTCGTCTGCCGCGCCGCCGACATGCCGCGCGCCCTGTTCCTGACCTACGCCGTAGTCCTGCTCAACAAGGACGGCGACGCCATGGGCAAGGCCCAGGCCTATGGCCGGATGTACGGCGACCTGACCCGCGACACCGCCCAGCGCACCCTGCGTTTCTGGCGGATGCGCCGCGACGCGACGGCCGCGGCGGCGGCCTGATCAGCCTGATCTGATTTTCCCGAAGCCTGGCCGACGCAATGCCCCCGGCCGCTACAGGGTGCCCATCGCCAGGAAGGCGCGGGCGGCGGCGAAGTCGCCGGCGCCGAAGGTGACGACCCGGGTGTCACCGTTGGCCTGGACCAGCTCTACTGCAAAGCGTTCGCGCGGGTCCAGCGCCGCGATAGCGTCGGCCGTCGCGGTCGAGAAGCGGAACAGCTTGCCGCCGTCTTCGGCCAGGGTCTCGGGCGCCGCGCGCCCGCGTCCGGCCATGAAGACCCGGCTGGCGCTCAGAGGCGGCGTCTCGGCCACGCCCGGACGCGCCAGCCAGGCCGTCGGTGCCCGCGACGGATCACGCACCACCACGCGCGCCGAAACCACCGCCGCATCGGCCACGGTCAAGGCCAGGGTGTGGCCCGTGCCGGCTCCGGCGAAGCCCAGGGTCACCCCCTCGGCGTCCTGCCGCGCCCGCCAGGACTGGCTGCGATAGGCGGCGCGGTCCACACGCCAGTCCGAGCGCTCGCCCGGGAACTCCATTCGTGCGGTCCGCGCCCAGGCCTCGAAGGCTCCCCGCACGCGTCCGGCCACCGTCGCCAGCTCGGCGTCGTCACAGGCCAGATTGGCCGCCCGCGTCCGGGCTTGCCACAGAACCTGTCGAAGATGCGTCTCGCCCGCCCCGCCTCTCAGGGCCGCGCCGCGCGCCTGGGCGGCCCCGGCCGCCAGGGCATGGGCGGTCGCCGGATCGAACAGGCCGCACCGCGCGTCCGCCGCCTGGATCAGGCTGCGTTCGAAATAGACCTCGGCCGGACCGGCCAGCGCAGGCGTCGCGGCCAGCGCCACGCTCAACAGCGTGACGGCTCCCCAACGGCTCCGCGCTTGGATTTGTCGAACCATGGCCTCACGATAGGGGCGCCGGCCCTTAGGTTCGGTTTCCGCTCGTGGTTAAGGCTTTGCTGATTTCGACCGACGTCTGGGTCTCCGCCCTCATCCGCCGCGCCCAGCTGGCCGGCGCCTCGGCCGTTGTCGCGCGCAAGGGCGACGCGCGCGCGGGCGCGGTCTTGGTCAAGGCCTATGACACCCTGAACCGCACCGCTCGACTCTATACGGAATCCGTCGGCCTGGACGGCGAGCGCCTCTGGATCGAGCCCCACCCCGGCGCCTTCGAAGGCGAACTCGACGCCTACGCCGCCCGTCAGGCCCACTACGATCCCGACATCTGGCTGGTCGAGATCGAGGATCGGGAGGGGAGGCACTTTCTGGTGGAGGAGGTCGACGGCGACCGCCCCGACCCAGCAACCTCTGCTTAACCCCGTTCGCACACCGAACTTCAAACCCGACGCCCTATCGTCACCATCAACGGGCCGAAATGAGCCTGGCGTGATGATGGGTGTCGCAGAATGCTTTTCCTGCTGAACGACGCGGTGTTCGATCTCGAGGAAGACCTCGCCGTCGATCCTGCCGATGCGCGCCGGTTCGACCGGCTGGGCTTCGACTATGTCGTCGAACTGGGCTGCGAGCTGTTTTCCGAGAATCCGCTGCTGCACCGCCAGGATCCCGAGCGCGCGCGCCGTCTGGCCTGGCTCATCGCCAGCCGTCAGTCGGGCGTCAACGCGGCCCTGTTCTCGGCGCCGGAGGCCGATTGCCTGCCGGACCTGGTTGAGCCGCGCTTCGCGGTCCTGCCCGAGGACGTGCTGGTTGCGCTCCAGGCCAAATATGCCAAGGGCCGTCTCGGCCCGGTTACGGCCGACAAGGCCGTTTGGAACCGCATGGCGGCCTGACCAAAGGCGCCAATTCCACGGCATAGCTTGACTCCACCGCTCGCCTAACGAGAAATTGCGACCTCCCTGGGGAGGGTTTGGCTTGTTCTCGGTTTCAGAGATCGCCAAGGCGGCGGTCATCAGCCTTGTCCTGACGGTGTCGGCTCTGGTCGGCGCCAAGCTGAACCTGTTCGGCTTCGAGGACGCGACCGACGCCGCTTCTGACGACGTCTTCCAGACCATCCAGGCCGGCAGCTACGGCGCCGATCACGTCGGCCAGAACCGCATCCGCGTGGTCTCCATCGACGAGCCCGGCATCGAGGCCCTGCGCCAGCAGGGCTGGCAAGGCTGGCCGCCCGGCCTCGACAGCCTCGGCATCATGATCGAGGACATGGTCTATACGGCCGCCACGCCTCCGCGCGCGATCTTCGCCGACCTCGTCATCACCGGCGGCTCGATCGCGACAGACGACGATCGTGCGGCCTTCGAAAGCCTTCACGCTTCGATCGCAGACGTAACCCGGGCCGAGGCCTGGCGCGAGGTTCCGGTCTGTTCGTCCAATCCCCTGGTGCGCATCGCCTGCATCGTCGAGGCCGGCGGGGTTCCGGTCATCCTGGCCAAGCCGGGCGGCCGCGAGCAGCTGGCCCTCACCGACGCCCAGCGCCGTCTCGATTCCATCGCCGTCCTGTCGCCGATCCTGGTCGGGGCGCGCGCCTATCCGCTGATGGAGACCTATGATGGCGATGCGATCGACGGCGTGCGGGACTTCGATCTGTCGCCAGCCGCCGCCCTCTACGCCGCCCACTGCCTGCACGCGGAGCTGCGCGAAGGACAGCGGCGGGTCTGCGGCGCGATCCCGGGAATCCCTGAGGCGGCCGCCATCGCCCGCGCCGCCCTGTCGCGCTCCGGCGACGCCGCCAGCCTGGATCAGGCCGCCCTCCAGCGCGCCTGGGGCACGCCCGCGGCGGTCCTGTGGGGCGACCGCATGGCCGAACGCCAGACCGAGATCGCCCAGGCCGTCAGCTCGGGCGCCGTCCCGACCTGCCGGGGCCGGATGGGCGTTGTCGAACGCACCGCGCGCCGCATGTTCAGCCAGTTGCCCCAGGACACGGCCTGCGCCTATGCCTTCAACATCGGCTACGACCGGCTGGTCGCAGGCTTCGGCTTGGACGAGGCGGACTACGACTGGATCCTGTCCGACCGGCTGGTCCTGATCGGCAGCCATATGCGCAACTCGGACTGGGCCCCCACCCCGGTCCACGGCCAGCTCCCGGGCGTCCACTATCACGCCATGGCGCTCGACAACCTGGTCGAGATGGGCGCCGACTACCGGCGCGTGGACTCCAGCTGGTTCTCTGTCGACGACGTCTTCGTCACCCTCCTGACCTTCGTGCTGCTGCTCTCGGTCATTCTGGCGGTGATGGTTCGCAACAGCCTGCTCGAGGACATCCGCCCCGAGTGGAAGGACCGCAGGCCCCTGTGGGTGCTCGCCCTCTACTACGCCGCCCTTGTTCTGCTGGTCGGCGGCCTGACCTTCCTGGTCGCCCTGGCCGGGTACCAGTGGTGGAACCGCGCCGTGATCAACTGGCTGGGTATCGCGGCGCTTGCGGTCGGCGTCCTGACCATGGCCGGGCGCATCACCCTGATCACCGACGTCGGTGGCCCACTGGGATGGGTCGACGGCCTGACCCGGCGGCTCGAGTTCCAGGACCGTCGCCTCTCGCGCCGGACCGCGCCGGAGCCCGAACCCGAGCCTGATCCCGAACCCTCGACGCCGCCGCGCCGCAGGCGCGGCCCCGCCTCTAGCTCCAGCCGCAAACCCTCCGGCTCGCCCCGCCCCAGAAGGAAACCCGCCGATGCGCGCACCTAGGCTCGCCCTCGCCGTCGCCGCCTGTCTCGCCTGCAGTCTGCCCATGGCCGTAACCGCCCCGCCGGCCTACGCCCAGACCGCGACCGGAAACTTCGGCCGCATCACGGCCTACAATCGCCCCACGATCCGCCTGTACGACGCCAATGGCCGTGCGCTGGATCAGGTTCCGCGCAACAACATGCCGGCCAACGCCACCATCGTGGACATGCGCTCGGGCGGTGGTCTCGGCATCATCATGGACGGCGAGGTGGTCTATCTGCGCGGCATCGACGTCGAGTTCGAACTGAACCAGGCCGGTTCGGCGCGTTGTGCTCCCGCCAGTTCGTCCACCCGCGCCGAAGGCCAGATCTCGACCGGCACCTACGCCGGCGGCGGCTCCTCGACAGACTGCAGGCTCGGAGGTTGATCATGCGCGCCCTTCGCTCACTCGCCTTTGCCGGTGTGGCGATCGCCGCCGTCGCCGCCGCCAGCCCCGCCGCCGCCCAGTTCGGGCGCTTCCTGCCGGGCCGCGGCTACGCTGTGGACGGAGAGCGGGGACCGCTCCTGCAACAGGTCGATCCGGCCGAGATCAGCCAGCGGCTAGGCACCGGCGACGGGCTGAGCTTCGCCACTGAAGCCGGCAACCGGGGCGAACACCACGGCCTGCGGCTGCCCATGCCTCAGACCGAGGCCGCTATCGCCGCCCTGATCGGCCGCATGGACGGTGTCTGGCCGCACGACCCGCGCCGGCCGATCCAGGTCCACATCCTGGCCTCGGGCTTTTATGCGCCCATGGCCCTGCCCGACGGCTCCATCATGGTGCCGCTCGGCCTGCTCGAGCAGGTCGAGACCGATGATGAGCTGGTCTACATCCTGGGCCACGAGCTGGCCCACGTCCGTCTCGGCCACTTCGCCGACGACCAGGGCTTCCGCCAGCAGCGCCAGACCGGCCAAAGGCTGGCCCAGGCCTATTCGCTAGCGGCAGGCCTGTATCAAACCCGCGCCAGCAGCTCGGGCGGCGAGTTCCGCACCTATATCGCCGATTCCAGCGCGGTCAGCCGCGACCAGAGCCGCGCCGCCGCCGCCGCCGAATATTTGAACGTCATGGTCAATGTCTTCGCCGAGCCCGCCTGGGCGCGGGGCCAGGAAGATGAGGCCGACGCCCTGGCCTTCGATCTCGCCGAAGGCGCGGGCTTCAACGGCCTGGATGGGGCGGACGCCGCCTTCGGCCGCATGGAGGCCGATTTCGACCTGCGCCGCTCATCGGCCGCGGCCATGGAAGCCCAGCTCAACGAAACCGCCGCAGAGGCCCTCACCGAGGAAAACCTCGACGCGGCCATGAACGGCGGCGGCGAAGGCGTGCTGCGCGGCCTCATGGGCAGCTTCGCCCGTAGCGGCGCCCGTCGCGGCTTTGAGCTGGCCTCAGGCTATTTCGGCCAGCGCCACCGTCCGCCGGACGCCCGCTCTGAGGGCCTATCGACCTATGCTGACGACGCCTATCCCGAGCGCTCGGGCTTCATGGACACCCAGGACGCCGCCCTTCAGGCGATCCGCTCCGAAGGCGAATACCAGCAGGCCATCGAGGCGGTCGGGGCCCTCCAAGCCGCCCAGGCGCGGCGCGCCGAGGGTGATGTCTCCGGCGCCCTGACCGAGATCGCTCGCGCCCAGGCCACCAGCTTCGGCCACACGCCCGCCGTCTCCAACTCGGCCGCCGCGCTCCACGCCGACGCCGGCAATATCGACGAGGCCGACCGGCTCTACTCCCAGTCCCACCAGTCGCCGGACGACAGCCTGGAGGGCTACGTGGCTCATGTGAACATGCTGATCCGCGTCGGCCGCCGTGACCGCGCCCGCCAGGTTATTGAAGAAGGGGCCACCCGCTACGGCGGTGGCGACATCGGCGAAAAGGCCTTCCTGCCTTCCCTGATCGCCATCGCCTTCCTCGAAGGCCGCGAGAATGAGGGCGTTGCCTATTTGCGCCGCTGCATGAACTACGCCGAGGAGCGGCTCAGCCAGGACTGCACCATCGCCGCCACCTCGCCCGGCGACCCCCAGCGCTACGACAACCTGTCTCCTGACGCCCGCCGCCAGATCGACGAAACCGTCCGCAACAACCGCACCGCCGGCCCCGGCTTCAACGACCTCGGCAACGCCGTCAATGCGCTGGGCGGCCTCTTCGGCCGGGGCGGCTAGCGTCCCTGCCGGGCGCGCTGGGCCGCGAGTGTCGCGCTCGCCTCGGCGCTCTGGGCCAGGATGTTACGCATCGTCTGGGCCTGCTGGACCCCGTTCACCTGCCCCTGCGGATTGAAGTAGAAGTCGCTGGTCGGGCGCGCCTGCGCCCGCTCCAGAAAGGCGTCGATCCGGCGAACGCGCTCCGAAGCATAGGCTGCCGAGCCCGCGGGATCGGCCAGATTGTTTCCCTCGCCGATCGCGGCGCGCATCGGGTCCCAGATCGCATAGGGATGCTCGGGGTCGATCGCCAGCGCCTGATCCCGCAGCGCCTCGGCTCGCGGCAGGTCCATCTGGTAGCGCGCCAGGATAATGGCGAAGCTGGGATCGCTCAGGCGCTCGCCCAGCGCCAGCATCTCGGTTTCGGCCTGCTGGGGCGACACGGTCTGCTGCGCGACCTGATAGTAGAGGTCCGCCGCATCCAGCTTCCTCGGATTGAACCGGCCGTACAGGTCCGCCAGCGCCTGCCGCGCCGAAGGCGCGTCCTGACGGTGGTACAGATAGATGAAGGCGTTGGCGTAATAGGCCTCTGCCGAATCCGGGTCCTCCACGGGAATGGCGTTGGCCATCGCCTCGCGCATGACCTCCACGGCGTCACGTGTCGCAGTCGTGTTTTCCTCGATGATGTCGAGCTGGCGCGCGATGCGCTCGGTTACGGTTTCGCCCTGCCCGATCAGGGCCAGGATCAGAAACACCCCTGTCCCGAACAGACTGAAGCGGAAGCCGTCGCATTCGCGGCACTCGACCACCGCGTCGAACGCCGGCCCCGCGTCCTCTCCGGTCGCCAGCGCCTTGCGCACGCACAGCACCCCGAAGACCGCCAGCGCCGCCCCGAACACCCCCACCAGCCAGAACGGCGAGGCCAGGTTTGAAAAGAAGCCGATCAGGTCCCCGGCCACCGCCGCGCTGCCGCCCACGACGGCGGACATGGTCCAGTTCTTCGGCGTGATCAGACGGAAAAACTGATCCGGTTTCATGCGAGCCCCCAACTGTCGGTTGACCGACATTGGTATCAGCGGCGGCGGCGCGCAAGTCGCCGGTCATGAACCGTCAGGTGCGCTCAGCGACGGACCGGAAACACCGCCCTCAGCCACGGACTGCGCAGCCACAGCCCGCCCCACAGGAACGCACCGAGGTACAGGCCGAACAGCACGTGGCTGAAGAGCGGCGTCTCGGCCCTCACCTGTGTCGCCATGGCCCCGCCCAGCAGGCCGGTGAACAGCACCGCCCCCAGAAGGCTCGTGCGCGGAATCAGATAGAGGATCAGGAACCCCGCCTCCATCAGCCCGATCATCGTCACATAGCCGGTCGGCCAGCCCAGCTGATCCATCGTCTCATTGGCGATCTCCGGCATGAAAAACTTGGGGACCACCGACGCCCCTGCGATGAACAGGGAGAACACCCCCGTCAGCACCCAGCCTGTGATGGTCATCCATTTCGGATTGGTCGCGTCAGCCATGTCGGATTCTCCCTCTTTCCCCGGCACGACGTTGGCACGACCGGCCATCCGACACAGCGGTTTTTCTTCCCCCTTCTGTCGGTCCCCGCCATGCTGCGGCGTCGTTCCGGCATCGAAGGAGTTCACCTTGCTCTACGCCATCCTCTGTTACGACCGCGAGGACGTGGTCAACGCCTGGTCCCAGGCCGAAGACGAGGCCGTCATGGAGCGGCTCATGGCCGTCCAGGCGCCGCTGGCCGAACAGGGCCGCATCGGACCCGTCGCGCGCCTCCTGCCCACCACCGCCGCCACCACGATCCGCAAGGGCAAGGACGCCATGATCCTCGACGGTCCCTTCGCCGAGACCAAGGAACAGCTGCTGGGCTTCTACGTCATCGACGCCGACGACCTCGACGGCGCGCTCGCCATCGCCAAGGATCTCGCCGCCGCCTCCGGCTCGCCAGGCGCGTTTGAAATCCGCCCGCTGCGCATCTTCCACGACTGGAAGGCCCTGCCGCAGCAGGACGACCTCGCGATCGGCGCCTGATGGCCGACCCGTCCTGGATCAACGCCGCCCTCGTCGCCGCCCGTCCCCGGGCGGTCGGCGCCTTGCTGCGCTATTTCCGGGACCTGGACCTCGCCGAAGAGGCCTATCAGGACGCCTGCCTCAAGGCCCTCAAGGCCTGGCCTGACAAGGGCCCGCCCCGCGACCCCGCCGCCTGGCTGATCTTCGTGGGCAGGAACGCCGCGCTGGACGGCGTCCGCCGCCGCGCCAAACAGACCGAACTCCCCGACGAGGCCCGCCTGTCCGATCTCGACGACGCCGAGACGCCCCTGGCCGAGACCCTGGATCAGGCCGACTATCGCGACGACGTCCTGCGTCTGCTGTTCACCTGCTGCCACCCGGACCTGCCCGCGACCCAGCAGATCGCCCTGGCGCTCCGCATCGTCTCGGGCCTCACCGTCCCCCAGATCGCCCGCGCCTTCCTCGTCGGCGACAAGGCGATGGAACAGCGCATCACCCGCGCCAAGGCCCGCGTCGGGGCCGCCGGCATTCCGTTCGAGACCCCCGGCCCCATCGAGCGCGCCGAGCGCCTCGGGGTGGTCGCGGCCATGGTCTATCTGGTCTTCAACGAGGGCTACACGGCCCCCGACCCGTGCAGCGACCGTGCGGGCCTGTGCGACGAAGCCATCCGCCTCGGCCGGCTCCTGCTTCGTCTCTATCCATCGGAGCCCGAAATCCTCGGCCTTGTCGCCCTGATGCTGCTCCAGCATTCGCGCGCCGCCGCCCGTTTCGACGCGGACGGCGCCGTCGTCCTGCTCGACGATCAGGACCGCGCCCGCTGGGATCCCAAACTCATCGCCGAAGGCCTCGCCCTCATCGACAAGGCGCTGCGCCACCGCGCCCCCGGCCCCTATCAGGTCCAGGCCGCCATCTCCGCGCTTCACGCCCGCGGGACGTCAGCCGACGCCACCGACTGGGCCGGCATCGAGCGCCTCTACGCCACGCTCGAACAGATGCAGCCCTCGCCCGTCGTCACCCTCAACCGCGCCGTCGCCGTGATGAAGGCCACGGGCCCAAAGAACGGACCCGAGGCCGCGCTCGCCCTCATCGAACCCCTTGCCGAACCGCTGGCTGGCTACTTCTATTTCCACGGTCTGAAGGGCGCCCTGCTCAAACAGCTGAACCGCCCGCGCGAGGCCCGCGCCGCCTTCGACCAGGCCGTGTCGCTGGCCAACACCCCCGCCGAAGCCGCCCACATCCGCGCCGAGATCGAGAGCCTGTCTGCGGAAAAATCAGGCCGCCGTGTCGGATAGTCGAACGCCCGTTCGTCCTCCGCTCACCAAACCGGGAGCAACACCATGACCGACGAAACCCAGGCCTTCCCGCCCATGCCGCCCGCCAAGGGCGGCCTGTGCCCCTATCTCACGGTCGAGGGTGCGATGGAGGCGTCCAAGTTCTACGAAAAGGCCTTCGCGGCCGAGACCGTCTTCGCCGTCCCGCCGGACGAACAGGGCCGGACCATGCACGTCCACCTCTACATCAACGACAGCTCGGTCATGCTCAGCGATCCCTATCCGGATCATGGCCATCCCTACGAGGGCTCCAAGGGCTTCACCGTCCAGCTCCATGTCGAAGACGCCGACGCCTGGGCGGACCGCGCCATTGCGGCGGGCTGCAAGGTCGCCATGCCGGTGCAGGACATGTTCTGGGGCGACCGCTGGGGCTCGGTCGTCGACCCTTACGGCGTCGCCTGGGCCTTCAACGCGCCGAAGAAGTAGCCCGGCGCGGGCGGTGGGTCAGGTCAGAGCAGCCTGAACACCAGATCCACCGCCACCGCCGCCAGGCAGATCAGGCCGAAGCCGCCGACCAGCCCCCAGGCGGGATGCAGCGGCTTGTCCGCCCGCGTTCGCGCGGACGCACCTGTGGCGATGTCGGAAGGGTGCAGAACAGCCATGGCGTTTCCTCGTCACGCCCGGCGCCCGGCTCTACCGGCTGGGTCGGCCGGGAATGGCTGAGCATGACTCCGAAATCGCCGCTTGGCGAGGGGGGCGCGCGCCCGCCTCGTCACATCCCGTTCGATTGACAGGCATCAGCCCCCATGGTCCGCTTGATCAGCGGCATGGGCCGCCGAAAGGGCGACCCCAATGTCCATGCTCCGAACCAGCCTGATGGCCGCGGCCTTCCTGTCCGCCGCCGGTGCGGCCTCCGCGACCCAGGTCTGCGGCGCGACGGTCCACAGCCGCTACGAGGAAACCCGCGCCTATTTCGGCAATACGCTCGGCGCCTGCCGGCCCGACGGCTACTGCTCGGCGGTCATCGCCCTGACCGCGCCCGACGACCAGGCCGCCTATGCCCAGCAGTTGCGCATCGCGCGCCCCACGCCGGGCGCCGCCTATGTCGTCGAGCTTGTCGCGGTCACGCCCATGAACGCGGGCGACGCCCTGCCGATGTCGGTATCCTTCGGCCGCCGCACCATCGACCTCGCCGGACGGGCCCAGCTGCCCCAGGGCGAGGCCAACCTGTTCCGCATCATCGACACGGCGACCGTCGACGCCATCGTCGCGGGCGCTCGCCGCTCAAACACGATGCGCTGGCGCTACCAGTCCCAGACTGGCCCGGCCGAGGCCTGGTTCGCCCTGGGCGGCGTCACCCGCGCCCTGGCGTGGATCGACTGCATGGGACGGCGCGAGGACGCCGGCCTCTAGGGCTCCTAGCGGTCGAAGGGCCGGCCGCGCGCGCCGAGGAAATTCCAGCCCGCTGTAGTCGGCCTGTAGCCGCTTTTTCCGCGCCGTTCGGCATAGCCGAAGACGACCAGCCTCTCGCTCATCTCGCGGCTTGGCGACCGCGTGTCATCCACGAGGTCCAGGAGAGCTTCCATGCGGTCGGCGTCGGTCATTCGTCAGGATACCGCGCGCCCGGCCATCGGCATACAAATTAAGCATCGGCTGTGCGTCGGACGGGCGTCACCTACTGCCGCGGCGCGTCGTCCTGCTCAGCCCGCTTCCGGCCCATCGTCCAGTTCGGCAGCACCCGCACCTTCGGATTGGGCGCGCACCAGATCTCGCCGCTGTCGTTCAGCGCCGTGATCCAGATCAGATTGTGGTCCTGGCCATAGTCGATGACCGCGAAGGCATAGCCGGCCCCCTTGCCTTCGACATGCACAGGCAGGGTCGGGTTGAGTTGCGTGAACGCCATGAATGATCGCCTCCGGACGGGCGAAACGATGCGGGCGCACGGCGGTTGCAAAGTCGGCGAGGCGACAGGGCTGGCACGCTCACGCCGTCGGCCAGCCGCCCGGCGGCGGCTTGATCGGCTCATTGCCCCTGTCCACTCGTACGCTGACCCGATCGCCCCACAGCGTGACGGTCGGGCGCCCGGGATGAACACGCGCCTCGAACCAGTAGAAATCGCCCCACACGCTCTCGCTGCCGTCCGTGCCGCCCGAAAGGAGGAACTCACCCGCATCGTTGCGATCGATCGTCAGGACGCCCCAGCTCATGGGCTCCGAGAGCCCGACAACCTCAAACGTCCCATCCCACTCATCGATCGGCTCGAACCGCAGGCTGTAACGCCCCTCGGGTCCTTCGACGGCGAAGCCGAACGGCTGCGGACAGCGAACTCTCATGCAGCCAACCTTATCAAGGGCGCGGGGACACGGACACGTCATTATCCGAACCATGACAAGCGGGCGCGTGTGCCCCATCCTGCCGCCCATGACCATGATCAGCCGCGCCATCTACCGCTATCCGACCGGCGTTGATGTCGATCTGGAGCACTATGCCCACCCGCTGGAGCGGCAAACCGGCGGGCCGCATATCTCGCCGCGTGTCAGCGTCGGCGGCTGGGCCCGCGAACGCGATCTTCCCATGACATTCGTCGACAACTGTTGGCTGCGCGTGACCGTCACCCGCGACCAGATCCTGGATTTCCTGCGCACCAACACCGACCCCATCCAGCGCCCCCCGCCCGACGGCTGGGAAGCCGGCTTCACCTGCGACCGCTATGTGCTTGAGGAAGAAGAGTTCTGACGCTGGCGTCCCGTCCCGTTCGCCCCCCTCTGACTTGTCATCCCGGACCCGAAGGGCGGCGCGGAGCAGTCAAGCCGCGCAGCGGCTGTCCGGGACAACGGGTGGATCATCTCGAACCGATCATGCACGCGGCCCGGTTGTCCCGGCCCGCCGCTTCGCTGCGGCCGGGATGACAAAAAGGAGTGTGTGTCCCGGATTCCCCTGTCCCGGGTTCCTCACTCCTCGGACGCGAACGCCATGTGGGCAGCGATCGCAAAATCGAGCGCGGTCTCGGTTCCATCATCAAAGGGAAAGCCTTCGCAAGCCGCCGCAACCATAGCTCCGTTGATGGTATCAGGAACTGCATATTCCCAATCAGAAACTAGGTCTTCGCTGGCTAGGCGCTCACCCTCGAGCGAATAATAGATCGTAGTCAAATATCGAAACCGCTCTTGCGAACATTCGAACTCATTGCGGCGAATGATATACGCGACGGGGTTTTCAGGCCCGACCACCGAGGGCTTTAGAATGGAAACCGTCCATCCAGTCGCCCTATCGATGGATCTAGACAGGCTGTCGGCGTCCATACCGACAATGAGTTCGTCGCCTACGCTGACTATCCGCCAATCGCCCGCGACGGCGGGTGAGGAAGTCGCAGCAATCGCAACTCCTAGCACTATCGCAAACCTCATCTGCCCTCCTTCCAACCTACTCCGATGGCCCAAGCGTAGCAGCGTCTTCAATATCGGCACACACCATCTTCTAGACCATTGGACTCGTCTCTCTCCCACAGTCCATCCCCGCTTCGCGGCTCGCTCAATCCCCATAGAATGCTGGACCAGCCACCTCCCGCACACCTCATTTATCCCCGCTCCCCGCGCCTCCCCCATCCTGTCCGGATGGAAAACACATCCCCCCACACCCTCGCCCCGTCCCCGTCATCCGACGCGCCCGCCCCCGACG
>JAEYWU010000062.1 GCA_023428785.1 Pseudomonadota bacterium
GGCCGGCGGCGTGGCCCGCGACGCCATGAAGGCGGCTGCCCTGTGCCCCGACTTCCCGCCGGCGGCGGTGGCGGCGGCGCGGCTGCAGGCCATGGCCGGCCGGCAAGGGCGCGGCGAGGTCACGCTCCTGCGGGCGTGGAAGGTCCGGCCGCACCCAGGGCTGGCCCTGGCCTACCGCGATCTTCGCACCGAAGAGACCCCGGTGGAGCGCGCCGAGCGGTTCGCCCGCCTGATCGCGCGCAATCCGGAACACGCCGAGAGCCGGATGCTGGACGTCGAGCGTGCCTTGCTGATCGGTGAAGCCGCGGTGATCGACGCGGCGCTGGAGCGCCTGGAAGGCCTTGCCGAGACCATGCGGCTGCTGGACATGAAAGCGCGCGCCGCCTGGGCCATGGGTCAGGTCGCCCAGGCCCGCAGCCTTGCCGCACGCGCCGCCGAGGCGCCGATCGAGCCCGAACTGTCCGACATCGACCCTGAGGGCCGCATCTTCCACTATGACCGCTCGGAATGGGCCAACGTGATCGTCGCATGGGCCGACGAAGCCGTCCTGGTCCACCCGCGAGAGGAACGCCGCGACCTGATCCTGGCCGAGAGCGAGCCGGAGCCGGTGGTCATCCTGGCGCAGGAACCCGATCCAGCGACGGATCCGGCGCTCGACTGGCGCCCGCCCGACGATCCCGGCGACTGGGAAGAGGGCGAGGAGTCAGCCCCGCCGCCGCCTGCGCCGCCGCCCGCGCCCGCCCGCCGCACGCGACGCGCGGCTTCCAAGCGTTGAGGGCCTTGGCGCCGGGCCGATCGCCCGCTATCTAGGCCCGCCTCGGGACGGCCCGCCGTCCCTGCCCTTCCCGGGCCGCCTTAGCTCAGCCGGTAGAGCGGCGCATTCGTAATGCGTAGGTCAGGTGTTCGAGTCACCTAGGCGGCACCACCACCCTGAGCGCCGATGTGCGCTGAAGGTTGAAAAATCCAAGCAAATCTAGCATATTGGACCAGCGATTGGACGCTGGTGGTCGCCAGCGTTCGCCGATAGCCGGCCGAAAGTGGGGGCTCTTTTTGGGGCTTCTGCGGAGGCTCTCGACAAAAGGCCCCCACAATGGCTTTGACCGACTCCGCCATTCGCGTGCTCAAGCCCCGTGAGCGGGCCTACAAGGTCTCGGATGAGAAGGGCCTCTATCTCCAGGTGACGCCTGCCGGCGGTCGCCTCTGGCGGATGAAATTTCGCGCTGCCGGAGGGGTGGAGAAGAAGCTGTCGTTCGGCGCCTATCCCGACATCAGCCTGAAGGACGCGCGGGAGCTGCGGGACAAGGCGCGATCTATGGTCGCCAATGGCGTTGATCCCGCCGAGAAGAAGCGACGCGACAAGCGCGCGGCCAAGGTCAGCGCGGACAGCACCTTCAGCGCGGTGGCGAAGGACTATATCGCCAAGAACCGCCGGGATGGTCTGGCTGACGCCACCCTGGCCAAACGGGAATGGTTCGTGAGGCTGGTCGAGCGGACTTTGGGCGGACGACCGATTTCCGAGATACAGCCGTTCGAGGTGCTGGACGCCGTCCGACCTTTCGAAGCCTCGAAGAACGACGAAAAGGCGCACCGGACGCTTCAGTTCGTCGGTCAGGTGTTCCGCTACGCGGTCGCCAACCAGTTGGCCGCAAGCGACCCCACGCGCGATCTGCGTGGAGCGTTGGCTGGTCGCAAGCCAAAGAACTTCGCGGCGATCCTGGAGCCGAAGGCGGTTGGCGAACTGCTGCGCAATATCGACGGCTATGAGGGTTCGCCGCTCACCTTGCTGGCGCTCCAGCTTTCGCCGCTGGTGTTCGTCCGGCCCGGCGAGTTGAGGCGCGCCGAATGGGCTGAGATCGACCTCGACGGGGCCGTGTGGCGCATCCCGGCCGCCAAGATGAAGGCGCGACAGGAACACGTTGTGCCGCTCTCCCGCCAAGCCGTGGAGATTCTCCGTCAGGCCGCCGGCCTTACCGGTGGCGGAAAATATGTCTTTCCATCCATCCGGTCGCGCAGCGATCCCATGTCGGAAAACACGATCAACGCCGCGCTGCGCCGCTTGGGCTACACCGGCAGCGAGATGACGGCCCACGGCTTTCGGTCAACAGCCAGCACCCTATTGAATGAATCCGGTAAATGGTCGCCCGACGCTATCGAGCGCGCATTGGCGCACAAGGGCAAAGACCTTGTTCGCGCCGCCTACCATCGGGGAGCGCACTGGCAAGAACGCGTGCTCATGGCGCAGTGGTGGGCCGACTATCTCGACGGCCTGCGCGAAACAGGAAAGGTCATCCCGTTGGCGAAGGCCGGCTAGCTCCGGCGGCCGCTTTTGCCAATCAATCCTGAACGGTGAGATGATCCGTGCTTCCCGGTGCGAATCAAGGCCCGCTGATGGACCCGATCAACTTCTGGAAGCTGTGCACTGAGTATTCCATCGTTCAGGCAGCGCTGCTGACGTGCGGGCTCATGCCTGATGAGCATCAATACTCTGTGGAACGGAAGGCCAACCCGCCGCCAGGCTACACAGCTGTGCGCACGGCGCTCTACAACGCGATCCGCACTGGGCGGCTCGATGCGAACACGAGGATGGCGTTGGATGACTATGGTGAGACGACAGTGGCCATAGACGTCTATGAGACGCTGATAAACGTTCACGACCTTCATCGCTTTCTGAAATCGAGTGGTTTCGAAGCGCCCTTCTTTGATCGGGCTCCGACCCTTTATGACGACGACCCTGAACCGGGACCGGCATATCCGCTCAAGCTCGCGGCGGCGCTGAAGGCGTGGAACGCGGTTGCGAACGACCCCGAGCGCCTGCGGGGGAAGTCGCCAAAACAGGCGATAGACGCCTGGCTAACCGAGCACGCTGCTGAACTCGGGCTGCTCAACAGGAGTGGCGCAGTCAATCGCACCGGCATTGAAGAAATCTGCAAGGTCGTCAACTGGAAGCCAAGCGGCGGCGCCACTCCCACCCCGGTGGCCCGGCCTGCATCTACGGTTCGAACTCCGATTTGCCTTCCGGAGCCTCAGCCGAAGGCAGTCTCAGGGAAGGCTGACTTCAATATAGACGACGACATTCCCTTCTAGCGCCAAGCTACCCTCCCTTTGAGATGAACCTTGAGGAAGGTTGCCTGATACCCACCCTATAGCTGCCGCGAACCCTCCCCTGGCTAGCGCGTGAGCCGAAGTGTGGCGAGGGGGAAGGCTTAGGGCTTTGAGGAGGCTAGGTTTTCTTGAACGTCCCCGGCTATTCCGGGTGTCGCGCTCGCCCCAATCTGTTGGCGTTCATCAACAGACGGAGGCGCTCAATGGAGCCCTTGGCCCTTTCCATCAACGACACCGCCAAGACCCTTAGCCTTGGCCGCACTTCCATCTACGCCCTGATCCGGGAGGGGCGGCTGGAGACCATCAAGCTGGGCCGGCGCACGCTGATCAAGGCGGCGTCGGTGCGGCGTCTCCTCGGTGTTGGGTAGGGCCGTAGGACGTGGCGCGGCTCAATCCGCAACTGGCGAAACTGAACCGTTCCTACACGGTCGAAGAGGCGGCCCGGCTCTTTGGCGTCCATCGCAATACGGTGCGGGGGTGGATCACGGCAGGCCTGCCCTCCATCGACGACCACCGCCCGACGATGATCCTGGGCCGGGCACTGCGCGCCTTCCTGCAAGACCGCCGCAGCAAGGCCAAGCGTCCCTGTGCGCCGGGCACGCTCTATTGCTGCAAGTGCCGGGCGTCACGCGAGCCGGCCGCCGGGTCGGTGGTGTTCGAACCGGGAATGACTGGTGCGGGAAACCTACGCGCACTCTGCGCGAGCTGTGGCTGTCGGATGTTCCGGCGAGCGCGCCGCGCCAGTCTGGCGGCCGTCATGCCGCAAATCCCCGTCCGGATCGTGGAGGCAGCGCTGCACATAGAAGAGCGCCTGCCTCCCTCCGCAATCTGTGCCTAACGACAGGACAACCCGACATGACCAAGCACAACGCCGCAAACGAGCGGATCAAGCGCGCCTACTTCATCTATCTCCGAGAAGCCCGGCGGCGGAATGATGCCTCGGTGGACGGGGTGGCGAAGGCCCTAGCGCGGTTTGAGGCTTCAACCGGATACCGGGACTTCGGCAAGTTTCACCGCGAGCAGGCGGTGGCCTTCAAGCGCAAGCTGGACCAACAGACGGGCGAACGCAGGAGCGCGCGATTGAGCCGCGCCACCGTCAATTCGACCCTTTCGGCGCTGCGGGCCTTCTTCATCTGGCTGGCGGATCAGCCGGGATACAAGCGCAAGATCAGCTATTCAGACGCCGACTATTTCAACCTGTCTGAAAAGGAGGTGCGGATCGCGCGTGCGGTGCGCGAAAAGGCCTTCCCGTCGGTGGAGCAGGTGAATCACGTCCTGGGCTGCGCGCCGGCCGCCACCGACATCGAGATGCGGGACCGCGCCTTGATCGCCTTTGCGTTGCTGACCGGCGCGCGCGATGGAGCGCTGGCGTCTCTGAAGCTGAAGCACATCGATCTGGTGCAGGGGCGACTGGACCAGGACGCGCGCGAGGTGAAGACCAAATTCTCCAAGACCTTCTCGACGTGGTTCTTCCCAGTTGAGGGCGAAGCGCTGGCGATCTTCACCGCCTGGGTTCACCATCTTCGCCAGAATCTGTTTTGGGGAGACGTCGACCCGCTGTTCCCGGCCACGCGACTGGGAATCGGCGCAGACGGTGGTTTCACGGCGGCGGGCCTCAAGCGTGAGCACTGGAGCACGGCCGAACCGATCCGCCGCATTTTCCGCGAGGGGTTCGAACGCGCTGACCTCCCCTATTTCAAGCCCCACACCATCCGCGACACCTTGGTGCAGTTGGGCGAGCAGCTCTGCAAGACGCCGGAGGAGTTCAAGGCGTGGTCGCAGAACCTGGGCCATGAAAAGGTGCTGACCACCTTCACGAGCTATGGCGCGGTGGCTTCGCATCGGCAGGCGGCGTTGATCCGAGGGCTTGGTGCGTTCTCGGAGGCCGGCGAGCCGGGTGGATCGGTAGAGGCGCGGCTCGCCCGGATAGAGGCCTTGATGGCGCCAAGCGCCGTTAGCTCGGCTGGCTAGCAAGTCGCATTAGCGATGACTAATCGTCTTCTAGGGCTCTGCTAGCCACGCAGCTCTCGCCCGCCTAAGACAGCTACAGGCTGTATCGATTTCACGGGGGATGGGAATGGCGAACGGGGGAGGCGACCTCGGTTTCGAGGCGGAGCTGTTCAAGGCGGCCGACAAGCTCAGGGGCAACCTGGAGCCTTCGGAATACAAGCACGTCGCGCTCGGCCTGATCTTTCTGAAATACATCTCCGAGGCGTTCGACGCGCAGCACGCCAAGCTGTCGGCCGAGGCCTATGCCGACCCGGAGGACCCCGAGGAGTATCTGGCCGACCACGTTTTCTGGGTGCCCCCGGAAGCCCGCTGGAAGAACCTCCAGGACAACGCCAAGCGCCCCGAGATCGTCTTCACCGACGTGACCACCGGCAAGGAGCGCCGGGGTGACATCGGCAACCTGATCGATAACGCCATGGAGTCGATCGAGCGGGCCAATGTGAAGGTCCTCAAGGACGTCCTGCCCAAGGACTATGGTCGGCCCCAGCTCGACAAGCGGATGGTCGGCGAACTGGTCGACCTGTTCTCCAACATCAATCTCAAGGGGAAGGACGGCGAGGCGCGCGACCTCCTGGGCCGGGCCTATGAGTATTTCATCTCGCAGTTTGCGGGGGCGGAGGGCAAGCGCGGCGGCGAGTTCTTCACGCCCCGCTCGGTGGTCCAGACCATCGTCGAGATGCTGGAGCCGACCAGGGGCCGCGTCTACGATCCGGCCTGTGGCTCCGGCGGCATGTTCGTGCAGTCCGAGACCTTCGTAGACGCCCACCAAGGCAAACGCAGCGACATCGCCATCTATGGCCAGGAACGCAACCATACGACCTGGCGGTTGTGCAAGATGAACCTGGCTGTGCGCGGCATCGACGCCGACATCGCTTGGAACAATGAGGGCTCCTTCACCCGCGACGCCTTCCCGAACCTGAAATTCGACTATGCAATGGCGAACCCGCCGTTCAACGTGTCGGATTGGTGGGCCCCGCAACTCGATGGCGATATCCGATGGTCATACGGCAAGCCACCGGCGGGCAACGCCAACTTCGCCTGGCTCCAGCACATCCTGCATCACTTGGCCCCGCGCGGGACGGCGGGCGTCGTGCTGGCCAACGGCTCGATGTCGTCGCAGCAGTCGAGCGAGGGAGAGATCAGGAGGGCCATGGTCGAGGGCGATGTGGTCGACTGCATGGTCGCCTTGCCGGGTCAGCTGTTCTATTCGACCCAGATTCCGGCCTGCCTGTGGTTCCTGGCTCGTGACAAGAGCGCCAACGGCCACCGAGACCGGCGCGGCGAAATCCTGTTCATCGACGCGCGCAAGCTAGGCCACATGGTCGACCGGACGCGGCGGGAGTTCTCCGACGCCGACATCGAGGCCATCGCGGCGACCTACCACCGCTGGCGCAACCGGCCGGAGACGAACGCGGCGAAGGGGATGGAGCCCTATGCGGACGAACCAGGGTTCTGCCGGTCCTCCTCGCTGGAGGAGGTGCGCGCTCATGGGCACGTGCTGACTCCTGGCCGATATGTCGGAGCGGCGGATGCGGATGACGATGGTGTCGGCTTCGAAGAGCGGTTTGGGGCGCTGAGGGCGAAGCTGACGGAGCAGTTCAATGAGGGCCGCAAGCTTGAAATCAGAATAGTTGCTGCCTTGGGTGAGGCGGCTGTCGATGGGTAGTTGGCGCGATTGCTCGCTCGGCGATGTATTGACCCTTCAGCGCGGGTTCGACCTGCCTATTCAAGAAAGGACCGGCGGGACGGTTCCTGTGATCGCTTCGACCGGCCCTGTCGGCTGGCACAATAAGGCTCAGGTCGCCGGCCCAGGTGTGGTTATCGGGCGAAGTGGGAGCATCGGTGGCGGGCAGTTCATCCGGGATGACTTCTGGCCGCTCAACACCACACTCTGGGTGTCGGACTTTAAAGGGAATGATCGCCGCTTCTGTTACTTCCTGCTCCGATCCATCGATTTTAGCCAGTTCAACGTCGGATCGGGTGTGCCGACGCTCAATCGAAATCACGTCCATCCGCTGGACGTAAGAGTGCCTGACAAAGCTCAACAAGAACGGATTGGCGAGCTTCTTGGATCACTCGACGATAAGATCCAGCTGAACCGCCAGATGAACGAGACGCTGGAGGCCATGGCCCAGGCGATCTTCCGAGACTGGTTCGTCTACTTCAGCCCCGTGCGCCGCAAAATGGAAGGCGAGACCGACCCCGTCGCCATCATGGGCGGCCTCACCCCCAACCCCGGCCGCGCGGCGGAGCTGGCGGCGCTGTTTCCGACAAAGTTGGGGGGTGACGGAAGACCAGATGGCTGGGCTATGTGCCGAATGGATGAGCTCCTTGAGCTTGTCTACGGTAAGGCTTTACCGAAGCAGTCTCGTCGACATGGGACCGTTCCAGTTTACGGTTCCGGCGGAGTTGGGGGGTGGCATGACACGCCGCTCGAAAAGGGGCCTTCAATTATCGTCGGCCGAAAGGGAACTGTAGGCTCCCTGTTCTGGGAGCCTGGACCGTTTTTTGCGATCGACACAGCTTTCTACGTAAGGCCACGTCGCAGAACTCCCCTCACATACCTCTGGCCTCTGCTCCAATCATTGGGGCTCGAAGGGATGAATACGGACGCTGCAGTTCCTGGGCTCAATCGCGCTAACGTCTATCGTCTTGAAGTTCCGGCGCCTCCCAAGCTCCTTGTGAACGCATTTGATGGAGTGGCAGGGCCGCTCTACCGAATGCTTCAACACAATGACGCCGAAAGCTCGGCGCTGTCCGAAACGCGAGACTACCTGCTGCCCCGACTCATATCCGGAGCCGTCAGGATCGAGGGTCGGGAATGATCGAGTATTTCCGCCCACGCTTCATCTCGGCACTCAACGAAGAAGGTGAGATCGAGATCGGCCGCAACCGGTGGACTCGTCATGACGTCCTTACAAAGATGGATAGCGACGCGGCCGAGGACGCATTCCGAGAGTGGGTGGATGAAGCGAAAGTTGAAGCAAAGGACAGAGCCGGCGACTTCCTGCGGAAGTACGGCTGCATAGAGAGATTTCGGACGCTTCGTTCCAAACTGCTTGCTGGATACGTGATCCCTTTCGTTGGAGCCGGCATGTCGGTGGCGAGCGGTCACACCGGCTGGGGAGATTTTCTGGTTTCTCTGACACCTGCTGAGTCTGGGCTCCGCAAGCAGATTGAAGCGAAGATCAACAGTGGAGAATTCGAGGAAGCTGCTCAGCTAATCGAAGACGAGCTAGGAACAGAGGGCCTGACTGAGGAAATTCACAACAGGCTCGGGTCGCACGTCGTAAACTCAAGCGGCGCGGTGTGTTTGATGCCGTTTGCCTTCAAGGCGCAGGTTCTGACCACGAATTTCGACTTCGTTCTTCCGAACGCCTATTCCAACGCTGCCCTCCCGTTTCGTGCCGAGTATGGCGGTCCGATGCTCCGGGAAGCTCCGCTAAGAATGGCCAATGATCCACACTGCCTCCTCCGCATTCATGGGGACGCAGATAGCTTGACGGGCAGGGTTCTTACCCTCGCGGACTACCAAGCGGCCTATGTCGATAGCCATGCGGTTGGTGGGATATTGAATGCCATCACCGGACTTAGCAGCTTGCTGTTCCTTGGGTGCAGTTTGACCACAGACCGAACAGTAGAGGCTCTGAAGGCACTCAAGAACGCCGCGACGATTGCACAGCCTCGGCATTACGCGTTCCTGCCCTATCCCGGCTCGGCGAAACTGGGCCCCCGACGGATTGCTCTGCTCGAAGCCGGAATTCATCCGATTTACTACCCCGCCGATGATCATGAACGCTCCGTGGAAGATCTTCTGATTTCATTGATCGAGGGAGGCGTTTGATGCCTGCGAGTGGGGGCTTCCGCGAGGACATCGTCGAAGAAGCCGGCATCGAGGTGCTGAAGGACCTCGGCTGGTTCCACTGGCACGGCGCGGTGATCGCGCCTGACGGCTCCTCGCCAATGCGCCAGGCCTTCTCTGACGTGATCTTGCTGCCTCGCCTGGAGCGGGCCCTGGAGGCCCTCAATCCACACGCCCCGGAAGCGGCGCGAACCGAGACCATCCGCCAGCTGCTGACCGCCGAGACCGGCTCGCTCGTCGAGGAGAACCGGCGCATCCATCGGATGCTGACCGACGGCGTCTCGGTCCAGTATCGGAACGACGCCGGGGCCATCGTCTCGGACAAGCTGTGGCTGATCGACTTCGCCAATCCGGCCGCCAATGACTGGATGGTGGTGAACCAGTTCACGGTGGTCGAGACGGGGCACAACCGGCGGCCGGACTTGGTGCTGTTCGTGAACGGCCTGCCGCTGGCGGTGCTGGAGCTGAAGAACCCGGGCGACGAGAACGCCACCACCGACGGGGCGTTCAACCAGCTCCAGACTTACAAGGAGCAAGTGCCCAGCCTGTTCCGCACGAACGCGGTGCTGGTGGCGTCTGACGGGATGACAGCGCGGATCGGATCGCTGACGGCGGACCAGGAACGGTTCATGCCCTGGCGGACCGTGACCGGCGAGGATGACGACTTCACCCATCGCGGCGCGCCTGAGATGGAGACCCTGCTGCGTGGCGTCTTTGATCGCGAACGGTTCCTGGCCCTGATCCGCGACTTCACGGTCTTTGGCGACGGCGACAAGGGGCCGTTCAAGATCATCGGCGGCTATCACCAGTTCCACGGCGCGCGCAAAGCCATCGCCGAGGCCATCGACGCAACGCGCCCGGACGGAGACCGCAAGATCGGCGTGGTCTGGCACACGCAGGGATCGGGCAAGAGCTTCCTGATGGCCTTCTTCGCGGGCCTGACGGTCAAGGCCCCGGAGCTGGAGAACCCGACGCTGGTGATCCTGACGGACCGCAACGACCTCGACGACCAGCTCTTCTCGACCTTTGGCCTGTGCCAGGACCTGATCCGCCAGACGCCGGAGCAGGCAGACAGCCGCGACGACCTGAAGCGCCTGCTGGCCCGCAACTCGGGCGGCGTAATCTTCACCACCATGCAGAAGTTCGCCCCGGAGAAGGGCGAGGAGCGGTTCCCCGAGCTGACCGACCGGCGCAACGTCATCGTGATGGCCGACGAGGCCCACCGGAGCCAATACGGCTTCGATGCCAAGCTGAACCGGGAGACCGGTGAGCGGCGATACGGCTATGCCCAATATGTGCGCCAGGCCCTGCCGAACGCGTCCTTCATAGGCTTCACCGGGACGCCCATCGAGGCCGACGACGTGAACACCCCAGCGGTGTTCGGCGAGTATATCGACATCTACGACATCAGCCGCGCGGTCGAGGACGGCGCGACGGTCCCGATCTATTACGAGAGCCGCCTGGCGCGCATCGAACTGAACGAGGACGAGAAGCCCAAGATCGACGCCGAGATCGAGGCGCTGGTCGAGGACGAGACCCTGACCGAGGCGGAAAAGACAAAGGCCAAGTGGTCAACCGTCGAGGCCCTGGTGGGCTCGCGGGTGCGCCTGAAGCAGATCGCGGCGGACCTGGTGCAGCACCTGGAGGCGCGCACGGAGGCGATGGCGGGCAAAGCCATGGTCGTGTGCATGAGCCGTCGCATCTGCGTCGACCTCTATGACGAGATCACCACCCTGAGGCCCGACTGGCACTCCGACAGCGACACCGAGGGGGCCATCAAGGTCGTGATGACCGGCGCGGCGTCCGACCCGCTGGGATGGCAGAAGCATATCGGCAACAAGACCCGCCGCGACAACCTCGCCAAGCGCGCCCGCGATCCGGCCGATCCGCTCAAGCTCGTGATCGTGCGCGACATGTGGCTGACCGGCTTCGACGCGCCGTGCATGACCACCATGTATGTCGACAAGCCTATGAAGGGGCACGGCCTGATGCAGGCCATCGCCCGGGTGAACCGCGTGTTCCGTGACAAGCCCGGTGGTCTGGTGGTGGACTACATCGGCATCGCCCAGAATCTGAAGACGGCGCTGGGGCAATACACGCAGTCTGACCGCGACAAGACCGGCGTCGACCAAGAGGCGGCCGTGGCGGCCCTTCTGGAGCGGTATGAAATCATCCAGGAAATCTTCCACGGCTTCGACTACCAGCCGGGCATCTCCGGGAGCCCTCATGAGCGCCTGAAGTGTTTGGCCGGAGCCTATGACTGGGCCCTGAAGTGGGGCGAGGCGGAGGCAGCCAAGGCCAAGTCGCCAGAGGACAAGAAGCGCGCCCATCGCCGGTTCCAAGACCTGGTCCTTGAGCTGGGCAAGGCCTACGCCCTGGCGGCGGCGAGCGATGCCGCGCGCGAGATTAAGGACGAGGTCGGCTTCTTCCAGGCGATCCGGGCGTGCATGGTCAAGAGCACCGCCAGCGGCAAGCTGAGCGCGGCGGACAAGCAGCTGGCCGTCCAGCAGTTGATCGACCGCGCCGTGGCGTCAGCCGAGATCGTCGACATCCTCCAGGCGGCCGGGATGCAGTCGCCGGACATCTCCATCCTGTCGGACGAGTTCCTGCTGGAGATGGCGGGGATGGAGAAGAAGAACCTCGCCCTGGAGGCGCTCAAGAAGCTGCTGGCGGGCGAAATCAAGAGCCGCGAGCGGACGAACGTCGTCGAGAGCCGGGCCTTCTCGCAGCGGCTTGAGGACGCCGTGGCGCGCTATCATGCGGGAGCCATTTCGGCGCTGGAGATGATCCAGGAGCTGATCGGCATGGCCAAGGATCTCAAGGCCGCCCATGCGCGCGGCGAGGAAAGCGGCCTGTCGCAGGAGGAGCTGGCCTTCTATGACGCCCTCGCTGAGCATGAGAAGGCCGTCGAGGTGCTGGGCAGCGATCAGCTGCGCCTGATCGCCGGTCGACTGGTCGAGGACCTGAGGGCCAACGTCACGGTCGATTGGCACCACCGCGAGAGCGCGCGGGCCAATATGCGGCGGCTGGTGAAGCGCATCCTGCGTGAGTTCGGCTATCCACCCGACCTGTCGGACCTGGCCGTGCAGACGGTGCTGGCGCAGGCGGAGACGTTGTTGAGGGAGGCGGCCTAGCGGCGAGTTTCACGCTTCCGGGCTAGGCGCTCTACGCGAGGCAGGATCACAGTGTGGGGGCCTTTTTGGGGGCCCCTTTATGCGGGCCTGTCATTTTGCTGTTAATTATCAGTAATTTATGGCGGCTATTCGGCGCCCCTAGGCGCACCACTCCTTCCCTCAGATTGATCCGACGGTCGCCAGGCCGCAGGCGCCGCTGTCGATGAGGTGGGGCGCCGTTGAGGCGGTTATGCCGCCGAGGGCGTAGGCGGGGACGGGGGACAGGGCAGTCAGGCGCTGGAGAGCGGCGACGCCCAGGGGTGCGACGGCCGAGGGGCTGGCGCTTTCGAATACCGGTGAGATCAGGACGGCGTCGAGGCTGCTCGCCGAGGCGAGGGCTTTGGCTGAGTGCGCCGCGCCGGTGATGAGCCAATCGGGCCGCCGCCGGCGGAGGGCCTGGGCCGAGTGAACCTCCCGCTCGGGCAGATGAACGCCGTCAGCGCCGCAGGCTTGTGCGAGGTCAGCGTCCGCGCCCACCAGGAACACCAGCCCACGCGCGCGGCAGAGGTCCGACAGGCGCCGGGCGATTTCCAGGCTGTCGGTGCGCCCGAACCAGCGAAGCACCACGCCCGCACCCTCGGGCAGGCGCTCGGCCTGCCGCCACGGCTCCGGGGTCCGGTCCGGGTCGGTGAGGAACAGAAGGGGCGGCAAGACGCGGCCGCCGGGGTTGGCCTGGGCGTGCGCGCGGCCTAGAGCGAAGGCCGTCTCAAAGAGCGGGTTCGATGACCAGTCCAAGCGAGGCCCTTTCGGCCGTCCGTCACAAGATCGTCCGCGCCGCCCGGTCGGCGGGCCGCGACGCGGCGGATGTGACCCTGACCGCCGTCTCCAAGCAACAGCCGTGGGAGGCCATCGAGCCGGTTCTGGCCGCCGGTCAGCGAGTCTTCGGGGAAAACCGGGTGCAGGAGGCCCAGGCGCGGTGGGCGGGAAAGCGCGAGGTCTGGGATGAGTTGGAACTGAGGCTCATCGGTCCGCTGCAATCCAACAAGGCGCGCGACGCCGTGACCCTGTTCGACGCGATCGAGACGGTCGACCGCGAATCGCTGGCGGTCGCTCTCGCTGCCGAAATCGCCCGGGCAGGCCGATCTCCGGAGCTGTTCATCCAGATCAATACCGGCGAGGAGCCGCAAAAGGCCGGGGTCGTCCCGGGCGAGGCCGACTCCTTCATCGCGCGATGCCGTGAGACGCACGGCCTGACGATCTCGGGGCTGATGTGCATCCCCCCCGCTGCCGAGGAGCCGGCCATGCATTTCGCGTTGCTGGCCCGGATCGCGGCGCGCAACGGGCTGCCCCGCCTGTCGATGGGTATGAGCGGGGATTTCGAGGCCGCGGTCCGCCATGGCGCCACCCATGTTCGCGTCGGCTCGGCCCTCTTTGGGGAACGGGCATGAAGCCTGACCGTTTGCCCCCAGCGCGGCATCAGTCCAAATAGGCGTATGGCCCAGGCGACCTCCCTCCTCATCATCGACGACGACAATGATCTGCGCGAGGCGCTGGCCGAGCAGCTGGAGCTGTCAGGAGAGTTCTCGGTCGAGCAGGTGGCGACCGGCTTGGACGGCGTCGCCAAGGGGTCGGAGGGTCGGGCCGAACTGATACTGCTGGATGTGGACCTGCCCGATATCAACGGCCGCGAGGTATGCAAGCGCCTGCGCGAGGCCGGGGTGCGCGCTCCCATTGTCATGCTGACCGCCGCCGACGGAGAGGCAGAGACGATCGGCGGCCTGGACGCGGGCGCGACCGACTATGTCACCAAGCCCTTCCGGTTCGCGGTGCTGCTGGCCCGCATCCGCGCGCATCTGAGGAGTGTGGAACAATCCGAGGAAGCGGTTTTCCGCATCGGCCCATACCAATTCCGGCCGGCCCAGAAGTCGCTGGTGGACGACAAGGACAAGCGGATCCGCCTGACCGACAAGGAAACCTCGATCCTGAAATACCTTCTGCGGGCGCGCGGTGAGCCTGTGGCGCGTGAGGAACTGCTGGCCGAGGTGTGGGGCTACAACGCGGGTGTCACGACCCACACCCTGGAAACGCACATCTACCGATTGCGCCAGAAGATCGAGCCCGGCAAGGGTCAAGCGCGGCTGCTGGTGACCGACGCGGGCGGCTACCGGCTGCAGGCCTGATCCGGTCGCGGATCAAAATTCGCTCAAAGCTTCCCTTGCGGCGCCTTGTTTCGCGACGCGAAGAGCGCACACTCTCGAAATGAGACCGCAATAGACGGTCGGGAGGAAAATCTATGCGCATCAAGCTTTCGATGGCGGCGTCCGCGCTCGCCCTCGGTCTGGCTACGGCCGGAACCGCCTCGGCTCAGGACTACGGCCGTATCGTCACCTTCGGCGACAGCCTGTCGGACAACGGCAACCTGTATGCCGCAACTGGCAACACCACGCCGACCTCACCGCCCTATTTTCAGGGCCGGTTTTCGAACGGACCGGTCTGGGTGGAGCTCCTGGGCTGGACCCAGGCGCGGGTCGGCGGCTCACTGACCGGCAGCTACAACTCGGCCTACGGCGGCAGCCGGACCGACAACGCCGTGCCCTTCCCGACCGGGATGCGTCAGCAGATCACCAACTACCTCGGCTCGGGCGGAACCTTCGACGGCGACGACCTGGTGACGATCTGGGGCGGCGCCAATAACATCTTCCAGGGCCTTCCAACGGCCTCCGTCCAGGCTGATCCTTTTGGCTACATCGCCGGTGTCTCGGCGACCGCCGCGGCCGATATGGGCTTCATGATCAACCAGGTCTCCGATGCGGGCGCCGGCACCATACTGGTGGCGAACCTGCCGAACCTGGGCATCACGCCGCAGTTCGCGGGCGGGCCGGCCCAAGGCTTGGCGACGCACGCAACCAACGCCTTCAACGCAGCCCTGTTCGCCCAGGTCAGCGCTCAGGCGGCCGCGAACCCGTCGAGCAATGTCATCTTCATGGACGTCAACCGGGCCTTCAACGTCGTGGCGGGTGCGCCTGGCCGCTTCGGCTTCTCGAACATCAGCGCGCCCTGCTTCAACGGCGTGACGGTGTGCGCGACGCCGGACACCTATGCCTATTGGGACGCGGTTCACCCGACAGCCGCCGGTCATCGCCTGATCGCCTCGGTGGCGACCGACTATCTGTATTACCTGGATTACGGGGCCCATTCGGCGGTGCAGGCGGAGATCGGAGTCCGGGCGCGCGCTGACGGTATGGACGCGGTGACCGGGCGCCTCGGCTATGGCGAAATCGCCGGACGGCCGGGCGGCCTCTATATCGGGGGGACCTATGACCAGACCGAGCTGGACGCGCGCGGCGACGTGCCGGGCGGCGACATGGATGGTACGGGCTTGATCGTCGGGGCCGAGGGCAACCTGGGTGACAGCATGCGCGCCGGCGCCGCCTTCCAGGTGCGCACTGCCGATGCTGATCTCGGACTGGTGAACTTCACCGCCGAGGGGGCGTCGCTCGACGTCTATGCAGGTTGGCGCTCGGGCAGCGTCTTCGTCAATGCGGCGGCGGGCTATAGCTGGGATCAGTTCGAGGACATCTCGCGCCAGACCGCGACCCCGGGCATCGTGGCTATGTCTTCGACCAACGGCTCCAGTATGGGCGCAAAGGTCGAGGCCGGGATTAACTTCGACATGGGTGGCCTGGCCTTCATTCCCCGGGCGGGCCTGTCCTGGGTCTCGACCGAGGTTGACGGCTATGTCGAGGAAAACCCGTTCGGGGCCCAGCATCAGGTCGCAGGCCGCAGCGTGGACGCCGTTTCGGCCGAGGCGGTCCTGCGCGTCGAGGGCGGCGGCGGGCCGATCGGTTTCTGGGGCGAGGCGGGCTACCGCGACGTCCTGAGCCACGACGGCGATCCGGTCTCGGTCGGCATCGCGGGCAACACGGCGCAGATGCTGGACCTGCATGTCGAGGATCCGGACGGCGGCCAAGCCCTGCTCGGCGCCGGCCTGACCACCCGCTGGGGCGTCGCCGAAATCGGCGTCGGGTACCGCGGCCGGATGGGCGAGGCCTACAACGTCCACCAGGCGCTGCTGGAGGTCTCGGTCGAGTTCTGACCGAGGCGCCAAGTCAAAAGACAGAGGCCCCGCCGGAGCGATCCGGCGGGGCCTTTTTGTCTGGAGCGGCCGGGGGGAATCGAACCCCCGACATTCAGCTTGGGAAGCTGACGTTCTACCTCTGAACTACGGCCGCGCTGGGCTTGTCGTAGGACGCCGCCGGCGGGCGGGCAACGAAAAAGGCGGCGGGTCGGGCCGCCGCCTTCTCCGATTTGGGGGCTTGAGACTACTGGATGCGCTCGGCGGTGATGCCGCGGGCGGCCAGCTGGGCCTGGACGCTGTCGGGGCCGGCCAGGTGCAGGGCGCCGACGGCGATGAAGACGGCGCCCGAGCCTTCCATTTCCTCGGCGATCTGGTTGGCCCAGTCGGCGTTCCGGTTGGTCAGGATGACGTCGTAGAGGTCCGGATAGGTGGTTTTCATCTCGGCGCCGCCGAGGCCGTAGAGGGCGTCCGGATCGCCGGCGGCCCAGTGGCCGGCCAACTGGTCGATCATGGCCACGGCGGAGTCGAAGCCGGCCAAGGTCTCACGCAGGAACTGGACCTGGGTCTCGTCGGGCATGCCGGCGAAGAACCGGAACTGCTGCTCCATGGTCTCCAGGCCGCGCACGGGGCGTCCGGCTTCGATGGCCTGGGCGCGCAGCACCATGTCGATGCCGGAGGCGGGGTCGTAGCCGGCCTGGGTCAGGGGGGCGACCGACAGGGTCAGGGCAGCCAGCCAGGGGCGCATGGGATTCATGGCGGCCCCCGTGAGGCCCAGGGTCTGGGCCGCGCGGTCGAGTTCGGCGAACTCCTCGTCGGTCAGCAGGCTAGAGAGCGGCGTCTGGGGCGAGATGCCCAACTGCATGACCAGGGGCGCGGCCGCGGCCTGGTCGCCGGGATCTTCCAGTTCAAGCCACAGCTCGTCGGAGGCGTTGAAGGCCTCGGTCACCACGGGCGTCGACCAGGCGACGTCGGGGCGCATGAGGTGGACGGTGCCGAACAGGTAGATGGTCGAGTCCGCGTCGCGGAGGACCCAAAGGGCGGGGGAGCCGGAGGCGGCGGCTTCCGTGGAGTGGGCGAGGGCCTGGCTGGGCGCTATGGCGGCGACGAGGCCGAGGCCGAGCGCGGCGCCGGCAGCGAGCCGGCCCAGGCGGGATGCGCCCGAGCGTAGAGTGTTGATCAGGGACATAAGGAACTCCGTGGTCGGATAATTAGGAATCGGTGTCGAGAAAGATGGCTTCGATCGGCTGACCGAAGACGCGGGCGATCTTGAAAGCCAGCGGCAGGGACGGATCGTAGCGGCCCGTCTCCAGCGCATTGACGGTCTGGCGCGAAACGCCGAGCGCGGTGGCCAGATCGGCCTGGCTCCAGTCACGTTCGGCCCGCAGGACCTTGAGGCGGTTCTTCATCCTAGCGGCTCTTCCACAGCCACCAGAACAGCCAGGCGAGGCCGTAGCCGATGATCAGCAGGAAGACGACGATCGTCCCGCCCGTAGCCACGTAGTGGGCGGGCGTCGGCTCAAAGCCGGGAAAGAGCGGCGCTCCCAGGTCCGGCCGTTGGAGCAGGAGGACGAAACCGATCATCACTGGCACCAGGGCGACGTTCCCGCCCCAGAACCAGGCCCATTTGTGCGCTTCGCGCGCGGCCTCGTCGATGCGCCGCCAGTACATGGCGGTCAGCCAGACCGCGAGAGCGCTGAGCCCGGCGACGATGCCGGCCATCAGGACCAGAGCGAGGGGACCAGCGTCCCGGGTCATGGTCGCGAACGCGGCAAGGACCGCGCCGAAACCCAGCGACAGGCCGAACAGGGCGACGATCCAGCGCCAGGGCGCGATGGGCTTGGACATCAGCAGAACTCGTAGCGGCCGATCCCCCGACCAAGACAAGTGACCTTTACAGTGGCGGCGGCGCTGATGTCAAGTGTGCTAGACAAGTGCGCTCACAGGACAGCGGTGAAATCGCCGTCCGGCGAAGGGCTGTCAGCCCCAGGCGCTGAAGTGTTTGGACAGCTTGAGGCCCTGGCGCTGGTAGTGGGACCCGCCCTCGCCATAGAGGCGCTCGGGCCGCTCGGTCATGGGTTCATAGACCAGCCGGGCGACAGTCTGGCCGTCTTCCAGCAGGAAGGGCGTCTCGTGGCTGCGGACCTCAAGGACGGATTTCGCGCCCTTGCCGTGGGCCTCGTCCACGCCGAAGCCGGGGTCGAAGAAGCCGGCGTAGTGGACGCGGAATTCGCCAACCGCCGGGTCGATCGGCAGCATCTCGGCGGCCTGATCGACCGGGATTTCGGTCGGCTGTTTGGACACCAGGATGTAGAACTCGCCCGGATCCAGCAGGATCTCGCCGCGCCGCGCGATCAGGGGCTCCCAGAAGTCCTTGGGGTCGTGGCCGTCGACGTGGTCGAGATCGACGACGCCCGCATGACGACGGCCCCGGAAGCCGGCGATGTCGCCCGTCAGGTCGACGCCGACGTCGCGGGTTTCCAGCTTGGGCGGATCGCCGACCTTGAGGCGCAGCTGGTTCAGACGGGTGCCCGGCCGGACCAGAACCGAGAAGGTCTGGGGCGCGATCTCGAGATAGAGCGGGCCGTCATAGCCGTCCGCCACGTCATCAAAGGCGCCGCGGTCGGTCAGCAGCCGCACGAAGACATCGACGCGGCCGGTCGAACTCTTGGGGTTAGCCCGGGCCTGAACGCCGTGCGGCAGCTTCAGCCGCTCCTGCAGTTCGAAGATGTAGACGCAGCCCTTCTCCAGCACGACGCCCGACGAGGTCAGGTCGATCGGGTGCATGACGACGTCGGCGATGCGGTCCGCCACCGTGCGCGACCCGGGCAGGAAGGAGGCGCGCACACGCCAGCCCTTGCCGCCCAGCCTCAGGTCGAGGCTGGCGGGCTGGACCTGGACCGCATCAAACGGGGTGGCCGAGGTGATGGCGCCCGTGGCGATCAGGGTGTCGATGGCCTGGCACGGCAGGATACCGGCGGCGGAGGGGTCGAAGGTCATGCGGCGTGCATAGCGCCCCCGGCGCAGTCCCGGAAGCCAGATCAGCAGTGCAGAAAAAGGTCAGGCCCTTGTGAACCTTTCGGCGCAGAAGGGTCAGAAGGTGGCGGTCGTGATCTACGACACGCCCTGCTCGGCCAGCCACTCGACGATCTTGGTTTTGGGCATGGCGCCGGCCTTCATGGCGACGATCTCGCCGTCCCTGAAGAGCATCAGGGTCGGCACGCCGCGGACGCCCAGCTTGGTCGGGGTCATGGGGCTGTCGTCGATGTCCACCTTGGCGATGGTCAGCGCGCCCGACAGTTCGTCGGAGATCTGCTCCAGCGCCGGGCCGATCTGCTTGCACGGTCCGCACCAGGTCGCCCAGAAATCGACCAGCACGGGCTTGTCGGACTTCAGGACGTCGGATTCGAAGGAAGCGTCGGTAACGGCGACGGTGGCCATGGTCTTAGTCTCCAGATCGGCCGGTCAGCCTAGCTGATTCCGGCGGCAGGCGAATGTGGGGAGGCGCCCCGGCGGCCTCAAGTCCCCTTCAACTCGGCCAGGGCCTTGTCGATCATGTCGGGCGGGACCGGCATCAGGGCGGGGCCGTCGGTCCAGACCAGGGCGGCTTCGACCGCGCGCTCGGGATAGAGCCGGCGCAGGACCGCGACATAGACCGCCATCTGCAGGACATAGGCCTTGTCGGCGTCCTCGATCCTGGCGGGCGCCGGACGGTTGGTCTTGTAGTCCACCACCAGGACGCGCTCGGGCGTGATGACGAGGCGGTCGAGGCGGCCGCTTATGACGGTTCCGGGCGGAAGATCGGGCGCGCCGCCGGTCAGGGCGGCCTCGGCGCGGGAGCCGGGTCCGAAGACCGGGGCGAAGCGCGGATCGTCCAGCACGCTGAAGGCGGCGGCGATCATCTCGGCGCGCTGGTCGTCGGCGAGATCCCGCTCGCGGGCCAGCAGGCGCCGCGCGGCGTCGGGGCGGGCCTCGGTGGGGACATCCGGCAGGCGTTCCAGCAGCCGGTGGATCAGGTCGCCGCGCCGGAACCGGCCAAGGCCGCCCCCGAGCGGTCCCGCGCCGAGCGGAGACAGGGCCGGCGCCTTGGCCTGACCATCCATCTGCGAGGGCGAAGACAGGCGGGCGCCGCCGTCGGGCGCGGCGAACCGATCCAGCCAGTCTGGATGCGGGGCCCTTTGTGGCGCCGGTGTGCTGATCGCAGCGGCGGCCATGGCGGGATCATCGCCGTAGCGGAGCCGCCCCTCGCCAATGTCGCGGGCGCCGACGCGGTCCATGGTTTCAGCAAGGACGGACCACCAGCTCTGTTCCTCGAAGCCGTCCTTCTTGTTGCCCAGGGCCCGGCCCATGACGATCACCCGATCCCGCGCGCGGGTCAGGGCGACGTAGAGCAGTCGAAGCGTCTCGGCGTCCGTGCGGGCCTGACGGGTCGCGCGGGCGTCGGCGGAGGCGGGGCAGTCCTCGCCGGCCGAACCGGGCGCCATCAGCCAGGCCTCGCCGCCGGGGGCCTCCACCGGCATGAGGCTGGGGCCCTGGGCCTTGGCCCGCGAAGTAGTGTCGGGAAGGATGACGATCGGCGCCTCCAGCCCCTTGGCGCCGTGGACGGTCATGACGCGTACCTCGCCGCGCGGGCCTTCCAGTTCGCGCTTCACCTCAACATCGGCCTGTTCGAGCTCGGCCAGACAGCGTTCGAGATCGCGGGCGCCCCGGTCTTCGGCGGCCAGCACCTGGTTCAGCGTCTCGTCGATGGCTTCCTCAGCCTCGCGGCCCAGACGGGCGAGGATGCGGGCCCGGCCGGACCGGCCGGTGTCGTCCACGCGGTTCAGGAGCCCGGAGAAGAAGCCGAAGGGGTCGGTCGAGCGGTTCGCGACGGCGTGGGCGAGGAGGTCGCGGGCTCGCGTCCACTCCGGCCGTTCGTCGGCGCGGTCACGCAGGACGCGCCACAGACCTTTGCGCTTGGGATCGGCGCCGGCCAGTTCGAACAGGCCCTCCTCGTCGATGTCACACAGAGGACTGCGCAGCACTTCGGCCAGGCTGAGATCGTCATCGGTGAACAGGGCGAAGCGAGAGATCGACAGCAGGTCGTCGAAGACGATGTGGCTGGACAGCTTGAGCCTGTCGGCGCCGGCGACCGGCACCCCTTCGGACTTCAGGGCGCGAATGATTTCCTCGAAGGTCGCGTCGCGGCGGCGCACCAGAATGAGGTAGTCGCCATAGCTGGCCCGGCGGGGCTCACCGGACCGCTTGTCCTGGACGGCCACGCCTTCGACGACCTGTCGGCGGATCTCGCGGGCGAGGTCGCGGGCTAGCCGCTTGCGCGCGCTCTGGGCCGGTTCGGCGTCGACCGGCTCCCAGGCGTCCGGCGGGTCGGACTTCTGGTCTTCGTAGAGCGGCCAGAGCTCGACCGAGCCCGGATCGCCGATGCGGTTGGCCTTGTGAGGTTCGCGCGTCTGCAGGGCCTGACCGGTCAGGGCGAGCGACCGCTCGGGCGTGTCGAAGGCCGCATCGACGAAGGCTAGGACGGTCGGGGTCGACCGGAACGACACATCCAGCGGCACGCCCATAAAGGCGCCGCCCGCAGCGCGCACGCGTTCGTCGTAGCTCTGGGCCTCGATGCGAAGGCGTTCAGGACGCGCGCCCTGGAAGGAGTAGATCGACTGCTTCTCGTCGCCCACGGCGAAGATGGTGCGGTCCATCCGATCGCCCCGGTCCTCGCGGGCGCCCTCGCCGGCGAAGAAACTCTCGGTCAGGGCCTTCAGGATTTCCCACTGTTCGGGCGCCGTGTCCTGGGCCTCGTCGACCAGGATGTGCTCCAGCCCGCCGTCCAGCTTGAACAGCACCCAGGCAGCCGTCGAGCGGACCGTCAGAAGTTCGACCGTCCTGGCCACCAGATCGGAGAAGTCCAGGGCGCCGGTCTGCTGCTTGGCCTGTTCGTAGAGGGCCGCATGGGCCCGCGCGAGGGTCAGGACATGGCGCGTGGCCTCGGCGATGCGCAGCCCGCGCAGGACGTCGCGGGCCGCCAGCATCTTGAGCTGAAGGTCCTCGAGCCAGGCCCGGGCGTGCGCGGGCGCCGAGGCGGTGCCCATCTTCTTGCGGGGCTCGCCAGTCGAGGTGAGGAACACCGCCATCACATGGCTGAAGGTCCAGTCGGCGCTCCACATCCGTTCGGCGCAGTCCTGATCGGTCTTGCTGCCCGTCGCCATGGCCTCGGCCATCGAGAGCCAGACGCCGCGATCGATGGAGCGGATGACCTCGGCCTCATAGCCCGCGACGGTCTGGTCGGGATCGGCGCCGGTCAGGGCGTAGGGGTCTGGTGAGACGCCCTGTTCGATCCGAGCGACATAGTCGGCCAGGGCGGCCCGCTCGGCCTCCAGCATGCCGAGCAGCTTGTGGAAGCTGTCCCAGTCGAGCTCGACGGCGAAATGGCTGTAGGCCTGACCGATGGGACCGTCCGGGTCGGCCAGGGCGGCCTCAGCGAGGCTCTCGCGGGCCGCATGGGACAGGGCGATGGCGGCCTGGTCTTCCAGCACCTTGAAGCGGGGCGAGACGCCGGCCTCGACCGGGAAGCGCCGCAGCAGCTTTTCGCAGAAGGCGTGGATGGTCTGGATCTTCAGCCCGCCCGGCGTCTCCAGCGCCTTGGCGAACAGGCGGCGCGCCCGCGACAGGGCGTCGTGGTCCAGCCCGCCGATACGGCGTCCCTGAAGGTCAGCCAGCGACTGTTCCAGCTCCGCGTCGTCCATGACGGCCCAGGCGCCGAGGCGCTCGAACAGGCGCGACTGCATCTCGGCCGCGGCGGCCTTGGTATAGGTGACGCAGAGGATCTCCCCCGGCTCGACGTTCTCAAGCAGCAGCCGGGCGACGCGGTCGACCAAGGTCGAGGTCTTGCCCGAACCGGCGTTGGCGGTGACGAAGACCGAGCGCGTCGGATCGGCGGCCTGGATCTGGTGCGGGTCGGGCAGGATGCGGGGGGCGAGGCTCATTCGGCCGCCTCATCGCCGCCGATGACGTGCCATTCCCAGACCCGCGCGAGGTGGTCGTAGTTGCCGCCGAAATTGCCCATGAACTGGGGCGCGACCCAGCTGAGGTAGGGGGTGTCGGGGTCGTCGAAGCGGGCCACGCGTCGCTGAAGGCCTTCGAAGGCGGCTTCGGACAGGGCGGCGGCCTCTTCGCCCCGGCCGCGCACCTCGGCCGAGCCAGGGACCTTGCGGCCGACGACCCGGACGTAGGTCAGTTCCTCCGGCTCCACCGGGCCGGAAGGGCCCGCGCCGCTGCGGGCGAGGATGGCGCCGGTCAGGGTCAGCTGGGGTGCGAAGCCCGCCTTGACCTGCTTGGCAGATGGGACGCCGCCGGTCTTGAAGTCCAGCACGGCCGCGCCAGTCTCGGACAGTTCGATCCGGTCGGCCTTGGCGGTCAGGGTGAAGGGACCGGCGGGCGCCTCGAAGGTATGGGCGACCTGCTGCTCGACCAGGATCTCGATCCCGCGCGCGCGGCGCCGGGTCTCGAAGCCAGCCAGCCAGACCGCACAGTTGCGGGCCAGGGGGCGCTCGCGCGCCATGGCAGCGTCCTCGAAGCCGTGGCCGCCGAGTTCCTCAAGCAGCAGGCTCTCCAGCTGGTCGGCGCAGTCGTCCGGCAGGACGCCGGGCCAGGCCAGGGTCATGCGCTCCACGGCCTTGTGCACCGCATTGCCGCGCGCCATCGCTTCGGCCGCCTGGCTGGGCCGGTCGAGGGGCTTCAGCCTCAGCACATAGCGAGCGTAGACGGCGTAGGGGTCGCGCACCCAGCGCTCGACGGCGGTGACGGGCAGCTTGCGGGGGCGCCGCTCGATGGGCGGGCGTGGCTCGGGCCGCCGGGCGTAGTCCGGGCGGTCGCTGGGCGAGGCGTCCAGCGCGCGCGCCCAGTCGAGATGATCCGACGGGCGCTCGAGCCGGATCGGGGCGGCGTCGGTTGCGGCCCCGCGCGTCAGCATTTCCAGCCGCCAGAGCCAGCGGGATTTCACCGCCGGCTGACCGCCGCGACGCTCGCTGTGGATCAGAACCACCTCGTCGGCGCAGGCGGCCTGGACGAAGTCCTGCGCCGTCTGGCCGAGACGGCGTTCGGGCGGCGGCAGGCCCAGCGTCTTGCGCATCGGGCGCGACAGGAAGGGGTCGGTCGGCGCCGCATTGGGCCAGACACCGTCTTCCAGACCCGCCAGGATCATGCGGTCGGCACGGACCAGACGCGCCTCGATGGCCCCGAGGATGCGCAGGCGCGGCTGATTGGCGCCGCCGGTGCGCACCGTCGTCTCGGCCAGGACGGCGGAGACCAGCTCGGCGAACTCGCTCCGGCTGAGCGGACTCATGGCCTCGCCCGAGGCGATCAGTTCGGTCAGCAGACGGGCGGCGGCCTCGCCATCGGGGCCAGCCCAGGCCGAAAGGCCTGCGAGGGTTTCTATCAGGCCGGTCAGGGCGCGGGCGGCAGCGTCGGGCGTCGCGGCATTGTCGACGAAGGGCGCGCGCACCTCGGCCGACAGGGTCTCCAGCCGATCGACCAGGACGAGCGCGGCGGCCAGCCGTTCGCGGTGACTGTCAGAGATCTCGCGCCCGTCGTCGCGGGGCTCTCCCGCCTTGATCAGCACCCGTCGCAGGCGGCTCCAATCTCGGCGCCGCGGGCCGCGCAGGCCGTCCTGTTCGAGCGCGGTCAGGGCGTGAGGGGCGTTAGTCTCACCCAGGTTCAGCGCGACGAGCGGATGCTTGAGCAGCCCCAGAAGTACGTGTGGATTAAGCGGCTCGGCGAGGAAACGCACGGCCAGATCAACCAGCCGCCCGACCGGCATCCGGCTCAGGGGCTGGCCCGAGGAAACGTCGGCGGACACGCCCCAGCGCTCAAGGCGCGCCGCGACCCGGCGACTCAGCGCCAGATCGGGCGTGACGAGGGCGCAGGACCGGCCAGGCGTCTCCAGCGTCTCGCGCATCAGCAGCGCGATGGCGGCGGCGGCTTCCTCTTCCGCACGGGCGGTCACGACGGAAAGGCCGCTGAGGCCGGCGGCGATGGGATCGGTATCGGGGGCGGCCTCGCGCAGGCCGCGGATCACCTCGCGCCAGTCGCTGGTCGCATCGGCGGGCCGGAGGGCTTCGTTGATCAGGCGCTGGCGGGCGAGACTGAGCCCGCGGTGCTCCGGCGCTTCGTCGGGGGCGTGCCACGGACGCACGCTGTCCCGGTCGACGCCATGCCGGTCGAGCAGGCGCCAGAGGCCATTCTGGGGATGTTGCTCGCTGTCCTTGAGGGTGGCCCAGACGCGCGGGTCCAGGTCCCGATCGAGACCGGGCAGGACGACGCAGCCGAGCGGAGCGTCGGCGACGGCGGCCAGGACATCGGCGGCGGCCGGCGCGGTTCCGGTCGAGCCTGCGGCGATGACCGGCCCGGTAGGCGGCTCGGCCTTCCAGCTGTCGGCCAGCAGGCGAAGCAGGCGCGCCCGTCGCCAGGCCGGATCGACCAGCCCGAGCTCTTCCAGCCGCCGGGGCCAGGCTTCGACCGCGATGGCGAGGAAGGCGGCGGCCTCGCGCCAGTGATCGGCCAGATCGCCCTCGACCAGCCCGGCGACGCGCGACGGGTCCCTGATCTCTTCGAGGTGGCAGGAATCGAGGAAGCCGCCGAGGGCGTCCGCCATCTCGAGGGCGCGGAGCGGCGTTAGGTCCGGGTGATGCCGGCTGACCAGCCGGGCCAGCTCGAACCGCCGGGTCAGGGGATCGATCGCCGGGGGCAGGTCGAGGCCGAGGGCGCCGGGCGCGAAGGGCGGCTCGTCTTCTTCCAGATCGCCGAGGGGGCGGACCTGGGGCAGGAGGACCGGGCGGTCGCCAGACTGGGTGCGCAGGGCGTCGGTGAAGGCCCGGGCGGCGCGCCGGTTCGGCAGGAGGATGACGGCGTCCGAGAGCGTCTCGGGCGCCTGATCGCCCAGCCATGACAGGACGCCCGAAGCCAGGTCCTCGAGGAAGGGCCTGCGCGCCTCGATGGCGTACCAGCGAGGGCCCTCAACCGCGAAAGGATCGAACCGCGCCGTCATCCGCCCCGAAGTCGCGCCTCGGCGACGTCGCGGGCCTCGGGATCGCCGACATGCATCCAGTCGCCGTCCATCAGCACGCCGTGCAGGCGGCCTTCGTCCAGCCACGCGCCCCACAGCCCCTTTCCGCCGGGAAAGAGACCGAAGGACGTCTCCGGCCAGGCATAGATCGGGCGCGGATCGACGATGTGGACCCCCATGTAGTTGAACGGCGCGGTCTCCTGACCGGCCGCCCGCCGGCCGACCAGACGGCCGTCATCTTCCAGATAGAAGTCGCCGGGTCCGTCAAAACCGGTCGTGCGCTCCATCCGGGCCAGCAACAGGCGCGCGAACAGGACCTCGCGGTCGAATCCGGCGCACAGGTCGGCAATGGCGCGGGCTGGCGGCTCGGCGTCCTCGATCCAGACGCTGTCGATGTTGGCGACGAGGATGGGGTCGTCGCCCAGCAGATGGACAGCCGCCTTGATGCCGCCGCCGGTTTCCAGCGGCAGGTCGTGGGCGCGTTCGTCGGAGATGGTGACGCCCGGGCGGCCGTCGAGGTGCGCGATCAGCCGGTCGGCATGGGCATGGGCGTTGACGACGAAACGCTCGACGCCGGCCTCGGCGAGGCGATCCAGCATGTGGTCGATAAGGGTCTTTCCGCCGACCTCGACCAGGGCCTTGGGCCGGTCATTCGTCAGGGGACGCATGCGCGTGCCGAGGCCGGCGGCCAGCACCATGGCTGTTTTGGGCACGCTCACGAGCGGTTCTCCGCGAGGCGGGCGGCGGGCGGGACGTGGCGGTCGAACCAGGCGCGGACGCCTTCCATGCCGAGAGCTTGAAGGTTGCGCTCCAGATGAGCCCAGGTGCGGGGCATGAAGGCGGTGTACCGGTTGCGCCGGAACATGACCTCCTGCCGGGCGAAGACCCGTCCAAGGATGCGCGCTGCGTTCAGGGCTGCGAGCGCACGGTAGTCGGCGAGGAAGGCTTCGCGGTCCAGCTCGAGCCGGGCCGCCAGATAGCGGTCCAGCATGGCCGTTTCGAGCTCGGGCGCAACGTCGCGGCGAGCGTCCTGGAGCAGATGGAGCAGGTCCCAGGCCGGATGGCCGGCGACGGCGTCCTGAAAGTCGATCATGCCGACGCGGGCGAGGCCCTGGCGCTCGGGCAGCCAGAGCAGGTTCTCGGCGTGGTAATCACGATGGACGAAGACGGTGCGGCCGGTCTCGCCCCGCGCGATGATCGGGGCCCACAGCGCGCGCCACTCCTCGGCGGCGTCTTCGGAAGGGCGCGGCAGGCCCGAGAAGTCGAACCACCATTCCAGGAACGGGTCGAGCCCCGCGCGATAGGCCAAGCCATCGTAGCGATGCAGCGGCCAGCGCTCGCCGGCGGCTTCGATGACGGCGGGCGGATCGGCGTCGTGCAGGCCCGCCAGGGCGTCGACGGCGGCGCCATAGAGGGTGTCGAGGTGGCTGTCCTGCAGGGCGAACAGGTCGTTGCCGAGATCTTCCAGCACGGCGAAGCCGCGCGCGGCGTCGTGGGCGATGACGGTCGGCGCCGACAGGCCCTGCGCCCGCAGCCAGCCAGCCAGCGCGACGAAGGCCGAGACCGAGCCGCCGGCCAGGCGGGCCTCGGCGTTGTAGCCAAGGGCGGAGCGCTCCTCAGGCGTGGCGTCGGCAGGGGCGACGGCGCTTTCGGCGGCGGGGGCCTGGTCCATGAAGATCAGGGAGCGGCCGTCAGCGGTGGTAAGGCGTTCGTAGGCCCGGGTCGAGGCGTCACCGGCCAACGGCGTACGGCGGGCCTCGGCCAGGCCGGCGGACTTCAGGAAATCGAGCCGTTCGGCTTCACGGTCGGAACTCAAGACTACGTCCTTTCCAGGCGCCCACGGGCGTCAGACGGGCGATACGGCCTTCGCCCGCGTGGGACAACTCCACGGAAAGGCGATCGGGCGTGAGGCGGGCCCATTCCTGTGAGCCGATGCGGCCGGGCCATTCCACGAGGGCGGCCCCCTGATCCAGCGCTTCCTCGAGGCCGATCTCCAGCGCCTCGCCTTCCTCTTCCAGCCGGTAGAGGTCGAAGTGGGCGATGGGCGGTTCGGTCTCGTAGAACTGGACCAGGGTGAAGGTCGGGGACGGGACCTCCTCCTCGGGTGTGGTCAGGGCGCGGATCAGGGCGCGGGCGAGAACCGACTTGCCGGCGCCGAGCGGACCGGACAGCAGGATCGCCTCGCCTGACCGGACCGCGCTGGACAAAGCGGCGCCCAGTCGGCCGGTCGCTTCGATGTCGGCGAGCCGGATGTCGACGGCGTCGGTCAGGATCACGCGAAGACCGCATCCGGCTGGTTGGCGAGGATGCGCTCAACATAGGCCTTGAGGGCGTAGGTCGCGCGGCCGGCGTCGATGTCCATGCGCATCGGGTCGATAACCGGGCCGACCTTGAGCTGGAACTTGCGGCCGCGCTTGTTCAGCAGCTCATGGAAGAGGGTGATGTCCCGAAGTTCCTCGGAGAAGCGGTCGAAGGTGTGGAACAGGGCGGAGTACGGGCCGGCCACATGGATGGGTACGATCGGGGCGTTGTACTTGCGGGCCAGGGACGCGGCGGTGGGCTGCCAGGCCGGGTCGGTCAGCTGGCCGCTCTCGTCCTTGCGGGCCAGGCGCCCGGCCGGGAACATGACGACGCAGCGCTCGGCTTCGAAAGCCTCGCGGGCGGCCTGAAGGGTCTCGCGGGTCTTCTCGCGCGTGCGCTTGGCCTCGACCCATTCGACCGGGATCAGGACTTCGCCGAGGCGCGGCGAGACGCGAAGAGCGTCGGCGTTGGCGAAATAGATGGCGTCGCCGCGGACCCGCTTGATTGCATCGTGGACGGCCAGGCCGTCGGCGATGCCGGTGGGGTGGTTGCAGACCACCACGCAGCGGCCGGTTTTCGGCACCCGGTCCAGGAACAGGGCGGCGACCTGCAGGTCCAGCAGGCCAGAGACGTAGTCCAGGGCCTCGACGCCGGTCATGGGCTGGATGGCCTCGGCCATGCGGCGGGCCTTGGCGTAGTCGAGCATGGCGTAGAGGAAGGGCTTGACCAGCGGCCAGGCGCTGGAGCCCGTCAGCCTGGGCGCCCGTTCGGCGATCAGCACGTCGATGATGTGGGGCGCGCGGGCGGGAAGAGTCATGCGGCGGGGATGATCGTCTGCGGACGGCCCTTGAGCAAGCGGGGATGCGCCGGGCGAAATGCGGTGCTAGCAATCGCGCCGATTTCAGTTGCGGGAGCCACCCCATGAACCGTCTCGCCCGTCCCCTCGTATCCCTGATCGCGCTGTCGTCGGCTCTGGCGGCCGCGCCGGCCTTCGCCCAGGAAGGCCGCGCCTTCACCGTCGACGACTTGGTCCGTATGGAGAGGGTGTCGGATCCGCGCGTGTCGCCGGACGGCGAGACGGTGGTCTATGGCCTGCGCCAGACCGACTATGAGAACAACCGCGGCGTCACCAGCCTGTGGTCGCTGGACCTGGACGGCAGCGAGCCGCACCGGCTTGCCATCTCGGACGAGGGCGCCTCGACCGCGCGCTGGGCCGAGGACGGCCGGCTGTTCTTCATGCGCGGCGGCCAGGTCTGGGTCAGCTCGGACGAGGGCGCTACGGCGAGCCAGGTGACGGCTCTGCCGCTGGACGTCGGCAGCTTCCGCATCGCGCCGGACGGCGGGTCGCTGGTGGTGTCGCTGGAGGTCTATCCGGCCTGCGAAAGCGATCTGGCCTGCACCGCCGCCGAGGTCGAGCACCGCACCAATCGCACCGAGACCGGCCAGGTTTATGACCGCACCTTCGTGCGCCATTGGGACACCTGGGAAGACGGGCGTCGTAACCATCTGTTCCGTGTCGACATCGGCGCCGCGCCCGCGACCACGGCGGTCGGCCTGATGACGGGCTTCGACGGCGACACTCCCTCGGTGCCGTTCGGCGACGAGGGCGAATATGCGATCGCCCCGGACGGCGCCTCGGTGATCTTCTCGGCCCGCGAGGCCGGCCAGACCGAGCCCTGGAGCACCAACTTCGACCTGTTCCAGGCCCCGATGGCGGGCGGGTCGGAGCGGGTCAACCTGACCGACGCGAACGACGCCTGGGACACGGGCCCGGTCTTCTCGCCGGACGGCCGGACGATGGCTTACCGCGCGATGAGCCGGCCGGGCTTCGAGGCCGACCGCTGGCGGATCATGCTGCGCGACGTGGCCACCGGCGAGACCCGCGAGATCGCGGCGGACTGGGACCGCTCGGCCGACAGCCTGACCTGGTCGCCGGACGGCCGGATCCTGTACGCCACGGCCGGTGACACCGGCACGACCCGCCTGTTCGCCATCGACGTGCGTCGCGGCTCGGTAGTTCCGATCACCACGGGCGGCCACGTGGCGGGCGTCGAGCTGGCCGACGGCGGCTTCGTCTACGCCCGTGACGGCATGGACGGCCCGGTCCAGCTCTACTTCAAGACCTTCCGCGGCCGCGAGATGCCGCGCCAGCTGACCAACCATAACGCCGAGGTCCTGAGCCAGGTGGCGCTGGGCGAGTACGAGCAGTTCTCCTTCCCCGGCTGGAACGACGAGACGGTCCACGGCTACATCGTGCGCCCGCACGGCTATCAGGAGGGCGAGGAATATCCGGTCGCCTTCCTCATCCACGGCGGCCCGCAGGGCTCGTTCGGGGACGCCTGGTCCTACCGCTGGAATCCGCAGTTCTACGCCGGTCTCGGCTATGCGGTGGTGATGATCGATTTCCACGGCTCGACCGGATACGGCCAGGCCTTCACCGACGCGATTAGCCAGCACTGGGGCGACCGCCCGCTGGAAGACCTCCAGAAGGGCTGGGACTATGTCGTGGCCAACTATGACTTCCTGGATGAGGACCGCGCCTGCGCGCTGGGCGCCTCCTACGGCGGCTATATGGTCAACTGGATCGCCGGCAACTGGAACGAGCCGTGGGATTGCCTGGTCAATCACGACGGCGTCTTCGACACGCGTGCGATGGGCTACGAGACCGAGGAGTTGTGGTTCACCGAGTGGGAAAACGGCGGCACCCCGTGGGAGAATCCGGAGGGCTATGAAGAGTTCAACCCGGTGAACCACGTGCAGAACTGGCGCGTGCCGATGCTGGTGGTCCAGGGCGACCTGGACTTCCGCATCCCGACCGCCCAGGGGCTGGCCACCTTCAACGCCCTGCAGCGCCGGGGCATCCCCAGCCGCCTGCTGTTCTTCCCGAACGAGAACCACTGGGTCCTGCGCACCCACAACTCGGTCCAGTGGCACAACACCGTCGCCGACTGGCTGGAGCGGTATCTGGAGGAGTAGGAGCGGGAGACCGCGCCGCCGGCAGAATCACTCCGGGCGGCGCACGATCCGGGTCCCGGCGACGAGAAAACAGGCGCAGGTCACCAGGCTGGCCGCCGGCCCGATCAGAAGGCCCAGCCCCAGCCCGTTAGCCAGACCCGCTTCCGTCACGCCGTCGCTGATCAGACCGACGAGCACCGGCGCCAGCGCAGGGCCCGCCAGACCTGAAGCGACCATGCCCAGACTGGTCGCCATCGCCTCCTTGCCCGGGCCGGCGACCCGGTGGGCCGAGCCGAACAGCCAGGGCAGCATGAAGGCGAAGCCCAGCATGCCGGGCACGAACAGGGCTATGGCGACAGGCCCTGACGGAACGAGGAGGGCGGCGGCGGTCGTCAGGGCGCCCAGACCGAGCAGGATGGCAGGGGCCATGAGCAGATTACGCACACCCCGTTGCACCGCCCGGTCGAACATCCGTCCCCCGACGAGCGTCCCGATCACCCCCGTCAGCCCCTGGAGCAGGCCGAAGCTGAGCCCCACCTCGCCGCTGGTAAAGCCATGGGTGCGGATCAGGAAGGGCGCGGTGAAGGTGTAGAAGGGCGCCGAGGCGAAGCCGACCGCTAAGGCGGAGATCACGATCCATCGGAACGCCGGGTGGGCCGCCAGCCGCAGGGCCGCCCGAACGAAGGGCTCCGTCTGTCCGATCGGCCGTGGGACGCGTGGGGTCGGGCCCACGACGAACCAGCTGAGGATGGCCACACCCAGACCCAGGGAGCCAGCTCCAATCAGCGCCGTTCGCCAGCCAAGCGCCTGGTCGATCAGGCCACCGCCGGCGAAGCCAATCATCGTCCCAAGCGGAATGCCCATGGCGAACAGGCCGATGGCCAGGCCCCGGCCTTCCGGCCGGATGCGGCGTGCGATCAGGGCGTGGGCGGCGGGCGTGCCGCCCGCCTCCCCGAAGGCCACGCCGAAGCGCGTCAGGGCCAGCACCACGAAGCCGGCGGCAAAGCCGCCCAGCGTTGTCATCACGCTCCACAGCAGCAGGCACGCGACCAGCACCAAGCGAGGCGATCCGCGGTCGGCGGTTCTAGCCAGCGGCATCGACAGCAGGGTGTAGCAGACGGCGAAGGCCAGACCGGTGACCAGCCCGATCTGCGTATCGGACAGGCCCAGGTCGCTGCGGATCGACTCCGCCAGGATGTAGGGCAGGATCCGATCGATCTGGCTCAGGATCGAGATCAGCAACAGGGTCGCGAGCAGGGCGCCGACGCGCCAGCCGCTCAGGAATCCGGGCGCGGCGGCTTCGGCCGGACGGAGCGCAAGCGCCGTCGTCCGCTCTGCGGGCGGGGTGTGGATATCCGGCATGGGGTCAGCCGAACCGTACGCCGGTCAGGTCTTCCGACACGGCCCATAGACGGCGCGAAGCCTCCCGATCGAAAGCCGCAGGCGGCACGCGTGCCGGGGCGGGATGTCCGCGCGTCTCGCTCATCCGGTTGGGTCCGTAGTAGGCGCCAGACTTCGCCTCGGGCGCCGTCGCGGCGAAGAGGGTCGGCAGGGCGCCCTGCGCCGGCGACTGCATCAGGGTGGCGCGCACGATGCGATAGATCATCGGCACATGGCCCTCCGCACCGGGCGCATTATCCAGCAGGTTGGTGCTGGAGATGCCGGGATGGGCGCCGAGGCTGGCCAGATCCCATCCCGCCGCCTGGGCCCGTCGGTGGAGCTCCAGCGCGAACATCAGGCACGCCAGCTTGGACTGGGCGTAGATTTGCATGGAGCGGTATTCGCGCCGCCGCGACTGCAGGTCGTCGAAGTCGATCGCGCCCTGCCGGGCCGCCACGCTGGACAGGGTCACGACCCGCGCGCCCGGCGTTCGCAGCAGAAGCGGCATCAGCCGGCCGGTCAGGGCGAAGTGGCTGAGATAGTTGACGCCGAACTGGATCTCGAACCCGTCCGCGGTCTCCTGACGGCGCGGCGGCCGCATGACGCCGGCGTTGTTGATCAGCATGTCCAGACGTTCGGTTCGCGCCGACAGACGCTCGGCGAAGGCCGCGACTGAATCGAGGCTCGCCAGGTCGACCGGCTCGAACCGGACCTGCGCGGGCCCGACCGCGCGCTGGATCGCGGCCACGGCGGCCGCGCCCTTGTCCGGATTACGACCGGCGATGACGACCGTGGCGCCCGCGCGGGCCAGCGCCAGGGCGTCTTCATAGCCGAGTCCGCCGGTCCCGGTGACCACGGCCACGCGGCCTTGCTGATTGGGAATGTTCCTGGTGGTCCAGTTCGTCATAATCGCGCCCTCTGGGTGATCTGTCGGCCTCAGGGTGACGGATTGGGCGCGCATGCGAATGTCCGAAGCACCGGACTTTTTGCCTAATCCTCCAGCACCGGTTGCTGCGGGGGCGCGGGCATGCTCATCCTGACGGGACAAGGGAGCCGAGCCGATGAGCCACGACCTAAAGGCCGCCATTTGCCGTTGTCTGGACGAGCAAGGGATCGAGAACGGCGCCTGGATGACTCCCGTGCCGGGGATGAACATCCTGAGGGTGCACGGCACGGTCCCGCCACGCCACATGAACTACCGGCCGGCTCTGTGCTTTGTCGTCCAGGGGGCCAAGGAGACCCTGGTCGGCGACCGGACCGTGACCTACGGCGACATGCAGGCGCTGGTGGTCACCGTCGAGGCGCCGGTGTTGAGCCAGATCGCCAAGGGTTCGGCCGAGAGGCCCTATATCGGCGGTACGCTGCAGCTGGACGCCGAGATCATCCTGGATGTCCTGACAAAGCTGGATCCCGCCGCCATTCCCAGGGGCAGGCCCGGCTTCGGCATGATCGTCAAGGACATGGACGCCGGGATCATCTCGGCCCTGGTTAGGCTGCTGGATACGATCGGCAAGCCGCAGGCAGTCGAGATCCTCTATCCCGCCATTATGCGCGAGATCGCCTACTGGATGCTGACCGGTCCGGCGGGCGCCAACGTCGCGCGCATGGTCCTGCCGGATGGGCAGCCGCTGAAGATCGCGCGGGCCATTCACCACTTGAGAGATCGCTTTGACGCCCCCGTCAGCGTGGCCGAGCTGGCCGAGCTAGCCGGAATGAGTCCGTCGTCGTTTCACCAACACTTCAAGGCCCTGACCTCGATGTCCCCGCTCCAGTACCAGAAGCACCTGCGCCTTCTGGAAGCGCGGCGGCGTATGCTGACGGACGGAGAGAAGGCCGGAACTGCGGCTTTTTCAGTCGGCTACGAGAGCGTGTCCCAATTCAGCCGCGAATACGCCCGCATGTTCGGCGCCCCGCCGCGCCGGGAAACGCGTGCCGCGCAGGCGACCTTGCCCTCACAGCCCATGGAGATGGCGACCTGAAAAGTCCGGCGTGCTGATCGGTACAAGCGCCCCGCTGGCCCTCGGCGTCGGGAGGGGCTAAACCGCCGGGCGCTTCCCTCTCCGAGCGTCAAGTTTTCGAGGATCTCCAGACCATGCGTGACATCCATCACTTTATCGACGGCGCCAGCTTCACCGGCGCGTCGGGCCGGTTCGGCGATGTGATGAACCCCAATACGGGCGAGGTGCAGGCCCGCGTTCAGCTGGCGACCGAGGGCGAGGTGGACCGGGCGGTCCAGGCGGCCCAGGCCGCGTTCGAGGACTGGTCGCAGGTCAATCCGCAGCGCCGCGCGCGGGTGATGTTCGAGTTCAAGCGCCTGGTCGAGGCGAACATGGGCGAACTGGCCGAGATGCTGTCGGCCGAGCACGGCAAGGTCATCGCCGACGCCAAGGGCGACATCCAGCGCGGCCTGGAAGTGATCGAGTTCGCCTGCGGCATCCCGCATGCGGTGAAGGGCGAATACACCTGGGGCGCCGGTCCCGGCATCGACGTCTATTCCATGCGCCAGCCGCTGGGCGTGGTCGCGGGCATCACCCCGTTCAACTTCCCCGGCATGATCCCGATGTGGATGTTCGGCGTGGCGATCGCTGTCGGCAACACCTTCATTCTCAAGCCGTCTGAGCGCGATCCGTCGGTGCCGGTGCGCCTGGGCGAGCTGATGATGGAGGCCGGGGCGCCCAAGGGCGTTCTGAACGTGGTGCACGGCGACAAGACCGCCGTCGACGCCATCCTGACCCATCCGCAAATCCACGCCATCAGCTTCGTCGGGTCGTCCGACATCGCCAACTACGTCTATGAGACGGGCGCCCGCCACGGAAAGCGGGTTCAGGCCATGGGCGGCGCCAAGAACCACGGCATCGTCCTGCCCGACGCCGACATGGATCAGGTCATCAAGGACCTGTCGGGCGCGGCCTTCGGGTCGGCCGGCGAGCGCTGCATGGCCCTGCCGGTCGTGGTGCCGGTCGGCCAGAAGACCGCCGACGAGCTGCGCGAGCGGATGGTGGCCGAGATGGAGACCCTGCGGGTCGGTATCTCGACGGACGCCGGCGCCCACTACGGCCCGGTCGTGACCGGCGCCCACAAGGCCCGCGTCGAGGGCTGGATCGACCAGGGCGTCAAGGACGGCGCCGAGCTGGTGGTCGATGGGCGGGGGTTCAAGCTGCAGGGCCACGAGAACGGTTACTTCGTCGGCCCGTCGCTGTTCGACCACGTGACGCCGGAGATGAGCTCCTATCAGGAAGAGATCTTCGGCCCGGTGCTGCAAATCGTGCGCGCCAACAGCTTTGAGGAAGCCCTGGCCCTGCCCAGCAAGCACCAGTACGGCAACGGCGTCGCCATCTTCACCCAGAACGGTCGTGCGGCGAGGGACTTCGCGGCGCGGGTCAATGTCGGGATGGTCGGCATCAATGTGCCGATCCCGGTGCCGGTGGCCTATCACACCTTCGGCGGCTGGAAGCGCTCGGCGTTTGGCGACACCAACCAGCACGGCATGGAGGGCGTGAAGTTCTGGACCAAGGTCAAGACGGTCACCGCCCGCTGGCCCGACAGCGAGCTGGAGCATGCCGACAGCTCCTTCGTCATCCCGACGATGGGCTGAGACCCTAGGTGAGCACGCGCAGGGATATCCAGCGCCCGGTCCTGTTCTGGGTGATGTTCGCGCTGGTGACGGTGATCGCCGCAGCCGGCGTCACCTTCCTGGCCTTCTACAGCTAGGCGAAGCCGGACCGATTTACGGGCGAACGGACTTTGGCGCGGGAACGGCCGTGCTATGGTCCGGTCGTCTGGACGTGGAAGGTTCCTCCCCATGCGCAAGTTTCTCGTCTGGAGCGCCCTGGCGGTGGTCATCGCGCTCGGCGTCGCGGCGGGCGGATACTGGGCCTACTGGAACTTCTACGCCCGCTTCCAGCCGACCCTGATCACGCGCAACCAGGCCGAGATCCAGAACCTGCTGGACAGCGCCAGCTGGGTGTCCGAGGGCGCCGGCGGGGCGCCGCTGTACCTAATCGGCTGGCGCGATTGCGGAGCCTGCCGCACATATGAGCGCGAAGAGTTTCCCCTGCTGAGGGCCGCGGGCGTGGATCCGCGGGTGATCGTGGTCGCCCGGGCCGACCGTGAGGGTCTGACCCAGTCGACCGCTGCGGAGCGGGCGACGGTGGCCGAGATCTGGTGGACGCGCGACTGGACGCTGTATCAGCGCTGGACGGCCACGCCGTCGCGCAACTGGACCGCGGCTGGGATTCCGCCGGCGGACGGCAATCCGGCGCGCACGGCCGTGGTTCAGGCGGGCCGGGAGTTCCAGCAGCAGCTCGAAAGCCTGCTGCGCGCCTCAGGCGTGAGGGCGACCTCCTATCCGCTGATCCTGTGGCGGGACCGGGACGGGTTCCTGAAGGTCTGCGCCTGTTCGGATGCGCGCTCCTTCGCCTTCATCCGCGATGACCTGGGCGCCGCCGACCGGCTGCCGCAGCCGGCGCCGACCGGGCCGGTTGGGCCCGATGCGCCGGGTACGCCTCTGCCCTATCCGGACGTGTCAGGCGACCGGGCCGAGGATCTGCCGACCATTCCGCCGGTGCGCGACGGCGCGGGCGGGTCCGAGGCCGAGCGCCCCGAGGCCCAGCGTCCGACCGGCACTCCGACCCCGCGCGCGCCGCCCGAAGCCAGCCAGCAGGAAGACACCGTCTTCTACCGCTAAGCCTCCGCGCCTGACGAATTCTGACCCCCACGCCCGTATCACGCGAACCATATTTCTCTGTTCCGTGAACTGAGTTAGCGTGACCTGTTCCAGGATCGCCGATTGTCGGCGTGGGGAGGAAACAATGAAGAGAATCATGCTGTCCGGCGTCGCCGGTCTGGCCATGGTCGTCGCCGCTCCGGTCATGGCCGAGCCTAATGGACCATATGTCGCGGGCGATATCGGTTGGCATTGGCCGACCGATTTTGAAACCGAGGTCTGCACGGGCGGCATCGCCGTCGTCTGCGGACCCGCCGACATTGAACTGGCGGACGGCTTCGCCGCTTTCGGTCGCTTCGGAACCCGCCTGAATCCCAGCTTCCGGCTGGAAGGTGAGCTGGGCTATCGCGACACCGGCATCGACGCGATCGCGGGCGTGACGCCGACCGACGACGTCGACGGCCATGTGACCTCACTGATGGCCAACGCCCTCTTCGACTTCGGCTCGGGTCGCAGCCGTCCGTTCGTGGGCGCCGGCGTGGGCTGGGGCAGCGTCAACTTCGATGACGGCACCGACGAAATCGACGATTCCGGTTTCGCCTGGCAGCTGCTGGCGGGTCTGACGATGGGCATGGGGCCGAGGACCAACCTCGACATCACCTATCGCTATTTCAACGTCTCCGAACTGGAGTTCGATGACGGCACGGGCACGATCACCGGGGACTTCTCGGACCATTCGGTGACGATCGGCCTGCGCTATTCGTTCGGCGTGATCGCGGCCCCGCCGCCTCCGCCGCCGCCGCCTCCTCCGCCGCCCCCGCCGCCGCCGCC
>JAEYWU010000130.1 GCA_023428785.1 Pseudomonadota bacterium
AACCACCCGCCGTAACCGGGGGGCCCCCGCCTTTGGGGCGGGCCGCGGAAGCCATCTCTATACCCCATTCCCCGCAAAAGGGAACGGAAACCACACGAAACCGATCGCTATCGGAGCTCGTCTCGCAAGCGTCGCGGCAGGCGTCTAGAATAGGCGGGATGAAAACAGAGATTGATACCCCCCAAGAGGCCGTCGAGCGCCTCATCGAACTTTACGACACTTCCATCGCCGCCCTGAAGGCAGACCTCGCGGCCTTCATTCACGACGGGACGCGACCCGATCCGACGGCGCGGGCCGAAGGACGCTACGGCTATCCGGAGCTGCGCATCACCTGGGGCGGGGAAACCCGTCCGGCGACGACGGCCCGGGCCTATGGCCGGATCTCGCATCCGGGGACATATGCCTCGACGGTGACGCGGCCGGCGCTGTTCCGCGACTATCTGGTCGAGCAGCTGACCCATCTGAGCGAGGACTATGACGCCCGCTTCGAGGTCGTGCGGTCGCGCCAGGAAATCCCCTACCCCTATGTGCTGGACGGGCTGGACCAGGCACCGGACCCCGGCGTGTCGGCGGCCCTGGCCCGATGGTTTCCGATTACCGAACTGGCCTCGATCGGCGACGAGATCGCCGACGGCTATTCGCTGGGCCAGCAGCCGGAGCGGCCGCTCGGCCTCTTCGACGGCCTGAGGACGGACTATTCGCTGGCGCGGCTGAGGCACTACACGGGCACGCCGGTGGAAGCGATCCAGTCGTGGATACTGTTCACCAACTATCACCGCTATGTCGACGAGTTCGTGCGCTGGGCCTGCGCCCAGCTGGCCGATCCAACCAGTCCGTACGAGACCCTGGTCTGTGCAGGCGGGGTGACGATCACGCGCGACAATCCCGATCCGCAGCTGGCCATCGCGGATTCGGCCTGGCGGCGGCATCAGATGCCGGCCTATCACCTGACGGCGCCGGGCTGGAACGGAGTGACCCTGGTCAACATCGGGGTCGGGCCGTCCAACGCCAAGAACATCTGCGACCACCTGGCGGTCACCCGTCCGCACGCCTGGCTGATGATCGGCCACTGCGGGGGCCTGCGCGACAGCCAGAAGATGGGCGATTACGTCCTGGCCCACGCCTATCTGCGCGACGACCACATCATGGACGCGGTCCTGCCGCCGGACATTCCGATCCCCTCGATCGCCGAGGTCCAGCGCGCGCTCTATGACGCCACCAAGGCCGTCTCGGGCATGCCGGGAGAAGAGGTGAAGATGCGCCTGCGCACCGGCACGGTGGTCACCACCGACGACCGGAACTGGGAGCTGCACTATTCCCGGTCTGCCCTGCGGTTCAACCAGAGCCGGGCGGTGGCGGTGGACATGGAAAGCGCCACGATCGCGGCGCAGGGCTACCGGTTCCGGGTGCCCTACGGGACGCTGCTGTGCGTATCGGACAAGCCGCTCCACGGCGAGATCAAGCTGCCGGGTCAGGCCAACCGCTTCTACGAAGGGTCTATCTCCGAGCACCTTCAGATCGGCATCGCGGCGGTGGACCTGCTGAGGGCCGAGGGCGCGGGCCTTCATTCCCGCAAGCTCAGGGCCTTCGACGAGCCGCCGTTCAGGTAAGAAAAAGGCCGGCCGGGTCGCCCCGGCCGGCCTTGATCGTTCTGGGAAGCGCGACGGCTAGTCGAGCGCCTTCATCAGCTCCGGCACGGCGGTCTTGTAGTCGGTGACCCAGCCGTAGTCGGCGACCTGGAAGATCGGGGCGTCGGCGTCCTTGTTGATGGCGACGATCACCTTTGAGTCCTTCATGCCGGCGAGGTGCTGGATGGCGCCCGAGATGCCGATGGCGATGTAGAGTTGCGGAGCGACGACCTTGCCGGTCTGACCGACCTGATAGTCGTTCGGCGCATAGCCGGCGTCGACGGCCGCGCGCGAGGCGCCGACGGCGGCGCCCAGCTTGTCGGCCAGCGGGTCCATGACGGCGTGGAACTCTTCGGCGGAGCCGAGAGCCCGGCCGCCCGAGACGACGATCTTGGCCGCGCCCAGTTCCGGGCGGTCGGACTTGACCATTTCTTCGGAGACGAAGTCGGACTTCGGCGCATCGGCGCCCGAGACGGTCTCGACCGAGGCCGAGCCGCCGTCAGCAGCGGCCGCAAACGCGGTCGGGCGAACGGTGATGACCTTCTTGGCGTCGGACGACTGGACGGTTTCCAGCGCGTTGCCGGCGTAGATCGGGCGCACGAAGGTGTCGGCCGAGACGACCTCGATGATGTCCGAGATCTGGGCGACGTCCAGCTTGGCGGCGATGCGCGGCGAGAAGTTCTTGCCGTCGGTGGTGGCCGGCGAAAGGATGGCGTCATAGCCACCCGCCAGCGGCAGGACGGTGGCCTCGACGGCCTCGGCCAGGGTCTTGCCCAGCTCTGCGGACTCGGCCAGCAGGACTTTGCGGACGCCCGAGATCTTCGCGGCCGAGTCAGCAGCGGCCTTGGCGCCTTGACCCACGACTAGGATGTCGACGTCGCCACCCAGTTGCGAGGCGGCAGTCACGGTCTTGGCGGTGGTTTCGCGAACGGCGGAACCGTCGTGATCGGCAATGACGAGAACGGCCATTACAGGACCCCCTTGGACTTCAGCTTGGAGACCAGCTCGGCGGCGTCGGCGACCTTTTCGCCGGCGGAGCGCTTGGGCGGCTCGGCGACCTTGAGCACCTTGAGGCGCGGATTGGCGTCCACGCCGTAGTCGGAGACGGCCTTGGTGGCGATCTCCTTCTTCTTGGCCTTCATGATGTTCGGGAGCGACGCATAGCGCGGCGTGTTCAGGCGCAGGTCGGTGGTGATGACGCCCGGCAGCTGGATGGCCAGGGTCTGCAGACCGCCGTCGACCTCGCGGGTCACGGTCGCCTTTCCGCCGCCGATCTCGACCTTGCCGGCGAAGGTGGCCTGGGGCCAGTCGAGCAGGGCGGCCAGCATCTGGCCGACGGCGTTGTTGTCACCGTCGATGGCCTGCTTGCCCATCAGGACCAGGTCGGGCTTTTCCTCGTCAACCACGGCCTTGAGGACCTTGGCGACGGCCAGGGGCTCCAGGTCGGTGTCGGACTGGACCAGGATGCCGCGGTCGGCGCCGATGGCCAGGGCCGTACGGATGGTTTCGGAGGCCTGGGCCGGACCGATGGACACCACGACGATCTCGTCGGCGGTGTTGGCCGTATAGCCCTTGCCTTCCTTCATGCGCACCGCCTCTTCGACGGCGATTTCGCAGAAGGGGTTCATGCTCATCTTGACGTTGGCCAGATCGACTCCGGTTCCGTCAGCCTTCACCCGGGCCTTGACGTTGGAATCGATGACCCGCTTGACCGGGACCAGTACCTTCATTCGCGTGCTCGCGTTCTGGGGAGATTTATGGGGGAGGCAATGCAGCGCCCATCCTCGCCTGTCAACGTAACGCAGGGTCATGCACAGCTTGCGGACGGCCGCGCACGGCGCCAAAGAGCCGGGCATGCGCCTGACCATCGACCGTATGAAGTGGATCTTCCTGGGGCTCTTCGCCGTGGGCTGTGTGGCGGTGTGGCTCTATCACCTCCTGTGGGTGTGGCCCGAGGACCGTTGCGAGGCCGCACGTCGCTGGTGGGACCCGGAGACGCGGATTTGCGCCCAGCCTATCTATATTCCCAACATCACCGGGCGCGCCGAAGGCGAAAGCCGCGAAGACGCTTCGCTGCGGGCGGCCGGGGAACAGGCTGCGGCTGATCGCCGCCGCGACGGCGCCTACTAGGCCCGGGTCGCGCCGGGCTTCCAGAGAACATCGCCTCCGGCCGCCGCATTGGCGCGGCGCGAAGCCACGAACAGGTGATCGGAAAGCCGGTTCAGATACTGAAGGCTCTCGGGCGAGATCGCATGGGCGGAATCCGCCGCGAGGTCGACCAAGCGCCGCTCGGCCCGCCGACAGACGGTGCGCGCCAGGTGCAGATGCGCCGCCAGGGGCGAGCCGCCCGGCAGGACGAAGGACGTCAGGGCCTCAAGATCGGCGTTCATGGCGTCGATCTCGGATTCGAGCCGCGCGACCTGGTCGGCGGTGACGCGCAAAACCTCCCAGTCGGGTTTAGGCTCGGGCGGGGTGGCCAGATCGGCCCCGAGGTCGAACAGTTCATTCTGGATACGCGCCAGCATGGCGTCCATCTCGGGATCGCCCGCCGTATGCAGCCGGCACAGGCCGATGCAGGCGTTGGTCTCATCGACCTCGCCGTAGGTAGAGACGCGCGGGCTGGATTTCGAGACGGGCGCGCCGGTGGCCAGCCGGGTCAGGCCCTGGTCGCCCGTGCGCGTGTAGATCTTGTTGAGGACCACCATCAGCCGGCCCGCGAGGCGATCCAGGCGCCCAGGGCCAGCAGGGCCAGGGCGACGGCCTGGAGCAGGACGCGAAGCCGCATCAAGCGATTGGACCACGACCGGCCGAAGTCCCCGCCGCGGAACAGGGCGTACAATCCAAAGCCCAGGGTGATGGTGACGGCGGCGATGGCCGCGAGGATCAGAATGTTGACGATGTCGCCCATCAGAAAATGTCCCATTGCGGAGCTTCGCCCCGCTCTTGCCGCATTCGCGCCGCGAAATGCGCATTTCTCAATGCGATTTCGCCCGACAACGCTATCTTAGCCAGTTCGCGCGATAGCGCTTTCCCTCAAGCAAGACCAACAACACGAGAAGGCCCGCCGGAGCGGGACTTATACATGAACCATTCCGAAGTGCGCGGCCCGTTCGAGGCCGTCGAAGTCGCGCCCGTCAAGCTGAACCGCCGTCAGGAAGCCAAAGCCAAGACGCGCGTCAAAGTCATGCAGGCGGCCCGCGATCTGTTCGGCGAGCTGGGCTACGACGGCGCCACGATCCGCGACATCGCCAAGCGCGCCGGCATGTCGACCGGCGCCGTGTTTGCGAACTTCACCGACAAGACCGACCTGTTCGAGGCGATCTACACCGAAGACGCCGAGCTGCTGATGGACGTCATGCGTGACGCCGCCGGTTCGGACGCCTCGGTGGCCGTGGCCCAGCGTCTGTCGGCCCTGTTCGCCGCCGGCTACCGCCGCTCGTTCGACAACCTGCCGATGGTTCGCGCCGTCGTGGTCCGTTCGTGGCTGCAGGGCGACGACGCCGAAGGCCGCATGCGCGTCCAGGACCGCGGCCTGGCCAATCTGATCGCCGAAGTCCTGCGCGACGGCGTCAAGACCGGCGAACTGAAGTCCGACATCGACGCCCGTCTGGCCGCCGAGATGCTGCAGAGCGCCTATACCCGCAACTATCGCCACGCGATCTTCGACCAGGGCTCGCTGGAGCAGCTGTCCAAGCGCATCGACACCCAGGTCTCGATGCTGCTGAACGGCATGAAAGCCTAAGGCATTCTGAGGAAGGGCGGCTTCGGCCGCCTTTCTTTTTGCGCTTATTGACAGGGGGCTGTCGCCTTGACAGTCTCATGGCATGAGCGGTCCCAATCCTACGCGCTTGCTGATCGAGAGCGGTCGGCTGGTAGATCGCCTGTCCCAGGCGACGGACGCCCTGATCAGCGACCTGGGCCTGACGGCGGCGCGCTGGCAGGTGCTGGGGGTAGTCGCCCAGGCCGCGACGCCGGCCACGGTCTCGCACATCGCCCGCATCATGGGGCTGGCGCGCCAGAGCGTGCAGCGGGTGGTCAATGACCTAATCCGCGAGGGCATGGTGAAGGCCCAGCGCAATCCGCACCATGCGCGCGCGCCGCTGATCGTGCTGACGGCGAAGGGGCAGGCGGCCTATGAGGCGGCGTCGCAGCGCCGAGACCCCTGGGCGCGGGGGCTGACCGCCGAGATCGACGAGACGGAACTGAAGACGGCGCTAAAGGTCATCAAGGCGCTGAACCGCGCCCTGGTCAGCTCCGCCAGCGAAGCGTCTCAGGCTTGACCGGATTGACGAAGGACCGGTTCTCGGCCCGGCTCCGCAGCCATTCGCGCTTGAGCTGCTGATACCATTTGGCCTGCTTGTCGGCGTCGTCGATCCAGATCAGGGCCGGGTCGTAGCGCAGGCCCTCGTTCTGCAGGTTCACCATGTCGCCGTCCTGTTTCAGGAAGGCCTTTGATCCCGCGCGCAGGAACGGCTTCACCAGATTGAACACCCAGTGATCGGACCAGAAGATCTGGGTGATGCGGGTCTTCTTTTCGGTGATCGGGGTCAGGCAGGTCAGGGCCAGGACCTGCTTTTCGCCGACCTGGATATGCTCCCAGCGGAAGCCCGGCAGGCGAAAGGTGATTTCGGTCGCGGGCGCGCCGCCTAGGATCTTGTAGGCGCGGCTGTTGGATGAGGGGGCGTGGCGGACCATGGCCCAGCCGAACTCGCGCGGTTCGAAGGCCTTGGCCTTCTCGTGCATCGAATGCTCGGTGCGCCACCACCACTGCTTGTGGACATAGGGACCGTGGGCCGGGTCCATCAGGCCGACGACCGCATGGTCCATGTGGGCGTCGAAATCCATTCGCTCGACCAGCTTGGGGCCGCCCCCGACGACGCCGGGGAAGACCGGCGGCTCATGGTCGGGCTCTGCCGGGAGGCGCGGGTCGGACGTGATCCAGACGAAGACCAGCCCCTGGTTCTCGCGCACCGGATAGGAGCGGACCTTGATCCGGTCGACCTCGAAGGCCTGATCCTCGACCAGCGACGGAATGGAGGCGCAGACGCCGTCCGGCCTGAAGCGCCAGCCGTGATAGGGGCATTCGACGGTCTCGCCCTCGCCCGCCTCATCGGCGATGCGGCCGGCTGACAGAGGCGCGGCGCGGTGAGGACAGATGTCGCGCATGGCGAAGACCTGGCCGGCCTTCGTACGGCCGATCAGGACCGGCTCGGCCAGGATCTCGTACCGCTTGAGCGAGCCGGCGGCGACTTCCGAAGACAGGGCGGCGAACCACCAGCAGTCCTTGAGCAGCCCCTGTCCGAAGGGGAGGGTCTTTGCGGGAGCGGTCGCGCCTTCAGCCATGGCGGTTCCCATATAGCGGGGCGGCGGTCTCGCCTATCCCTTCAGACCCTCGCGGGCCTTGGAGAAATACTGCCAGCCGGTCCACAGGGTGACGAGCGCCGCCAGCCAGACCAGGATGTTGGCGAAGTTGACGAAGCTGGGCATCCAGGGCGCCTCGATGAAGGTCTCGCCGCCGGCCAGGATCATCAGCTGGGCGCCGATGGCGACCATCTGAAGCGTGGTCTTCCATTTGGCCAGGGTCGTGACCTTGAGCTGTATACGGCCGGCCGTGGTCTCGCGCAGAGCCGAGACCGCGAATTCGCGGAACAGGATGATGCCGAACGGGATGACCACCTCGGCGCCGGTACCCGAGGCCAGGAGCCCCACGATGGCGCCCGCCACCAGGATCTTGTCGGCGATCGGATCCAGGATCGCGCCCCAGTGGCTCTCGGCGTGCCAGCGCCGAGCCAGAAAGCCGTCGAACCAGTCCGTGATCGCCGCCAGCACGAAGAAGACGAACGCGGCCTTGTAGAGGGCGAACTGGTCCTCGGGGCTCAGATAGGCCGACAGCACCGGCACCCCGCCCATCGCCCCGGCCAGCAGCAGGAACATGATCACCCCGGCCACCAGCCGCATGCCGGTCAGGAGGTTGGGGATCGGATTGGGTTTGTGCGCGGTGTCGGTCATGGGCGCGACCCTATTGCGCGCCGCGACGTTCGTCACGCCCGTTGGCGAGGCCCCGGGGCTCGGCTAGAGCAAGAGCCCCATCCGGAGACGATCATGAAACGCCTCGCCCTGGCCCTGACGGCCGCCTCGCTCCTGGCCCTGCCGGCCGCCGACGCCGTCGCCTGGGGTTCGACCGGCCACCGGATGGTGGGCGTGGCCGCGATCCGGAGCCTGCCTGACGAGCTGCCGGCCTTCCTGCGCACGGCGGCCGCGGCGGCCGAGGTGGGCGAACTGTCGCGCGAGCCCGACCGCTGGAAGGGCGGGGGCCGGACCCACGACCGCGACCGGGATACGGCCCATTTCGTGGACCTGGACGACGAAGGCCGCGTGATGTCGGCGGCGGGGCCGCATATCACCGCCCTGCCTGAGCTGCGCTCGGAATACGAGCGGATGCTGACCGAGGCGGGCCTCGACGTCGATGACGCCGGGTATCTGCCCTATGCCCTGGTCGACGGCTATCAGCAGATCGTCCGGGACTTCGCCTACTGGCGCGTGCTGAACGCCATCGAGGCGCGCGAGAGCGATCCGGCGCGGCGGGCCTGGTATCGCGAGGACCGCGAGCGGCGCGAGGCGCTGCTGCTGCGCGATATCGGGGTGCTGTCGCACTATGTGGGCGACGGGGCGCAGCCGCTTCACCTGACGATCCACTACAATGGCTGGGGCGATCATCCGAACCCCGAGGGCTTCACGACCTCGCGCCAGTTCCACGGCCAGGTCGACAGCTGGCCCTATGGCCGAATCAGTATGGCCTCGCTGGAGGCGGCCATGACCGAGGCCCGCGACTGCGCCTCGCCGTGCGATATCCGCGCCCGCGTGCCGGCCTATATCCAGGAAGGCCTGACCCATGTGGTTCCGCTGTACCGGCTGCAGCAGGCCGGCGCCCTGTCCGAGGGTGAGGCAGGCCAAACCTTCATGACCGCGCGTCTGGCGGCCGGCGCTTCCGAGCTGCGCGACCTGATAACGGCTGCGTGGCGTGATTCGGCCAACGCGCGGGTCGGCTGGCCCGCCTTCGAGGTCTCCGCCGTCGAGGCCGGGACGGTCGATCCGTGGGATTCCCTGTTCGGGACCGACTGATGGAGGAGCCGCGTCAGGCGTTCGGCCAGGCGGAGCCGGGCGTCGAATACCGCCAGAGGCCCTGCGCCTTTGGCCTGGTCGAAAAGGACGGCCGCATCGCCTGCGTGAAGGTGGACCGGGGCGAGGTCTTCTATTTCGACCTGCCGGGCGGGGCGATCGACGGGGAAGAGACCGAGCAGGAGGCGCTGGCCCGCGAGTTTGTCGAGGAGACGGGGCTGGCGGTGACGGCTCGCCGACGCATCGGCCAGACGTCGCAGGTCTTTCGACGCTCGACCGGAGAGCCGGTCCGCAATCTGGCGGGGGTCTGGATCGCCTCGCTGGAGGGCGAGAATCCGTTGGCCAAGATCGAGGACGATCACGAACTGGTCTGGCTCGATCCGCTGGATGCCGTGGCCAGGCTGAGGCACGAGGCGCACGCCTGGGCGGTCGCGCTCTGGCTCAGGGTGCGCTGAACCGCTCTTGCGTCACCGCGTTCTGCGGAGTGAGATGGCTTCGCCGCGACAGGCGGCCGCGTGAGCTGAGGAGCGCACAATGGACAAGGGCAAGATGGACAAGGGCGGCAAGCCCGGCTTTGGCGGCAAGATGGACGGCGGCGGCAAGTCGGCCGGCACGCCTCCGCCCGGCATGAAGGTCGGCGGCGGCAAGGACGCCAAGCCGGTCGGCGACAAGGTCCCGGGCAAGGGCTGACCGGAACCTTCGGTTGCGGGGAGGGTTCTCCAAGCGACGGATCCCAAGGTCCGAAGCGACAAAGAGGAGACCTCCCCATGACTGACCACAACCGTATCGAAGGCTCTGCCAAACAAGCTGGCGGCAAGCTGAAGGAAGGCGTCGGCAAGATGACCGGCGACGAGAAGCTCAAGACCGAAGGCAAAGCCGATCAGGTCGAAGGCAAGGTTCAGAACGCCTTCGGCTCGGCGAAGGACGCGCTCAAGGGCGACAAGCGTCACTGAGCCATCGCAAGAGCCTCAAGGCCTTGAATTGAAAGGGCGGTTCCTGTCGGGGCCGCCCTTTTCGCTGGGGGTGATACTTCGCGGAGAATTCGACGACGGATCGGACTGTGATTTCGACGACGAAAGAGACGACGGCGATTCAGTCGCGGCCCATCACGGCGTCCAGCGCCTCCCCGGCGCGGCGGCGGGTCTCGGGATCGTCGCTGCCCCACGAGCAGCGGATCGCATAGCTGGAGCCGCTGTCGCCCGTATCCTCATCGCGCCATTCAGCGCCCCGGCGGCGGCAACGGTCGTCGTCGCGGTCCGGCGTGTCGGCCGGCGTGGAGGCCGGCGGTTCGGAACCGAGCGTCCCGGATAGGCCCCATTGCTCGACGGTGCGTCGGGCTTGCTCCGCTGCTGCGGCCTCGCTCAGCCTCTCGTAACGAGAACCCCCGCGGGCGTCGGGCCGGTCGCTCATGGCGACCCGGGCGGCGCTGGACCGCTCCAGGCGGGCCTCGGCCTCCTCGCGACAGGTTTCGACGGTCTGGCCCGGCGCCAGACGGTCGGCTGCGCAGACCGCGCCGAGCCACCCTTCGCGCCGTCCCGGCGAGGTGGCGTTGACCGTGTTGAACAGCCCATCGGGCGCCAGGGCGACCTCAGGCTCCAGGACAGGGGCGCAGGCGCTGTGACGGCCTGCGCCCGGCCGGGTCAGGCAGACCTCTAGCGTCGGTTCGCCCTCGAAGAGCGCCTCGGTCGGTTGAGCACCGGCCAGGGCGGCGAGCAGGGCGAAGGCGATCATCGGCGATCCCGGCCCATCACGGCGTCCAGGGCCTGGCGGGCGGCGGATTCATTGTCGGGCGAGCCGTTGGTCCAGGAGCAGGTCAGGCTGTAGCTGGAGGAGCTGTCGCCGGTGTCCTCGTCACGCCGGACGCTGGAGCGACGGTCGCAGGGGCCGCTGGCGCTGCGTTCGTCACGATTGAACGCCAGACCTTCGTCCGTCCCGGATGAGGCGGCTGGTGGGCGGCTCCAGGCCTCGGCATAGACGCCGCCGGCCGCGCCTTGCGACAGAGCCTGCCGGGCGCGTTCGGCGCGGCGGAACAGGCCGCGCTGCTCGTCGCGGCAGGCTGTGCGGGACTGATCGCCCAGGCGGTCCGGAGCGCAGGCGATGTCGGCCCAGCCCAGGGAGGATGGGCGCGCTGAGGCGAAGGCTTCGTCTGGCACAAGGGCGGCCTCGGTCTCCAGCATCGGCTGGCAGGCAGCGTCGCGGCTTTGGGCGGGGGTGTAGAGGCAGACGTCCAGCTGGGCCTGGGCCTCGGAGCGTTCGACCGGCGTGTTGACGATCCCCGGCGCCGGGTCTTGCGTCGTCCCGAGGGCGGCAAGTGCTGCCAAGGTGGTGATCAGCATAGTCTTCTCCTCGGGGCTTTCGGGGCGGTCGACATCAGTTGGGCGGCGAGCCCGAGGTCTCGACGCAGGTCACGCCGAAGCGATAGCCGAACGCGCCGGTGACCGGGTCCCGGTAGGATTGGCGAATGCGCCGACAACCCTCGCGCGTCGCGTCGTCGTCACTGACCTGTGCGGGTTCGTCATCCACGGTCTCAAGGCCGGTCTGGTAGGCGACGGGATCCTGCCCCGGGTCGGGCAGGTCGTCGAAGACCGTGCCGCAGACGCCCCAGCGATCGGGCACGCAACCGGCCTCGCCCTGGGCAGCGGGGCCGGCCTGCGCCGGCGACGGGTCGACCCCCTCGACCGGCTGTCCGGCCAGGACGGCCAGCAAAACTGCAGCGATGAACGTCATGCCCCCTCGTGACGCCCGCAGCGCCGACGTGAACCAAGGCCTTGAACGTACATCGTTCTCTGAGGGGCGTCACTGACGCCGCCTGACAGTGTCAGCGCGCCAGATCACGCATGGCGGCTTCAAGGCCCTGCAGGGTCATGGGGTGCATGCGGTGGCCGAGCAGTTCGTCGATCATCTTGATCGAGGGGGTGTAGCCCCAGTGCTTCTCGGGCGTCGGATTGATCCAGGCGACGCGGTCCCAGGTCTCGGTCACGCGCTTGAGCCAGACCGCGCCGGCCTCCTCGTTCCAGTGCTCGACGGAGCCGCCGGGCATGGTGACCTCGTAGGGGCTCATGGTCGCGTCGCCGACGAAGACCACGCGCCAGTCGCGCGGGAAGCGGTGCAGCAGGTCCCAGGTCGAGGTCTTTTCGGTGTGGCGTCGCCGGTTGTCCTTCCAGACCCCCTCATAGAGGCAGTTGTGGAAGTAGAAGTGCTCCAAGTGCTTGAACTCTGAGCGGGCCGCCGAGAACAGCTCCTCGGCCACGCGGATGTGGCCATCCATCGAGCCGCCGACGTCGAGCAGCAGCAGGACCTTCACCGTATTGCGGCGCTCGGGCCGCAGCTGGACGTCGAGGTAGCCGTGCTTGGCCGTGGCATCGATGGTGCCGTCGAGATCGAGCTCTTCCTCGGCGCCCTGCCGCGCGAAGCGGCGGAGGCGACGCAGCGCCACCTTGATGTTGCGCACGCCCAGTTCGACGGTGTCGTCGAGGTTCCTGTACTCGCGCTTTTCCCAGACCTTGACCGCGCGGCCCTGCTTGCCCGGCCCGCCGATGCGCACACCTTCGGGATTGTAGCCGCCGTGGCCGAAGGGGCTGGTGCCGCCCGTGCCGATCCATTTGGAGCCGCCCTGGTGCCGCTCCTTCTGTTCCTCGAGGCGCTTGCGGAGTTCGTCCATCAGCTTGTCGAAGCCACCCATCGCCTGGATTTCGGCGAGCTCCTCCGGCGAGAAGGTGCGCTCGGTCATCAGGCGCAGCCATTCCTCGGGGATTTCCTGGGCCGCCAGTTCGTCCGGCCCGACACTTTCCAGCCCCTTGAAGACCTTGCCGAAGACCTGATCGAACCGGTCGTAGTGTTTCTCGTCCTTGACCAGGATGGCGCGCGACAGGTGGTAGAAGTCCTCGACCTGACGATCGACGACCTCGCGGTCCATCGCCTCCATCAGATGCAGCCACTCCTTGAGGGAGACGGGCACCCGGGCCTGGCGCAGTTCGGTGAAGAGGGGGAGGAGCATGGTTCAACCCTGATCCAAAACGCGGCCGCGTGCCAGTCTTGGGGTCACACCCAGGCGGCGATCCGGTCGAGCGGCTTCTTGTCCAGCGCCGCCTGCGGGACCGTCGCATCCTCGGCGGGGTGGCCGGCGACCAGCGGAAGGAAGGGCTTTTCGTCCTCGGGCCGACCGCAGATCTCGTTGAGGAACCCCATGGGCGCGGGCGTGTGGGTCAGGGTGGCGAGCCCGGCGTCATGCAGGGCCGCGATCAAGAGACCCGTGGCGATCCCGACGCTCTCGGTGACGTAGTAGTTCTTCTTCTGGTCGCCGGGCCTGGGCCCGCCGCGCCGCTGGGCGAAGAAGGCGATGAGGACCGGGGCGACCTCCAGAAAGCCCTTGTCCGGATCTGTGCCGAGCGGAGCCAGGGCGTCGAGCCATTCCTGCGGCGCCTTGGTTTCGTAGAAGTCGCGCTCCTCGGCCTCGGCAGCCTCGCGCACGCGGCGGCGGGCTTCGGGGCTCTCGATGACGGTGAAGAACCACGGCTGGTGATTGGCGCCCGAGGGCGCGCCGCCCGCCGTCAGGATGGCGTGTTCGACAACCGCCCGCGGCACCGGCGCGGGCGCATAGTCCCGGACCGTGCGGCGCGCGTTCATGTGGTCGCGGAAGGCCTCGGCCCGCGCGACGCGGGTCGCGTCGTCGTAGTCAGGGAGCGGCGACAGCGGCCGGGACGGATGATCCTTCACGGGCGGTCTCTCCGGAAGATGAACTCGTGGTCGCGCCAGGCGCCGACGGGGTAGCCGTACTCCCCGGCCTTTTCGAAGCCATAGTGGGCGTAGAGCCGCTGGGCTTTCTCGTTGCCGGACCAGACGCTGAGCCACTGGGGGCCGGGCGTCTCGTCCATGTGGCCGAGGGCCCGTTCCAGCAGCAGGGTGCCGACGCCCAGCCCCTGCGCCTCGCGGCCGACATAGAGGCGCTTCAGTTCGCGGTGGTCCGAGGTCAGGTCCGGGTGGGGCATGGAAGCGGGACCGACCTCGGAATAGGCCACGGGCCGTCCGTTCAACTCGGCGATCTCCCACCGATGGGCCGGGTTTTCGAGCCGCCGGCGGGTCGCGGCCACGCCGTAGGACTCCTCGCGGAAGGCCGCCAGGTCATTGGCCGGATAGGGCACCTTGAAGCCGTCGCTGACGAAGGTCTCGTCGAACAGCCGCCATGCCAGTTCTGACAGCAGTTCGGCGTCGTCCGGCGTGGCGGGGCGAAGGGTGGGCTGGTAGGCTTGTTCCATGGTCGCCCTCTACACCCATCCGGACATGCTGGGCCATAATCCCGGCGCGGGTCATCCGGAACATCCCGGCCGGCTTCAGGCCGTGCTCGACGCCCTGTCCGACGCGGGGCTGGACGGCGAGACGATCGCGGCGACCGAGGCCGCGACCGCCGATCTGGAGCGGATTCATCCCGCCAGCCATGTGGCGCGGATCCTCAACGCCTCGCCCGCCCAGGGGATGGTCCAGCTGGACCCCGATACGGCCCTGTCGCCGGGCAGCGTGCGGGCCGCGCTGCTGTCGGCGGGCGCGACCCTGGATGCGGTCCGGTCGGTGGCGCGCGGCGAGCGCAGCCGGGCCTTCTGCGCGGTGCGGCCGCCCGGCCATCACGCCGAGCCGGATCGGCCGATGGGCTTCTGCCTGTTTTCGAATCTGGCCGTCGCCGCGCGGGTCGCGCAGGCCGAAGGCTTCGAGCGGGTGGCGGTGATCGACTTCGATGTTCACCACGGCAACGGCACCCAGGCGGCGTTCGAGACCGACGACAGCCTGTTCCTCGGGTCGATCCACCAGCAGCCGCTCTATCCGGGCACCGGGGATGCGTCGGAGACGGGCGTGGGCAATGTCTTCAACGCGCCGGTCGAGCCGCATACGGACCCCCTGCACTGGCGACGCGCCTTCGAGGGGCGCCTGATGGGACCGCTGGATTCTTTCCGCCCGGACCTGATTCTGGTCTCGGCCGGATTCGATGCGCACCGGCGCGATCCGCTGGCGCATCAGTCACTGGAAGCCGAGGATTTCGCGTGGGCGACGCGGGCCATACTCGCGGTTGCGCGCCGTCACGCAAACGGCCGTGTTGTGTCCTCTCTGGAAGGCGGCTACGACCGCGAAGGGCTGGGGCGATCAGCGGTCGCCCACCTTGCGGCATTACGGGAGGACTAGGGGCGTCGCGCCCCTTCGCGATGACGGACCAGGCCTTGACCTCGCGCCCTTCCACGCAGCCCGCACCCGTTCGCTCCGGGGCGATCGTGCTGACGCGTCATGGAGAGCCGGCCCTCTCGCGCCGCTGCAAGCTGACGTCCGAGGAATACCGGGCCTGGTGGGCCAAGTACGAGATCGGCGGTCTGCTGGGCGGCCAGACGCCGCCGGACTGTCTGGTCAAACAGGCCGAACGCTCGACCATCCTGCACTCGCCGCGTCCGCGCGCGGTCGAGACGGCGCGGGCCGTCGCCGGCGATCAGCCGATGACCGAGGATCCGATCTTCATCGAGGCGCCCCTGCCGCCGCCGAACTTCCCTTCGTGGTTCAAGGTGGGGCCGCGATCCTGGGGCGTGATCGCGCGCTTCTGGTGGTGGGCCTTCAACCACCATGACGCGGGTGAAGAGAGCCGCGACCAGGCCAAGGAACGGGCCCGGCGCGCCGCCGACCTGCTCGAGGAACGCGCCGCCCTCGGCGGCGATGTGCTGGTGCTGGCCCACGGCTTCTTCAACGGCATGATCGGCATGGAGCTGACCAGGCGCGGCTGGCGTTGCGCCAAGGACGAAGGCTTCCAGTACTGGTGCGCGAGGCGGTTCGAACGCCGCTAGCGCCCACAGAGGAGACGGACCATGGATCGCCGCTTCTTTCTCGCCCTGATGACCATCTGCCTGCTCGGCGCGCCGGTCGCCCGGGCGCAGGACGAGCCGGCGCCGGCGGCGTCCGAGCCCCTGCCGCAGGTGGCGCTGCTGACCTCGCTTGGGACGATCGTGGTGGAGCTGGACACGGTTCGTGCGCCGATCTCGGCGGCCAACTTCCTGCGCTATGTCGATGAAGGGCGCTACGACGGCGTGAACTTCTACCGGGCCATGCCGGGCTACAACGGCTCGGGCCTGATCCAGGGCGGGGTGAACAACTTTCCGGATCGCATCCTGCCGCCCATCGCCCATGAGCCGACCACCGAGACGGGCCTCAGCCACACCGACGGCGCCCTGTCCCTGCCGCGCTTCGAACCGGGCACGGCGGGCGCGGACTTCACGATCGTGGTCGGTAACATGACCTATCTGGACGCCCGCCCGGACCAGCCCGGCGACAACCTGGGCTATGCGGTCTTCGGCCGGGTGGTGCAGGGCATGGACGTCGTGCGCGCCATCCTGGCCGCCCCCGTCTCGGCCACCGAGGGCGAGGGAGTCATGCTGGGCCAGATGCTGGAGCCGCGCGTGACGATCGAGCGGGCCTGGCGGGTGGAGGGCTAGGCGCCCGCCTTTTGGGCGAACATCCAGGCGGCGCCTGACAGGGGCGTGATGCGGGCGGCCATGGCGGCGGCGTGGGGGCTGGCGGCGGTGCCGTCGCGGACCCGGCCGCCGATGCCCTGACAGATCGCGGCCAGACGGAAGAGGTTGTAGCTGAGCAGCCAGTCCAGTTGCGGCAGGCCCTCGCGGCCGGTGCGCTCGCAGTAGCGGGCGATGATCTCATCCATGGTCGGGATGCCCAGGGCCTGGAGGTCGAGGCCGGCCAGACCGTTTCGCTCGGTCGAGGGAATGACCCAAGCGATCAGGAAATAGCTGATGTCGGCGAGCGGATCACCGAGCGTCGACAACTCCCAGTCCAGCACGGCTTTCACCTCGGCGCGGTCGGGATGGAGGATCATGTTGTCCAGGCGGAAGTCGCCGTGGACGATCCGGGCCGGGCCGTCTTCCGGCAGGCCCCGGGGCAGCCATTCGATGAGCTTGTCCATAGCCGGGATCGTTTCGGTCTCGGAGGCCCGATACTGTTTGGTCCAGCGATCGACCTGACGGGCGAAATAGTTGCCCGGGCGGCCATAGTCGCCCAGTCCGATGGCCTCGGGCTCAAAGCTGTGCAGGTCGGCCAGGGCGTCGACCTGGGCCTCGTAGATGGCGCGTCGCTCGGCGGGCGACTGGTCCGGCAGGCCCGGGTTCCACAGGATGCGGCCCTCGACCCGGTCCATGACATAGAAGGCCGTGCCGATGACCTCGGGGTCCTCGCACAGGCCCCACGGTCGCGCGACCGGATAGCCCGCCTTGTGCAACGCCGAGATGACCCGGAACTCCCGGTCCACGGCATGGGCAGAAGGGAGAAGCACGCCCGGCGGCTTCCTGCGCAGGACGTAGTCGCGACCCGGGGTCTGCAGCAGATAGGTCGGGTTCGACTGGCCGCCCTTGAACTGGCTGACGGTGAGAGGGCCGGCGAAGTCGGGGATGGTCTGGGCCATCCAGCGCTCCAGCCCGGCCTCGTCGAAGCGCAGGCGGTCGTCGACAGGCTTGGATCCGGTGAAGGCTTCGGCGGCGGGATTGGCGTCGGTCATGGCCGCGAAGCTAGCGGTTCGCGCGGTCCCGTCCAGCCCGCGCGTGCGCAAGGCAGCCCGCGACGGCCGCATCCCAGCCAGACAGCAGGCGATCGCGCTCGGACGCCGCCATGGCGGGCGTCCAAACGGCCGGTTCACCCAGCGCCGGCTGTTCCAGCGATTCGATCAGGCCGGCGCCCAGGGCGGCCAGCTTGGCGGCGCCCAGGGCGGTCATCTCCTGGAAGGCCGGCCGTTCGACGGGCGCGCCGGTGATGTCGGCCAGGAACTGCATGACCCAGGCGTTGGCGGTCACCCCGCCGTCGACCAGCAGCCCGGCGGGCTCTGGCGCGCCGTCGGCGGTGAGGGCCTCAAGCAGGTCTCGGGTCTGGTAGGCCATGGCCTCCAGCCCGGCGCGCACGATGTGGGCGGGTCCGGCGTCGCGGGTCAGCCCGAAGACCGCGCCGCGCGCCTCGGCTTCCCAGATCGGCGCCCCGAGACCGGTGAATCCCGGCACCAGATAGACCCCGCCATTGTCCGGCAGACTCTGGGCCACCGTCTCGGATTCCCGCGACGCGCCGACCGCCCCCATGGCGTCCCTCAACCACTGGACCGTCGAACCCGCCGAGAAGATCGAGCCTTCCAGCGCATAGGCCGTCTGACCGCCTGCCTGATAGCCGACGGTGGACAGCAGCCGGTTGGTCGAGGCGACGGGCGCATCGCCCGTATGGGCCACCAGAAAGGCCCCGGTGCCGTAGGTCACCTTGACCGCGCCGGGCGTCAGGGCGCCGTGCCCGACAAGGGCGGCCTGCTGGTCGCCTGCGCAGCCGGTGATCGGAATGGCGCGGCCGAACAGGGCGGCTTCGGTCTCGCCGAACGGGGCGGCGCAGGGCAGGACCTCGGGCAGGACGGCCATCGGCACATCAAACAGCGCGGCCAGATCTTTGCGCCAATCCAGGCCCTTGAGGCTGAAGAGGCTGGTGCGCGAGGCGTTGGTGACGTCGGTCACGAACCGGGTCCCGCCGGTCAGACGGAACATCAGAAAGGCGTCGACCGTCCCGGCGCAGAGCTCGTCACGCGCGGCCCGCTCGCGTGCGCCCTCCACCCGGTCCAGCAGCCAGGCGATCTTGGAGGCCGAGAAATAGGGGTCGAGCACCAGACCGGTCTCGGCCTGGACGGCGGGCTCCTGGCCTTCTGTCGCGAGGCGTTCGGTCAACTCGGCGGTGCGACGGTCCTGCCAGACGATGGCGCGGTGAAGCGGCCTCCCGGTTTCGCGTTCCCACAGGACGGTGGTCTCGCGCTGGTTGGTGATGCCCATGGCCGCGATCCGGCCCGCGCCGCCGACCTCGGCGATCACCTCGCGGCAGACCTGGACAGAGGCGCGCCAGATCTCGCCCGCGTCATGCTCGACCCAGCCGGGGTGGGGAAAGTGCTGCTCCAGCGGGATCTGGGCCATGGCCCTGACCGACCAGTCCGCCACGGTGAACACCACCGCGCGCGTCGAGGTCGTGCCCTGGTCGAGGGCGAGGATCAGATCGGCCATTTCACTCCCTTTCGTTGGCGGCAGTTTCGGATAAGACGGACGCCATGGCTACGCTCCCGACCTTCGACGACGTTCTGGACGCTGCGCGCGTCATCAAGGGCCACGCGGTCAGGACGCCGCTGATCGAAAGTCCTGCGTTGAACGAACGGCTGGGCGGCCGGGTCCTGCTGAAGGCCGAGAACCTTCAGATCATCGGCGCCTTCAAGTTTCGCGGCGCCTATAACCGGATCGCCCGGCTGACGGATGAGGAGAAGGCGCGCGGCGTCGTGGCCTATTCGTCGGGCAACCACGCCCAGGCAGTGGCGGCGGCGGCGCGAATGCTGGGGACCTCGGCCATCATTGTCATGCCGGCCGACAGTCCGGCCATCAAGGTGGCGGGGGTGCGTGAACATGGCGGCGAGGTTCGCCAGTACGACCGTTACCGAGAGAGCCGAGAGGCCATCGGCGAAGAGATTGCGCGCGAGCGCGGCTCGGTTCTGGTGCCGCCGTTCGACGATCCGTTCGTGATCGCCGGCCAAGGCACGGCCGGGCTGGAGATCCTCGAGCAGGCCGATGCGCCGATCGACCAGCTTCTGTCCGGTTGTTCGGGCGGGGGGTTGATCGCGGGGCTCAACCTGGCGTTCGAGGCCCGGTCGCCGGACACGCGGATGATCGGTGTGGAGCCGGCGCTCTATGACGACACGGCCCGGTCCCTGGCGGCCGGCGAGCGCATTGGCGTGGATCCGACCGGCAAGTCGATCTGCGACGCCCTGATGACCCCGATCCCGGGCGAGCTGACCTTCCCGATCAATCAGCGCCGGCTGGAAAAGGCGGTCAGCGTGACCGACGCCGAGGTCGCCGCGGCGGTGGCCTACGCCTTCAAGACTCTGAAGCTGGTGGTCGAGCCGGGCGGGGCGGTGTCGCTGGCGGCGCTCTTGGCCGGCAAGGTTTCCGCCGAGGGCCAGACCACGGCCATTCTCCTGTCGGGCGGCAATGTCGACCCGGCCCTGTTTTCATCGATCATCGAAGGACGGTTCTCATGAGCAAGACGATTTCGACCGCTGACCTGGTCGCCTCCATCGGCCAGGAGGTCGGCGTCTCGGACTGGATCCTGATCGACCAGGCCCGCATCAACGCCTTCGCCGACTGCACCGAGGACCACCAGTTCATCCACATCGATCCGGAAGCGGCGGCCAAGACGCCCTTCGGCGGGACGATCGCGCATGGATTCCTGACCCTCAGCCTGATGTCGCAGATGAGCTACCAGGCGACCCCGGTGCTCGAGAACGTGGCGATGGGCGTGAACTACGGGTTCGACAAGTTGCGCTTTATCCAGCCTGTGCCCGCGGGCTCGCGCGTGCGCGGCCGCTTCAAGCTGCTCTCGGCCGAGGACAAGGGCGGCCGCTGGCTGATCAAGCATGAGGTGACGGTGGAGATCGACGGCATCGAAAAGCCGGCGCTCATCGCCGAGTGGCTCGGGATGCAGTTCGTCCAGGCCTAGGCTGGCCGGAGGCGGCGGACGATCCGCCGCGCCCACGTCGACAGGCGGTGATGGATCGCTGCCTTCAGGAGCGGGCCGCGCAGGGCGTGGGTCCGCTTCTGTTCGGCGATCGCCTCGTCATTGAGCTGACGGTCAAGTTCGTTCATGGCCTGATAACGCTGACCGGGCCGGTCAGGTTCAAACGGAAACCTGGGTTCCCATCTCGACCACGCGTCCGGGCGGGATGTGGAAGAAGTCCGTCGGGTTCGCCGCGTTGCGCATCAGGAAGATGTAGAGCTTGTCCTGCCACAGCGGCATGCCGTGGTTCGAGGAGGGCACGACCGAACGACGGCCCAGGAAGAAGCTGGTCGACATGATGTCAAACTTCAGGCCCATGCGACGGCACACAGACAGGGCGCGCGGGATGTGCGGGCTCTCCATGAAGCCGTAGTTCAGGATCACCTTCTTGAAGTCGGGGCTGACCACCTCGATCTCGACGCGCTCGGCCTCGAGCACGCGAGGCCGGTCGGCGGTGCGGACCGTCAGGATCACGTTTTTCTCGTGCAGCACCTTGTTGTGCTTGAGGTTGTGCATCAGGGCGACGGGCGCGATCTCGGGGTCCGAGGTCAGGAAGATGGCAGTGCCCGGGGTCCGGTGTGGCGGCCGCGCCTGGAGCATGGCGATCAGGTCGGCCAGCGGCAGGGAATCCTTGCGGCTCTTCTCGGTCAGGATTTGGGTGCCACGCGTCCAGGTCCACATGATCACGACCAGCAGGGCGCCAAGCACGATCGGCATCCAGGCGCCCTGCGGGATTTTCAGGGCGTTGGAGCTCATGAAGACGATGTCGAGCAGGGCGAACGGGATGAGGGCCGCAAGCGATAGCGGGATCGACCACTTCCACAGCTTGCGCACGATGAACCAAGCCAGCAGCGTATCGACGAACATCGCGCCGGTGACGGCGATGCCGTAGGCGGCGGCCAGGGCCGAGGAGGTCTGGAAGGCAAACAGCAGGATCAGCACGCCGATCAGCAGCATGGAGTTGACCGAGGGCACGAAGATCTGGCCGGCCTGGGTTTCGGAGGTGCGGCGGATGGTGATGCGGGGCAGCAGGCCCAGCTGGACCGCCTGCTGGGTCAGGGAGAAGGCGCCGGTGATGACCGCCTGCGAGGCGATAATGGTGGCCGCGGTCGCCAGCGCCAGGACCGGCCAGTAGGCGACCTCGGGGATCATCTCGAAGAAGGGGTTCTCGCGGGCTGAGCGGTCGGCCAGGACCAGGGCGCCCTGGCCCATGTAGTTCAGCGTCAGGCAGGGCAGGACGAACAGCAGCCAGCCCGCCCGGATGGGCGCCTTACCGAAATGGCCCATGTCCGCATAGAGCGCCTCGGCGCCGGTCACGGCCAGGAACACGCTGCCCAGAATGACGAAGCCGAGGAAGCCGTTGTCGAGCAGGAACAGCACGCCGTAGTGCGGCGACAGGGCCCGCAGGATCGAGAGGTCGTCGAAGATGTGATAAACGCCCAGCCCCGCCAGGACGAGGAACCAGACGGCGGTGATCGGGCCGAACCACTTGGCCACGCTGGCGGTGCCACGCGACTGGATCGCGAACAGACCGACCAGGATGCCGGCCGCGATCGGCAGCACATAGGGGTCCAACTGCCCGTTCAGGCCGGGCGCGTCCCTCAGGCCCTCGACGGCCGACAGCACCGAGACGGCCGGGGTGATGATCCCGTCCCCGTAGAACAGGGCCGCGCCGCAGACGCCCAGGAAAAAGACGATGGCCGAACGGCGCTGGATCGCGCGCTGGGCCAGGGCGGTCAGGGCCAAAGTGCCGCCCTCGCCCTTGTTGTCGGCCTTCATGAGGAAGACGACGTATTTGAGCGTCACCACCAGGATGAGCGCCCAGAAGACGAGCGAGACGACGCCCAGGACCGCCAGTTCGGCGGCGCCGCCGGAGCGGGAATGGGCCAGGGCCTCGCGCATGGCGTAGAGAGGGCTGGTGCCGATGTCGCCGAAGACGACGCCGATGGCGCCGACCATCAGGGCCATGAAGCTGGCCTGGGCGTGACCGTGCGCACCCTCGATGGCCGGGTGAGCCTGAACCGGATCTACGGACGTCGGGGCGGCGGCCTCAGCGGGCGTCGCTTTGGTCTCGGGCTCCGGGGAGGGAGCCTGCGAGTCCGGGGTATCCCCAGCCATTCAATGCCTCCGGGCCATGGAGAGCTCAGGCCCATGCGAATGAGGCGCGCGCCTTACGCCCATTTCAACTCGGGTTCAACATTTCGCACCGCACAATCGGTGAGCGCCGATTTGTAAGCCTGAGGTGGAACGCCTACATTCCGTTCCGGAACCATCATGTCTGACAGCCAGCAATTTCCCGTCGCGGCCCACGCGCTCGCCTATCTCGCTCACAAGGAGGCCAATGCCCCCGAGCGGGCGGTTTCGAGCGCCCTTCTGGCTGCGTCGATGCCGACCAATCCGGTGGTGGTCCGCCGCGTGACCGCCCAGCTGGCGCGCGCCGGCCTGATCGCCACCCGTCCGGGCGCGGGCGGCGGGGCCTGGCTCCTGAAACCCGCGTCCGAAATCCGGCTGGACGAGGTGCTGCGGGCCGTCGACGGCTGCGCCCATCTGGGTAAGCCGCCGCCTGGCGCGAGGGGCTGTCCGGTGGGCGAAAGGATTCCGGTCCAGGTCACCAAGGCCATCGTCGCCGCCGACGAGGCGGCCTCCAGGCGGCTGTCCGAGATTACGGTCTCTGACCTGCTGGCCGACCCGGCTTGAACCCGCGGCCCTGCCGTGGTGCTTATCGGCCATGAGCGCATCCGATCCCGCTGACCGGCGTCTGGCCCTGATCACGGGCGCCTCGGCCGGAATTGGCCAGGCCCTTGCCCGCGTTTATGCCGAGCACGGCTGGGACGTGGTCCTGACCGCGCGCCGCACCGACCGGCTGGAAGCTCTTGCAGACGAGCTCAAGCTGCGCGCCGGGGTCGAGACGATCGTCATCCCCGAGGACCTGGCCGATCCGGCCGCGCCCGAGCGCCTGATCGAGGCCCTGGCTGACCGTGGCCGCACGGTCGACGCCCTGATCAACAACGCCGGCTTCTCGCGCACCGACGGCTTCGAGGCCGTGCCGTGGGAACAGCACCGCGCCATGCTGCAGGTCATGCTGCTGGCGCCGGTCGAGCTGGCGCACCGCGTGCTGCCGGGCATGGTCGAGCGCCGCTTCGGCCGCATCCTGAACGTGGCGTCGCTCGCGGGCTATTCGCCGGCGACCGGCGGCGACACCCTGTACGGACCGATCAAGAGCTTCCTGATCAAGGCCTCGGCGGGTCTGCATCTGGAGACGCGCGAGAAGGACGTGCACGTCACCGCCCTGTGTCCCGGCTATACGTGGAGCGAGTTCCACGACGTGAACGGCCAGCGTCAGCAGGTGGCCCATTCGACGCCCGAGTGGGTCTGGATGGGCGCCGATGAGGTCGCCCGTGCGGGCTATGAGGCGTCAGAGGCCAACCGGCCGATCTGCGTGCCCGGCGCGCCCAACAAGGTGGCCTCGGCGCTGCTCAAGGTCCTGCCGGACGAATGGTCCCTGGCCCTCGCGGCCCGGCACGGAGAGCGACTTGGACGGCTCTAGAGCCCAGGCCTAGTGGCCTGTCGGGGCCACGACCGAACTGGCGAACATGCCCGGAAGGGCCTCGCCCAGACCGCCCAGGATGAACTGGATGCCGAGCGCCACCAGGATCAGGCCCAGCACGCGCACGATGATCGACATCCCCACATCGCCCAGGACCCGGTGGATTGGCCCCGACAGGGCGAAGCACAGGAAGGTCGCGAAGCTGGCCGCCGCGATCGCCACCACGCCCGCCAGCGTGCCCTGATAGCCGATGGTCTCGGCCCGCGAGGCCTGGATGATGATGGTCGAGATCGCGCCTGGCCCGATGATCAGGGGCATGGCGAAGGGCACCACCAGCCGCTGGAAGCGCCGCCGCGCATAGCCGCGCACGTCCTTGGAATCGGCCAGGGCGTCCGGGTCCACGAAACTGGCCAGGAAGTCGCCGCGCACCATCTCCAGTCCCAGCAGGAACAGCAGGATGCCCCCGCCGATGCGGAAGGCGGCCAGCGAAATGCCGAAGAAGTCCAGCAGCGCAAGGCCGGTAAAGAAGAAGAAGGCCAGAAACGCCGCCACGAAACAGCACAGCATGGCGTTGACGCTGAGGCGCTGGCTGAAGGTCGCCCCCGCCGTGGCCGCCGCGAAGATCGGGATGTTGCCGATGGGGTCCAGCAGGGCGAACAGGGCCACGAAGACATTGACCCCGAACTCGATCGCGTTCATGTCGCCCCCTTAGCCTGAATTGAAACCCGACCAGCCGCCGCGGCGACCGCGCGCGCGCGTGCTGCTGGCCGTAACCCGGAGACGACCGCCATGTCCACCGCAGCAGACCCCCGCCTGATCGTCGGCCTTGACCTGCCGTCCGTGGATGCGGCCGAAGCGATGGTCGAGCGGCTGGGCGAGGCGGTCAGCTTCTACAAGGTGGGCCTGACGCTTCTGGCCATGCCCGGCGGCGTGGACTTCGCCCACCGGCTCAAGGCGGCCGGCAAGCTCGTCTTCCAGGATTGGAAGCTCCACGACATCGGCGCCCAGGTGGAAGGTGCGGCCCGGTCGGTGGCCTCGGGCGGCTGCGACCTGCTGACGGTCCATGCGCACCCGCAGGTCATGCGCGGCGCGGTGAAGGGCCGGGGCGATGCACCGACCAAAATCCTGGCCGTCACCGTCCTGACCAGCCTGTCGGACGCCGACCTGATGGAGATCGGCTACGGCGAGACGGCCGCCTCCCTGGTCGAGCGCCGGGTGCGTCAGGCTCTGGACTGCGGCGTCGACGGCGTGGTCTCCAGTCCGCACGAGGCGGCGCGGGCCCGGGCCATCGCGACCGAGGCCGGACGACCCGACTTCCTGGTGGTCACGCCGGGCGTGCGGTCGGCCGGCGCCGACAAGGGTGACCAGCAGCGGATCGCTACCCCGGCCGACGCTCTGACCGCCGGAGCCAGCCATCTGGTCGTCGCGCGCCCGGTCGTGGCCGCCGCCGATCCGGTCGCCGCGGCCCGGGCCATCACCGCCGAGATGGCGGGCGTCTGAAACCCGAAGGGGGCCGGATGCGTATCTGATCCAGCCTCATGACCTCCCTTCTTGCTCCCAATCGGCGGCTTCTGGCCGCGAGCATCGCCGGCCTGGCCTCCAGCCTGGCGGTGGCCTGTTCGCCGCTGGGCCTGATGAACGCCTTGTCGCCGCGCGATCGCGCGGCCGGACGCATCGCGCGCGGCCTCGCCTACGGTCCGGACCCGCGCCAGACGCTGGACCTTTATGCGCCCGAGGAAGACGGGCCCTGGCCGGTGGTGGTCTTCTTCTACGGCGGCGGCTGGGATTCCGGATCGCGTGACCTCTATGGCTGGGCGGCTCAGGCCCTGGCGGCGCGCGGCTTTCTGGTGGCCTTGCCGGACTACCGGCTCGTGCCGCAGGTGCATTTCCCTACCTTCGTCGAGGACGCCGCCGCCGCCGCCGCCATGGTCTCGCGCATCGCTCCGGATCACGGCGGTCGTGCCGGTCCGCTGGGCGTGTCGGGCCATTCAGCCGGGGCGCATCTGGCCCTGATGATCGCGCTGGACCGCCGCTACATGTCCGAGGCCGGGGCGCCCGACGCTATCGGCGCGGCGGCGGGCCTGTCGGGGCCCTATGAGTTCCTGCCGTTCGACGTGGCGGCCAGCATCAACGCCTTCGGCCAGTGGCCCGAGCCGGTCGAGACCCAGCCGATCACCTATGCCCGGGCCGACGCGCCGCCGGTGTGGCTGGGCCACGGCGTGCGCGACCAGACTGTCCATCCCGAGGATTCCGAACTGCTCAGCCAGGCGATCCTGCAGGCGGGCGGACAGGCCGAGCTGCGGCTCTATCCAGAGCTCGATCACGCCGCGACCCTGGCGGCCTTTTCGCCCCTGTTCCGGGGCCGGGCGCCGGTGCTGGACGAGGTGGCGACCTTCCTTCGACGAACGCTGACATAGGCGGCTGTCGGCTTTCGTCAGTTTGTGTCAGGCGCCGGACGCGTAATCTCCCTTTCTGCTCGACCGGGAGGCCCCGAGATGCGCCGTTTGGCGATCGCCGCCGCCACGCTGCTGGCCCTCTCGGGGTGTCAGCAGGACAAGGCTCAGGAGGAGGCGGCGCGCCTCGAAGAGGTGGTCCTCACCTCTGGACAGCCGCTCGACTGCACCTCGGCGCTCGGCGAGGCGGGCGTCATCATCTGCGCCGACAGCGATCTGCGGGCCCTGGATCGTCAGGTGGCCGAGCTGTGGAACGAGGTCTCTACCCTGACTGGACGGCCGACCACCCTGGCCCGGCGCCACGCCGACTGGCTGGCGGGGCGCGATGAGGGCGAGCGCGACTGGCAAACCGGAGAAGTCCGACCCCGGACCCGCGACGAGCTGCTCGAATACCACCGCGCCTATATCGAGATCCTGACGGAAGAGCGTCGGCTGGCCGAAGCCGTGCCGGACCAGAGCCCTGTCTCGGCGCTCGCGGGCGGCTGCATCGGTTCGGCGCTCCGCAGTTGCCAGGCGCCCGCGGCTGGTTACGTCAGCGCCGCAGATGGCCGCCGCCTGGCCTGGCAGATTCAGACGGGCTCGACGGACTGGGCAGGCATCAGCGCCGGTCTGATCCTGTTCGCCGTCGACGGAGACGTGCTGCGGCCCGTTGGCTGGAGCTTTGAGGCGGTCAATTTCGACGCGCCGGTCCTGTTTGAGCGCGATGACGGGATATTTGTCGCCGCCGAGGGTGTTCTCGCCGGCACCGGCAGCGGCAACGCCGACCTGCTGTTCCGGCTTGACGGCGCCGGTCTGACCGAGATCGAAGTCGAGAGCTGGAAGGAAGACCTTGCTGCGGAACTGCCCGATGGGTTCGGTGTGTGGAAAGGCGTCAACTACAGCTGGCCAGAGATGTTTGCCCGATCCGGCGTCTGGCGGGATGACGACGGAAACTGCTGCCCCACCGGAGGCGAGGCCGTCATGGACCTCCACGTCGAGGGCACGAGCTTGCGCATGACCGGGCTGGATTTCACCCCCGCTCGCGACGATCGCTGAGAGTCGTTCGCCCTTGATCTGTCGCGCGGCTAAGGACTAGACCGCTGCCGTCACTGGGGAGTAGCCGCCGCAGTCTTACACGCGGGGTTCGCGTCAACAAACTTTCCTGATCAGGAATGGCGCGACCGGTCCGATGGACCTGGCGAGACCTTTGACGTTCGCGGGCGCGCCCTGAGCGGGGTCGGACCGTGCGACGTCATTGGTCCGTCTTCGGCCCCGCTCGCAGGATTTTCATGGAAGCCTTCCTCGTTTCGACCGGTCTGGTCGCCATCGCCGAGATCGGCGACAAGACCATGTTGCTGGCCCTTTGCCTCGCGGCCGCCTGGAAGCGGCCGGGCGCTATTCTGACCGGCATCCTCGTCGCTACGCTGGCCAACCATGCCCTGGCCGGTGCGGCGGGGGCGCTAGCCGCCGAATGGTTGCAGGGACCCTGGATGCGCTGGGTGCTGGGCCTGCTGTTCCTAGGCTTCGCGGCCTGGGCGCTGATCCCGGATCAATTCGAGGACGAGGATGTCGGCATCAAGCGCCGGTGGACCTCCGTGTTCTGGGCTACGACCACCGCCTTCTTCCTCGTCGAGATGGGCGACAAGACCCAGGTCGCAACCGCCGCGCTGGCCGCGCGCTTCGAGGCTATCGTCCCGGTGGTGGCGGGCTCGACGCTCGGCATGATGATCGCCAATGCGCCGGCGGTGTTCCTGGGACAGGCCATGGCCGACCGACTGCCGCTCGACTGGATCCGGCGCGCAGCCGCGGTGGCCTTTGCGGCCATCGGCCTGTGGATCCTGATCGCGGGCTAGTCCTCGCGGGCCCCGAAACGGGCGGTCAGCTCGGCAGGCAGGACCGAGAGGCCGACATGGCGTCGGCCGACCGCCCAGCCAATGGCGAAGACGAGCAGCACAGTCACCAGCAGGCTCCAGATCGGCTGACTCATGCCCATCAGGACCAGGGTGGTCAGGGCGCTGATCATCACCGTAATCGGTCCGGTCCAGGTGGCGTGCGGCTCGTCAGAGACGCGTACGGCGATGACCGAGCCGAGCCATGATGCCACGACGCGGATCAGGATCAGCACCAGGATTCCCCAGCCGGACATGTCGGTGAAGAAGGCGGCGTCGCCAAAGGGCGAGAGGGCCGGGCCGTAGGCGTAACGATGCACGGCGCCGACCAGCAGGAGGAACGCCAGGGAGACAAGGGCGCCGCAAACGACGCCGACGACCGTTCCCCGCATGACAGACCCGCTCCCACAAACCTGTTCCTCCCTTAAGGCCCATCCCGATTTGGTCAACCGCACGGACGATTTCGGGGTGACCCTGTTCCCTCGGCGCCGCATTCGCCCTACGGATGAGTCATGTCCGCGATCCTTGCTCTCGAGAACGTCTCCAAGCGCTACGGCGGGTTCGAGGCGGTGAAGGACCTCAGCTTTTCGGTTGAGAAGGGGTCGATCTGCGGCTTCCTTGGCCCGAACGGCGCGGGCAAGACCTCGACCATCCGCATGATCCTGGGGCTATCCGCGCCGAGCGCGGGGTCGATCATGGTGCTGGGCGCCGACGACGGCCGCAAGGTCCGCGACCGGATCGGTTTCCTCCCCGAGGAGCGCGGCCTCTACAAGAAGATGACCCCGGTCGACGCCATCGCCTATTTCGCCGCCCTCAAGGGCGTGCCGACGTCCGAGGGCCGCAAGCGGGCCCGGACCATGCTGGAGGCGCAAGGGCTGGGCGAGGCCCTGAACCGCCCGATGAAGGCCCTGTCCAAGGGCATGGCCCAGAAGGTCCAGCTAATCTCGGCCATCGCCCACCAGCCCGAGCTGGTGATTCTGGACGAGCCCTTCTCGGGGCTGGACCCGGTCAATCAGCAGGGGCTGGAGCAGGTCATTCGCGACCTCGCGGCCAATGGTTCGACCGTCCTGTTCTCGACCCATGTGATGCAGCACGCCGAACGGCTCTGTCAGAAGGTCGTGCTGATGGCGCGCGGCCGCAAAGCGTTTGAAGGGACGGTCGCCGAAGCGCGCGCCGCCGCGCCGCGCTTCCTGGTCCTGGAAGGCGCCCTGACCGCCGAGGCCGTGCGCGGCCTGCCGGGGGTCATCGAAGTCGAACCATCGGGCGACGGCTTCCGCGCCCGGCTTGAGCAGGGCGCCGAGCCCCAGGCCGCGCTCCGCGCCGCCTTCCAGCAGGGGCTGGACGTCACCCGTTTCGAGGCCGCCGAGCCCAGCCTGCACGACGCCTTCATCGTCCTGACCGGAGGCGACCAGTGAGCCGCACCCTGCTGATCGCCCGGCGCGAATACCTCGCCTATGTCCGCACCGTCGGCTTCTGGCTGTCGCTTCTGGCCCTGCCGCTGGTGGCGGTGGGCTCGGGCTTCTTCGTGGCCATGATGGAGGGCTCCAGCCAGCCTCGCAGCGTCGCCGTCGCCGATCTGGTGACCGAGGGCGCCCCGGCCCGCGAGGACTTCGTCCGGGCGCTGGGCGACGGATCCGGGTTGGCGGTGCGACAAACGCCGGACAGCCTGGCCTCGGCGACCGACACGGCCTCGGCCGACGCCGCCGCCCGCGCCCTCGTGGCTGAGGGCGGGTCTCTCGATGCGGTGGTGATCCTGACGCCTTCGGAAACAGGCGTCGCCGCGCGCCTCTGGTCGTCGCGGGCGTCCGACGAACAGCTCGAGACCTCTGTCGACGCTGCCCTGTCCGGTCTGAACCGCAATCGAGCCCTGGTGGCTCTCGGCGTCGATCCCGCCGCCGTGCGCCAGATCGACCAGACCGAGCCTGATGTGACCGTCCTGTCGCCGGCCTCGGCCTCGGGCGGGGAGGTCAGCCTTCAGGACCGGCTACCGGGCGTGATCGGCTTCATCATGGCCATGGTGCTCTGGTCGCTGATCCTGACCGGCGCCTCGATCCTGCTGAACAGCGTCATGGAGGAAAAGGCCAATCGGGTGCTGGAGGTGCTGCTATCCTCGGCGACCGCGACCCAGCTTCTGACGGGCAAGGTGCTGGGCGTGGCCCTGGTGACCCTGACGGTCCTGATGGTCTGGGGCGGGGCGGCCGCCGTGGCGCTCAGCGTGCTGGCCCAGCAGGGCGGCGACGTCGCCTCGGCCTTCTCCAGCGCCCTGGCCGGTCTCGCCCGCGACGGCCTGTGGCTGTGGCTCGTCGGCTATTTCGTCGGCGGCTATCTGATGTTCGCCATGGTGTTCGCCGCGATCGGTTCGTTCTGCGAGACCCCGCGCGAGGCCCAGACCCTGATCGGCCCGATCATGATGGTGCTGATCATCCCGATCTTCGTGCTCCAGTTCGCCATGCGCGACCCGGACCTGGCCATCGTGCGCACCCTGTCGTGGGTGCCCTTCTTCACGCCCTTCCTGATGAGCGCACGCGCGCCGTCAGGGCCGCCGCTGATCGAACTGGCCGGGACCCTGTTCGTCATGGCCGCCTTCACCGTCCTGATCGTCTGGCTGGCCGCCAAGGCCTTCCGCGCCGGGGCCCTGTCCAGCGGCAAGCTCGACTGGAAGGGGATCGTCGGTCTGGTCCGGGGTGGGGGCGCCTGAAACGAAAAAGGGCCGCTCCATCGGAGCGGCCCTTGAACTGTCTGCCTGTCGGCAGGCCTTACCGGCCGCGCGGCTTCGGCGCGGGCAGCAGGCCTTCACGCTGGGCGCGCTTGCGGGCCAGCTTGCGGGCGCGGCGCACGGCTTCCGCCTGCTGGCGGGCGCGCTTTTCCGAGGGCTTTTCGTAATGCACGTGACGCTTCATTTCGCGGAAGTTGCCTTCGCGCTGCATCTTCTTCTTCAGGGCCTTCAGCGCCTGATCGACATTGTTGTCACGTACGAAAATCTGAACCAGGGTCGTCTCTCCATTGCCTTGTCCGCCGCGCCCATCCGGCCGATTGAAAGGCGGGGCAGGCAGGACATGAAAACCATCGCCCGGAAGCGGGGCCTCCGGGCGTAGGGGCGCGCAGATACACCCATCAGCCTCAGGAGTCCAGCGTGGCGGAGGGATTCCAGCTCGAGATTTAAGCGGATAAGTTCCGCTCGTGGCAGGGGCGGATTGTCCATTCAGCGTTGGCCAGACGGTCTACTACCGTCCAGGGCCGCGCGCCTGCGGTTGGACGGTTCCCGAGAGTATGCCGCCGCCGGGCACGGCCGTTAAAATCACGGCGATCGTGAACCAGGCCTACATCCTGATCGAAGGCTATGAGGGCCATTCGGGGGGTGGAATGCACTGGCAGTGCTTTTCGCTGGATTGACCGGCCCGCTTGAGGAGGGGCAATTCAGCATCATGACCTCCTCTGCCTCCGAGCCGAAACAGGACTGGGCCGACCTTACCGAGCAGCGCCTGCTGGACGCGGCGATTCCCCGCAGCCCCGATCTGGGCTTCTCGCCAGCCCTTCTGAGGGCGGCGGGTGAGGCCTGCGGCCTGTCAGAGGGCGATGTGGGCCTGTTGCTGCCGAACGGTCCGGCCGATCTGGTCGCGCTGCTGTCGCGCCGCCACGACGAAAAGATGATGGAAATCCTCGCGGGTCTGGATGTTTCTCAATTGAAGATCAGGCAGAAGATCTTTGAAGGCGTCTCGGCCCGGATGGAGGCGTCGGCCGCCGATCAGGAGGCGTCGAAGCGCGCCGCGGGTTTCCTGACCCTGCCGCAGAACCTGTCGCTGGGCGCCCGCCTGACCTGGGAGACCGCCGACCGCATCTGGCGCTGGGCCGGAGATGTGGCGACCGACGAGAACCACTATTCCAAGCGCACCATCCTGTCGGGCATCCTGGCCCCGGCCCTGACGATGCGGCTGTTCGACGGCCGCGAGCCGGCCGAGGCCTTCGTCAACGCCCGGATCGAGAACGTCATGGCCTTCGAGAAGTGGAAGGCGGGCCTGAAGGTCTCCGAGCCGCTGAAAGCCGCCGCCGAGGCGCTGGCGAAGATGCGCTACCGCTAGCGCAAGGCCATCCGCGCCCCTAGATGGGCGCTCATGAGCACCCAGATCCCCGTCACCGTCCTCACCGGCTATCTCGGCGCCGGCAAGACGACGCTGCTGAACCGTATCCTCACCGAGGACCACGGCAAGAAATACGCCGTCATCGTCAATGAGTTCGGCGAGATCGGCATCGATAATGACCTCGTCGTCGGCGCGGACGAGGAGGTGTTCGAAATGAACAACGGCTGCGTCTGCTGTACGGTGCGGGGCGACCTGATCCGGGTGCTGTCGGGCCTGATGAAGCGCAAGGGCGGCTTCGACGCCATCGTGGTCGAGACCACGGGCCTCGCCGACCCCGGCCCGGTCGCCCAGACCTTCTTCATGGACGAGGACGTCAAGGCCCGCACCCGGCTGGACAGCGTCACCACCCTGGTCGACGCCAAGCACGTCATGCAGCGGCTGGACGACAGCCACGAAGCCCGCGAACAGGTCGCCTTCGCCGACCAGATCCTGCTGAACAAGGTCGATCTCGTTTCCGAGGAGGAACTGGAGGCCGTCGAGGCCCGCCTGCGCGGTCTGAATCCGCTGGCCCCTATCCGCCGCACCCAGCGGGCCCGCATCGCGCTGGATCAGATCCTCGACCAGAACAGCTTCGATCTGGACCACATCGCCGACATCCGCCCGGCCTTCGTGAACCCGGCCCACGGCGAGGACGGCCACGTCCACGACGCGCACTGCGGCCACGACCACCACCACCACGGCCGTGGCCATGACCACGTTCATGGCCACGACCACGCTCATGACGGCCACGGCGCGCGCGGCCATGCGCACCAGGACGACATCAAGGGCGTCAGCCTGTCGACCGACAAGCCGATCGATGGTCAAGCCTTCACCCGCTGGCTCGACAAGCTGCTGGCCGAGCAGGGGCCCGACATTCTGCGCGCCAAGGGCATCATCGACGTGGCCGGCGAGGACCGGCGTCTGGTCTTCCAGGCCGTCCACATGATCCTGGAAGGCGACCTCCAGCGCGAATGGGGCGCCAATGAGCGCCGCTGGAGCCGGGCGGTCTTCATCGGCCGCAATCTGGATGAGGCCGCGCTGAAGGCCGGTTTCGAGGCCTGCGTGGCGTGAGCGGGTTCGTCGATCCGACGCGAGAGGTGATGGCGGCGTTTCGCGACCTGCCGCTCGACCGGCCGATCGCGATGATCAACCTACTGCGCTTCCGGGAGGCGGCGGCTTATCCTGACGACCATCCGGAGGCGGGCGCGGGTCATACCGGCGCCAAGGCCTACGGTCTTTACGGCCGGGCGGCGGCGAAGCCGTTCGCAGCCGCCGGCGGCACGCAAGTCTGGCTCGGAAAGCCCGAACTGACCGTGATCGGTCCGTCAGACGAGGCATGGGACCTCGCCTTCATCGCCCGCTACCCGACCGGCCAGGCCTTCGTCGATATGCTGCGAAACCCCGAGTACCAGCAGGCCGTTGTCCATCGGCAGGCCGCAGTCGCCGACTCGCGCCTGATCCGATGCGAGCCGCAGGACGCCGGCTCAGGTTTTGGAGAGAAGTGCTGACCGACAAGATCGCGCTCATCGTTGGGGCCTCCGCCGGGATCGGCCTGGGGCTGGCGGCGGAATATCTGACCCGCGGCTGGCGCGTGGTCGCCACCTGTCGGGACGATAGGGGCGAGGCGGCGCTCAAGACCCTGCCGGGCGCCGGGCGCCTGACCATTGAGCGCCTCGATGTCGCTGATGATGAGGCCCAGCAGCCGTTCGTCGACCGGCTGGACGGCGACTTTGACGTAGTGATCCTGAACGCCGGCGTCTTCGGCTCACCCGGATCGCTCGACCTGTCCATGGACGGGGCGCTCCAGGTCTATGCGGTCAATGCGCTGGGTCCATCGCGGCTGGCCTGGCGGCTGAAGGAACGGATAACGGCCCGGACCGGGGTGCTCGTCTTCACCTCCACGGGCATGGCCTCGATCGATGACAACGGCTCGGGCGGCTACGACGCCTACCGCGCCTCCAAGGCCGCCCAGAACATGCTGGCCCGCAATCTCTGGCACGGGATGAAGGGGCGGGGCGTGACCGTCGTCTCGATCGATCCGGGCTGGGTGAAGACCGCCATGGGCGGACCGAACGCCACCATCGACGTAGAGACCTCGGCGCGCGGCATCGCCGATCAGGCCGAGGCCGCTTCAGGGCGAGGCGATCACCGCTTCACGACATGGTCCGGCAAGGCGCGGACCTGGTGACGCTTCTCGGGCGCTGTTCAAGGCGCTAAGCGGATTTCATGACCACCTATTCCTTCGAAGCCCCCGTCACCTCGGCCCTGTTCGACGCCTCGGGCCAGGCCGCCTTTGCGCTCGGCGACGGCACGGTGCGCTTCGACGACCGCTCGGTGGCTGAGGTCCACGACGGGGCGATCCTGTCGGCGGCGGTCCATCCCTCCGGCCGAGGTCTTGTGACCGGCGGTGACGACGGCAAGGTGGTCTGGTCCACCCCGGATCAGGTCCAGGCGCTGGCTGACGCGCGCGGCAAGTGGATCGATGCGGTCGCAACCTCTCCCACCTCGGGGCTGATCGCCTTTTCGTCGGGCAAGACGGTGACGGTTCTGGATCAGGCCGATCCGCATTTCCGCCGGGAATTCGCTCATGACCGCTCGGTCGCCGACATCGCCTTCGAGCCCAAGGGCCGCAAGCTGGCCTGCGCCACCTACAACGGGGCGACCGTCTGGTTCGCCCGCATCGAAGCCCAGAAGCCGACCATGCTGAAGTGGGCCGGATCGCACACCCGCGTCCTGTGGTCGCCCGACGGAGCCTTTCTGATCTCGGCCATGCAGGAAAACCAGCTTCACGCCTGGCGCATCAAGGATTCCAAGGACCTGCGCATGGGCGGCTATCCGTCCAAGATTCGCGACATGGCCTTTCTCGACCAGGGACGGCTGATGGCCACCTCCGGCTCTCACGGCGCGGTGGTCTGGCCCTTCTCCGGCTCGAACGGACCGATGGGCAAGGAGGCCGCCGAGGTCGGACACGACGAGGCCTCGTTCGTGGTGCGCGTCGCCGCCACGGCGTCGGGCCAGATGCTGGCGGGCGGAACCGGCGATGGCCGGGTCTGGGTGATGAATGTCCGCACCGGCCCGCACCGCTGGATCAAGGCCGAGAAGGGCGCGTCGATCACGGCCCTGTCCATCACCCCCGACGGCGCCCGCCTGGCCTGGGGCGACGAGGACGGAGAGGCGGGGCTCCAGACCCTATAGGCGCCCCGGATCGGGGCGTCCCAGCCGATCACAAATCTTCTCTCGCGCGTTAATCGCTTTGCAGCGCACCGTATTTCATGCTGCGATGCAGAAATCAGCTGGGCTGCCTACATAGGATCCATGCTCTATTCCCTGCACGAGTACGCCTACCACACCGCGCTTCCCTTCCGAATCGGGGCCCAGATCGCGCGGGACTTCTGGAAAAATCCGGCCAATCCTGTCGCCGAAACAGCGATCGGTCGTACGCTCTATGCGTCCTCGGAACTCGTCGCGGGGCTGACGCGCCGCTACGGCAAGCCGGCCTGGGGCATCGACACCGTCGAGATCGAGGGCCGTGACGTCCGCGTCGTTGAGGATCAGGTCTGGTCCTCGCCCTGGTGCAAGCTGATCCATTTCGCACGCCATCCGGGCGACCTGAAGAAGGCGGGCCGCAAGGGCGCCGAGCCGGCTGTCCTGATCGTGGCCCCGCTGTCGGGGCACTACGCCACCCTGCTGCGCGGAACGGTCCGCACCTTCCTGCAGGACCATGAGGTCTATGTCACCGACTGGTCCAACGCCCGCCAGGTGCCGATCTTGGAAGGGCGTTTCGACTTCCACGACTACATCGATCACATCCAGACCATGCTGCGCGCGCTTGGCCCGGACGTCCACGTGGTGGCCGTCTGCCAGCCCGGCCCGCCGGTCCTGGCGGCCGCCGCGCTGATGGCCGAGGACGAGGATCCGTGCCGTCCGGCCTCGATGACCTTCATGGGCTCGCCGATCGACGCGCGCCTGTCGCCGACGGTCACCAACCAGCTGGCCGAGGAAAAGCCCTTCACCTGGTTCAAGTCGACCATGATCCACACGGTCCCGCCGCCTTATCCGGGCATGGGCCGCCGGGTCTATCCGGGCTTCGTGCAGCTCTACAGCTTCATGTCGATGAACGAGCAGTCTCACATCGATGCGCACCGCCGGTACTTCGATGACATGGTCAAGGGCGACGGCGACGCCGCCGAGAAGCACGAGGCCTTCTACGACGAGTATCTGTCGGTCCTGGACCTGACCGAGGAATTCTACCTCCAGACCATCGACATCGTCTTCCAGCAGCACCTGCTGCCAAAGGGCGAGCTGGAGCACCGGGGCCGCAAGGTCGATCCGTCCAGGATCACCGACATCGGCCTGATGACCGTCGAGGGCGAGGAGGACGACATCTCCGGTGTCGGCCAGACCCAGGCCGCTCACGGGCTGACACCCAATCTGCCCGACGAGAAGCGCGAGCTTCTGGTGCAGCCCGAGGTCGGCCACTACGGGGTCTTCAACGGCCGACGCTTCCGCGAGGAAATCTATCCGCGGGTGCGGGACTTTATCCGGCGGAATGAGAAGCACTAGCCGTCACCCGGGACGCGAAGCGATCCGGGGCCTAGTCTCGGCGGCGCGGCCTGTGTTTAGGTCCCGGCTCTCCGCTGCGCTTCGGCCGGGATGACGATGAAACTCGCCCACGGCCAGACCTTCGACCTCGACGGGCTCCCGCTCAGGCTGAGCGTGAACCGCCGCGCCCGCCGGGTTTCGATCCGGATCGACGCCGCGCGGGGTCAGGCCGTGTGCGTGGCGCCGTCCGAGCGCCGCCTGGTCGACGCCGTGGCCTTCGCCCGGTCCAAGGCTTCCTGGATCGCCGAACGGCTAGCCGCCCGGCCGGAGGGCGCAGGGGGCTATCTCCCCGGCTCGACTGTCCCGCTCGAAGGCGTCGACATTCCGCTGGAACAGACGCCCGGCTCCGCCGCTGCACGGCTGGTCGACACGCCATCGGGCATGGCTATCCGTTCGGGCGGTGAGGGCGAGGCCTATGCCCGCCGTGTCGAGAACCTGCTCAAGCGCATGGCCCGCGAGAGGTTGGCCCATCACACCGGCGTGCATGCCCGTGCGCTGAACCTCAAGGCGCCCAAGGTCGGCATCGGCGATCCCAAGAGCCGCTGGGGCTCCTGCACGCCTGGACGCGGCTCGATCCGCTATTCCTGGCGGCTGATCCTCGCTCCGCCCGAAATCCTCGACTACGTCGCCGCCCACGAGGTGGCGCATCTCGTCCACGCCGACCATTCCCCCGCATTCTGGGGTGTGGTCGAACGGCTCATCGGGGATCACAAGCCTTACCGCGCCTGGCTTCGCGCGAATGGCGCGGCGCTGCATGCCGTCGGAAGGGGCTGAGTTCTCCCCGCTCCGGCAGCAGAGGCTAGATTGTCGGACCGGGCGCACCTGAGGTGGACGAGGTGGACGAGGTGGACGGTGTTTTTCGCGACGTCATCGCCGCTGGACCGTCCGGTCCCGCAGGCCTAGACACGAGGCCATGACCGACACCTATTCCACGCTCCTGATCGAACGCCACGCCGACGGCTATGCGGTGGTGACCTTGAACCGGCCCGAGGCGCTGAATGCGCTGAACTCGACCCTGCTGGGTGAGCTGGCCGCCTTCCTCGATACGGTCGAGACCGATGACGGCGTCCGTTGCCTGATCCTCACCGGTTCGGGCGAGAAGGCCTTCGCCGCCGGCGCCGACATCAAGGAGATGCAGTCCCAGTCCTACGCGGACATGTACCGCTCCAACTTCTTCTCCGAGGGCGCCGACCGGCTGCAACGCTTCCGCAAGCCCGTTATCGCCGCAGTCAACGGCTTTGCGCTCGGCGGCGGCTGCGAGCTGGCCATGCTGTGCGACATCATCGTCGCGTCCGAGAAGGCCAAGTTCGGCCAGCCGGAGATCAATCTCGGCGTCGCGCCGGGGATCGGCGGCTCCCAGCGCCTGACACGCCTGGTCGGCAAGTCCAAGGCCATGGATCTGATCCTGACCGGCCGGATGATGGACGCCCAGGAAGCGCTGGCGTCGAACCTCGCCGCCCGCGTGGTCGCGCCCGAAGCCCTGATGGACGAGTGCCGCGCCATGGCCTCCAAGATGGCGTCGCAGTCCCTGCTGGCCCTGATGGCCAACAAGGAGATGGTCAACGCCGCGCTTGAGACGACCCTCACCCAGGGCGTCCAGTTCGAACGCCGCCTGTTCCACTCGCTGTTCGCCTTCGAGGACCAGAAGGAGGGCATGGGCGCCTTCGTCGAGAAGCGGAAGCCTGAGTTCAAACATCGCTAGGCCGGTGGCGCGTTGACCCTCGCGGGCCTTTCCGCTATAGGCCCGCCCTCCTGAGATTTCTCCGCGCCGCCGGACCGCCGGCGGCGTCTTCGTTCTAGGTTAGACAGACACATGGCCAACAATCCCGGCGCCAAGAAAGCGATCCGCAAGATCGAAGCCCGCACCGAGGTCAACCGCGCCCGTCGTTCGCGTGTGCGCACCTTCCTCAAGAAGTTCGAAGAGGCCGTTTCCGGTGGTGACCAGTCGGCCGCCAAGGACGCCTTCACCAACGCCCAGTCCGAAGTGATGCGCGCCGTCTCCAAGGGCGTGATCCACAAGAACACCGGCTCGCGTAAGGTCAGCCGCCTGGCTGCCCGCCTGAAGAAGATGGCCGCCGCCTAAAACGGGCGCCCTTCAAAAAAACTTCGCAAATTCAACGCCGTGTGAGGCTTGCCTCGCGCGGCGTTTTGCCGTGTGCGGATAACTGGCTCAATCCCGAATTGCTTCGTTTGCAATTTTTGTGACGCCGATTTTTCAGCCGTCCGAAGGGCTTAACCGAGTCAACCAAAATATCGTCCGACAGGCGAACGAATCAGCGTTGACGGTCCCTTTCCCGGGGCTAGTTTGAAAGCCGTCTTCGTCGCCCAACCCCTGTGGATGGGTGCGATCCGGGGGCCCGTCTCCCGCGTTCCGGCGAAGGCCACGAACACTGAGTACGATCTCAAATCGCCTGCCGGCGCTGTCCGGCGGGAGAGGGAAGTTCGTCCTCAAATGAAGACGACGCAAGCGGGTGAAGGGGAACCTGGGGATGCCGAACATTTCGCCGGAAGAAGTCTGGGGCCAGGTCGTCAAGGCCCTGCGTCTTGAGATCGGCGAAGGCGCGTTCACCTCCTATCTGGAGCAGGCCCGAGTGCGCGAGGGCGAGGCCGGCGACCTGTTTCTCGTGACCCCGACCGCCTATGCGCGGGACTGGGTTGATCGTCACGCCATCCGCCGGATCAACGAGCTGTGGCTCGCCCACGACGCCAAGCGCCGCAGCCTCAAGGCGCGGGCCCGCGCGGAGTACGAGGCCGAAAATCCGGGCGCGATTGAGACCGGTGTCACGCCGCTGGTGGCCCAGCCGACCGTTTCGGTCGTGGCCGCTGACGGCCCGCGGGCCGTGCGCGCCGCCGGTCTGCAGGAACGGCTGACCTTCGAGACCTTCGTGCCTGGTAAGGGCAATGAGTTCGCCTACGCCATCGCCCGCCAGGTCGCGTCCTGGGCGGACGGCCATTTCAACCCGGTCTATTTCTGCGGCCCCTACGGCTACGGCAAGACGCATCTCTTGAACGCCATCGCCTGGGAGGCCCAGCGTCTGCGGCCGAACGCCAAGGTGATCTACCTCACCGCCGAGCGCTTCCTGTCGGGCTTCGTGCGGGCGCTGCAGGACAAGTCGGTCGCCGCCTTCAAGGAAGACCTGCGCTCGGCCGACCTCCTGCTGCTGGATGACGTCCACTTCTTCTCGGGCAAGCAGACGACCCAGGAAGAACTGTTCCACACCCTGACGGCCCTGATCGAGGAAGGCCGCCGCGTGGTGCTGGCCGCCGACCGTCCGCCGTCGGCTCTCACGGACGTCGAGCCGCGCCTGCGCAGCCATCTGGCCGCCGGCCTGACCTGCCCGGTCGAGCCCGCTGATCGCGCGCTGAAGCTGGCCGTGCTGGAAAAGAAGCTGGAGGCGCTGGAAGGCCTCAATCTGGTGGCCGGCCGGGCCAAGCCCGAGCTGCTCAGTCACCTGGTCGACCGCACGCCCGGCTCGATCCGCGAGCTGGAAGGCGGGCTGAACACCCTGGCCGCCGCCGCCGGTCAACGCATGTCGACTGTCACGGTGGAAGAGGCCCAGGGCTATCTGTCGGCCGGCTTCCGCCCGACCGAGCGCCGCATCACCGTCGACGAGATCCAGAAGGTCACGGCCGATTACTATGGCCTGAAACAGGCCGACCTGCTGTCGGGCCGCCGCACGCGTCAGGTCGCCCGCCCGCGCCAGGTGGCCATGTATCTGTGCAAGCAGCTGACGACCCGGTCCTATCCGGATATCGGCCGCCGCATGGGCAACCGCGACCACACAACCGTGCTGCACGGCGTGCGCCGCATCGAGAGCCTGATCGGCGAGGACGACCAGATCGCCCGCGACGTTGACGCCCTGACCCGCAAGCTGCGGGGTTAGAGCCCTAGCTCCTTCAGCAGGGCCTCCCGTGTGAGGCCCGCGTCCCTCAGCGACTTCAGGCTGGTCGAGCCATCGCGCTTGGCCAGCCGCTTGCCCGTCTCGTCCAGCACCAGCGCATGGTGCCGATAGACCGGCGTCGGCAGGTCCAGCAGCGCCTGCAGCACCCGCTGGACCGAGGTCAGCTCCGCCAGATCGACGCCCCGGATCACATGGCTGATCCCTTGTCTCGCATCGTCGACCACCGAGGCGATGACATAGCCCGCGCCGATGTCCTTTCGACCCATCACCATGTCGCCCAGCGGCTCGGGTTGGGCAGAACGCTCGCCGGGCTGAAGCCCCTCCTCGATCCAGGTCAGCCGGTCGAAGCCGCCCAGCCGCCGCCGCGCCGCCTCCAGCGACAGCCGCCAGGCGAACGGTCGCCCTTCCGCCAGGAAGGCGGCCTCTTCTTCGGGGGCATGCGGCTCGCCCCGGAAGGCCTGTCGATCCTTTGGATCGCCCGCGTGAGGCGCGACGCCCGTCAGCGCCATCTGCTCCTTGCGGGTGCGAAAGCAGCGATAGAGCACGCCCATCTCCCGCAGGCGCTCGATGGCGGCCTCATAGTCGGCCCGGTGGTCCGACTGGCGCAGGACCGGCGTCTCCCAGTCGATGCCCAGCCAGCGCAGGTCCTCGTAAATCGACGCCTCGAACTCGGGCCGGCAGCGGGTGAAGTCGGTATCCTCGATGCGCAGGATGAAGCGCCCGCCCGCTTCCTGTGCGGCGCACGAGGCGATGAGCGCCGAATAGGCGTGCCCCTTGTGCAGGAAGCCCGTCGGCGAGGGCGCAAAGCGGGTGGCGAAGGGCATCCATGCTGGCTTACACCCTGCGGCCATGAACGTCCCACCCTCCGATGTGGTCCTGGCCGACATTCGCGCGACCCTTGTGGCATCGGATCCGGCGCTGGCCCGGGCACATGCCGAGGCGCCGGCCTTGTCGTGGCGCGTGCGGCCCGGCGGTTTTGTCGGCCTCGTCTGGATGATCGTGGGCCAGCAGGTTTCGACCGCCTCGGCGGCGGCCATCTGGGCCCGGGTGGAGGCAGGTCTGGGCGAGGTCACGCCGCTGGCGGTGCGTGAAGCCGGGATCGAGGGTATGCGCGCGCTGGGCCTCAGCCTTCCCAAGGCCCGCTATGCCGTCGCGCTGGCGGAGGTTGAGGTGGACTGGACCGGGCTGTCCGCCATGCCGGACGCCGAGGCCCACGCCCGACTGGTCGCGCTAAAGGGCGTCGGGCGCTGGACGGCCGAGGTCTATCTGATGTTCTGCGACGCCCGGCCCGACATATTCCCGGCCGGCGACATCGCGCTGCAGGAGGCGCTGCGCTGGGCCCATGGCCTTGAGACGCGGCCCGGTCCGGACGAGGTCGATCGTCTCACCGCCGGTTGGTCGCCGCATCGCTCGGTGGCGGCGCATCTTCTCTGGGCGTGGTATGGCGCGGTTCGACGCGGGGAGGTCCCGCATCCGATGAAGGGCGAGACATGATCTCCGGCCAGCTTCCGCTCATCGCGCCGACCCTGACCGTGCTCGATTTCGCGGGCATGGCGGTCTTCGCCGCGACCGGAGCCCTGGCCGGGGCGCGCCTGCGGCAGGACCTGGTGACCATCGCCTTCTTCGCCGCTGTCACTGGCGTGGGCGGCGGCACGCTGCGAGACCTCCTCATCGGAGCACCGGTCTTCTGGGTTCAGGACTGGCGCTATGTGGCGGTGGCCCTGGTGGCCGCTGTCGCGGTCTGGTTCGTCGGCGGCCGGGGCTGGCGGCTGACGGCGCTCTACTGGCTGGATGCGGTGGGTCTGGCGGCCTACGGCGTGCTCGGCGCGGCCAAGTCCATGGCCTATGGGGTGCCGCCGCTGATCTGCATCGTCATGGGCGGTCTGACCGCCTGTTTCGGCGGCGTGGTGCGCGACCTGTTGGCGGGCCAGCCCTCTATCCTCCTGCACCGTGAGATCACCGTAACCGCCGCGCTTGTGGCCGCCACGGCCTTCGTCGGCCTGCGCGCGCTCGACCTCAGCATCTTCGTCGCCTCGGCGGTGGGGGTGATACTGGGCTTTGGGCTGAGGGCGGGAGCTCTCGCCTGGGGCTGGAGCCTGCCCGCCTTTCCGGCCGGTCCCGCCGAGGGGCCGCAAGCGCCGTCATAGGCGCGTCGTCGTTCCCGGCATACACTCTGATTCGCGCGGGGCCGGCGCGTCCCGCAGAGATCTTGCGTGACGGGGGCGTGTCTTCAGTCGTAACAGCGTGATCATCGCGGAGCGGGGCCCATGCAGGTCCTGACCCAGCCGCCCTCGGGTTGGCCGGCGCTCGTCCTGAACGCCGACTTCCGACCGCTCTCCTACTATCCGCTTTCGCTGTGGTCCTGGCAGGACGTGGTCAAGGCGGTCTGGCAGGACCGGGTCGATGTGGTGTCGACCTATGACAAGGTGGTGCGCTCGCCGTCGATGGAGTTCCGCCTGCCCAGCGTGGTCTCGCTGAAGGACTTCGTGGACCAGGAGCGCTCGCCCGCCTTCACCCGCTTCAACCTGTTCCTGCGTGACCAGTTCGCCTGCCAGTACTGCGGTGTCGGGGGCGGGGACATGACCTTCGACCATGTCATCCCGCGCTCACAGGGCGGCAAGACCACCTGGGAAAACATCGTGACCGCCTGTGCGCCCTGCAATCTCAGGAAGGGCGGGCGTACGCCCGCCGAAGCCGGGATGCCGCCTCGCAGCCGACCTGAACGGCCCAGCGCCTGGCGGCTACAGGCGCTCGGACGGCGCTTTCCCCCGCACTATCTGCACGAAAGCTGGCTCGACTACCTGTACTGGGACATCGAGCTGGAGGCCTGAGGCGTCAGCTGAGTCAAGGCTGGGCCTTCCGGCGCGACCTTGCCGTCGCGCGGCATCACAACAGCCTGGGGCTGGGCCGGGGCCGGCCGCGGCGCCGGGCCGAGCGGACGGGGGCGCGGTCGATCCGAAATCGGGCGGGCCTCTCCCTCCAGCCGCACCTCATAGGCAGGCGGCAGATCGACTGGCGGATGGTAGGCAGCCGGCCGCGGCTGGTTGCGGGCGTCGCTCATTGCCGCGTCCCAGGCGGCCGCGAACTCAGCGACGGGATCGCGCTCGGCGCGTGGGTACAGCGGCTCGGGCGCCCAGGAAGGATAGGCCGGGGCCGATGCCAGGAAGACCTCCTGGGGTTCTGCGATGAATCGGGGCGTCTCCGGCTCGATGCGCGGCGGCACCCGAAGGCCCGCGCCGGCCATGGCGCCGAAGCCGGCGGCGACGACCGAGCCGCAGGCCGCGACGATCATGAGCGTCTGGGTGGGGCTTTCCATGCGCCGGAAACGCAGGGACCGCGCCATGGTTTCATCCGGCCCCGACCGCATCGGCGACGCGGGCGAAGCCATCGGCCTTCAGCCGGGCCGCCAGATCAGCCTTGATTCGGCTCACCAGACCCGGGCCCTCATAGACCATGGCCGAATAGAGCTGCACGGCCGAAGCGCCCGCGCGGATCTTGGCGTAGGCGTCGGCGCCAGAGCCGATGCCGCCCACCCCGATCAGGGGCAGGTCCTGTCCAGCCGCCTGCCGGAACCAGCCAAGCACTCGGGTCGAGGACGCCATCAGGGGCGCGCCCGACAGGCCGCCGGTCTCTGACGCCAGCGCCGACTTCAGACCGGCCGGCCGCGCCAGGGTGGTGTTGGACACGATCAGGCCGTTCATGCCGTGCTGGCGGCACGCCTCGACCATGGGCAGGACTTCGCCCTCCTCCAGGTCTGGCGCGACCTTGAGGAACACGGGCTTGCCCGGCGCGGGCAAGCCCGCACGGGCCTCAGCCAGCCGGCCTAGAAGATCATCCAGCGCGTCGGCCGACTGCAGCGAGCGCAGGCCCGGCGTATTGGGCGACGAGATATTCACCGCGAAATAGTCCGCCAGGGTCCACAGGCGCTTCAGGCCGGTGACATAGTCCTGTGAGCGGTCCTCGGCGTCCTTGTTGGCGCCCAGATTGACCCCGATCACGCCCGAGCGACGGCGGCGCAGGAGCTTCTGCGCAAAGGCGTCCAAGCCTTCGTTGTTGAAGCCCATCCGGTTGATGACGGCGCGATCCTCGCTCAGTCGGAAGACGCGGGGCCTGGGATTCCCGGGCTGAGGTCTGGGCGTGACGCCGCCCAGCTCGACCATGCCGAAGCCGCAGTCCAGCAGGGCGTCGGGCGCCCGCGCATCCTTGTCGAACCCGGCCGCCAGACCCACGCAGTTGGGAAGGGACAGCCCGGCGACCTCGACCGCCAGAACCGGATCGTCCGGTTCGCGCTGGCGCGGACCCAGGCCCATCTCCAGCCCTTTCAGCGCCAGGCCGTGGGCGGTCTCCGGATCCAGCGTCCGCAGCACGCCGGTGACGAGGTCCTGCAGACTCACTGATCGAAATCCTTCAGGGCCGAGGCCTCGGCGTCCACGCTCAAGGTACGGCTCCCGGTCGCGGCCGACACCGGCAGAGGACCGTACAGGTGCGGGAACAGGGCCCCGCCGCGCGACGGCTCCCAGATCGGCGCGGGGTCCAGCCGGTCCGCATCGATGGTCACCAGCAGCAGATCGTCGCGCCCGGCGAAGTGGCGCCGCGCGGTCTCGCGCAGTTGCGCGGCTTCGGAGAAATGGATGTAGCCGTCCCGCAGGTCGACCTCGGAGCCTTCGAACTGGCCGCTGGCCTCGGCGGCCCGCCATTCGGCGACGCTGACGATCTTGTAGATCGGCCTCACGTCAGGTCGACCGGACGGATGAAGCCGTCATACCCCAGCCGACCGGAGCTATCGGCCGAGAAGATCACCGCCGAGCCGGTCGGAAAGCCGCCGCTCAGCCGTTCCAGCGTCGAGGGCGCCGCCGCCTGTTCGATCAGGAGCTCGACCGCCAGCCGGTGGATCGCCGGATTGTGCCCGATCAATATCAGGGCGCCGCATCGGTCCTCGGCCGCCTCGATCATCTGCCGGAGTTCCGAAGGGCCGGCCTCATAAATCGCGCGCTCGACCTCGGTGACGACATCGCCGAAGGCGTGGCTGGCCTGATCCCAGGTCTGTTGGGCCCGCCGGGCCTGAGAGATGAGAGCGAGGTCCGGGCGCGCGCCGCGGTCGGCCAGGGCCCGTCCGATCAGGCGAGCCTCCTCAAGTCCATGCTGGGTGAGGGCGCGGCCGAAATCGCCCGTCGCGGACGACGGCTCGGCCTCGGCGTGACGCATCAGGATCAGTCGGCGCATACGGGGGCCTTAGTCAGGTTTGCGTCGGATTGCCATCTTGGCGGGCTCGGCCGCGCCGAAGCCGGCGGGCTGTGGCGACAGGGCCTCGCGTCGCCGGGCCCGCACCGGCTCGGCCACAGGGATGGGCCGAAGCGCCAGCGTCGTCTTGACCGCCTCCAGCATCACCACGCCTCCGGCGCCGGGCGCCAGCCGTCCGCCCCAGGTCTCAACCCAGCTGGAAATCCCGCCGAGCCGGCTCCATGGCGGACAGAACAGGGCCTGGGAGCGGGCGAACGGCTCCAGCTCGGCCGCCCGCACCAGGCTCTCCAGCTGTCCCAGCGTATAGGGCCGTCCATGGCCGAAAGGCGTGTTCTCGGCGCGCGCCCACAGGCCACCGCGTCCCGCCACCACCAGAACCAGCCGGCCATTGGGCGCCAGCACCCGGCCCAGCTCGCGCACCAGCGCGAGCGGATCATGGGCCTCCTCCAGGGCGTGGACGGCCAGCACCCGATCGAACAGGCCTGTCGCGAAGGGCAGGGCGTCGTCCTCGACCAGGGCGGTGCGGCAGCGTCCTGCGCTCGGCCAGGCGGCGGCGCCCTGTCCGAACGGCATGGCGCAGACCGCGCGCCGGGCGTCGCCCATCAGGTCCAGCCAAGGCGTCGTATAGCCCAGCCCCAGCACATCCTGACCCGCCGTCGAGCCCCAGGCATCCGACAGCTTCGCCCCGATCAGCTGCGCCGCCCGCTGGCCCAGGGGCGAGGCGTAGAAGCGGCGAATCTCGGTCACATCGCGACGCATGAGGGCCTATATAGAGCAGATGGCCCTCTCGATCCGTCAATTCCCGTGCCTTTCGGACAACTACGGCTTTCTGGTGCGCGATGAGGCGACCGGCGCCGTCGCCACGGTCGATACGCCCGACGCCCAGGCGATCCTTGACGATCTTCAGGCCAGCGGCTGGGGCCGGCTCGATTTCATCTTCAACACCCACTGGCACCCGGACCACGCCGGCGGCAATGAACGCCTCAAGGCCGAGACGGGCTGCGAGATCATCGGCCCCCAAGAAGTCACCCGGATCGCCCCGCTGGACCGTGTGATCGTCGGCGGTGACCGTGTGTCCCTGGGCGAGACGGACTTCGAGATTCTGGACGTGGGCGGCCACACCCTCGGCCACCTGGCCTGGTGGTCTCGAGCGGACAATGTGGCCTTCGTCGGAGACAGCCTGTTCGCCCTAGGCTGTGGCCGGCTGTTTGAGGGCACGCCCGATCAGATGTGGGCGAGCCTTGAGCTGCTGTCGACCCTGCCTGACGAGACCCAGGTCTGGTGCGCCCATGAGTATACGGCGTCGAACGCCCGCTTCGCGCTCAGCGTCGATGAGTCCGCAGCGCTCAGGGACCGCGCCGAAGCCGTCTTCGCTGCGCGCGAACGGGGCGAACCGACCGTGCCGACGACCATCGGGCTGGAAAAGGCGACCAATCCCTTTCTCAGGGCGCCGCTGCTGATGCCGGAGCTTTCGCCCGTTCAGGCCTTTGCGGCGGTCCGCGCGGCCAAGGACGCCTTCAAGGGCTAGGACAGGGCCCGCATAACCCGGGCGGAGGACGGACGCCCCGCCGCGCCGAGCCGCGGATTGACGGTCACGATCAGGGTCGCCCCGTCGCGCCGCACGCCGGGCGCCGATCCCACCACGATCAGCATGGTTCTCAGGCTGGCCAGCCGCTCACGTCCGCTGGCGGTCTGGGCCAGACGCACGATCCCGTCGACCGCCACGGTGGCGGCGTCGCCGAAGACGTCGCTGGAATCCGGCTCGACGGCCCGGGCGGTGATCTCGAAGCTGCCGCGCATGGATTCACCGGCGCGCATGGCCTCGCGCGCGAAGTGGCGCAGCAGGAAACGGATGTCCTGTTCCGGCAGCTCTAGCCGCCCGGCCCCACGATCCAGGGCGCAGGCCAGGCCGCCGGGGTTCGAGGCCGTATAGAGCGTCAGCCCGCCCAGACGCGTGGCGCGCAGCACCACCTCGCCGACGTCGTTGCGATAATAGATGTCGCCCCGCACGCCCGCGGTCGGACGCAGGACCCAGATCTCGTCGGAGCCGTCGTAGCGCAGCAGCGTCCGAGCCCCGGACTGGTCCAGCACGAAGTCCGGACCGCCCTGGGTGGTGAAGCGGGCGACGGCGGTTTCCTCGCGGCGGTCGCCCCGGCCGAACAGCCGCTCCCGCAACGACGGCGAATCCTGCACGGTCGTCCAGAACGACTGCACATGGGCCTGGAGGTCGAGGCGATCGGCGCGCGCGGGCGCAGCCCCCATCGCGCAAGCGACGAGGAGCGCCAGAAACCCACACAGTTTCGGAGCCCTTCCGACCATCCCCCGGTCTTTGATGCGTCACATAGGCGGATTTGCGGCGCTGCGGCGCCGTGTCTCAGCCCACCATATACTGACCGCCGTTCGCCGTGAGTGTCGAGCCGGTGATGAAGCTGGCGTCGTCGCGCACGAGGAAGGCGACGCAGGCGGCGATTTCCTCGGCCTCGCCCAGACGCGAAACCGGGATGCCGCCGACGATCGAGGCCATGACGTTTTCCGGAATGGAATCCATCATCTCGGTGTTGATATAGCCCGGCGCCACGCAGTTCACGGTCACGCCCTTCTTGGCGTTTTCCTGGGCCAGGGCCTTGGTGAAGCCGATCATGCCGGCCTTGGCGGCGGAATAGTTGGTCTGGCCCGCCTGGCCCTTCTGACCGTTGATCGAAGAGATATTCACGATCCGGCCGAAGTTGCGCTCGCGCATGCCTTCGATGACCTGGCGGGTCATGTTGAACAGGCTGTCCATGTTCACGCTGACGACCTGGGTCCACTGCTCCAGGGTCATCTTGTGGAAGAAGCCGTCGCGGGTGATGCCCGCGTTGTTGACCAGAATCTCGATGGGGCCGAGCGCGGCTTCGACCTCGGCGGCGGCGCGCTGGCAGTCCTCGAAGCGGCCGACATTGCCCTTCACCACCATGATGCCGAGTTCCTCGGCCGTCGCGCGCGCGGCGTCGTCATTGCCGGAATAGCCCGCCGCGACCTGGAAGCCGTCCGCCTTCAGGCGGGCCGAAATCGCGCGGCCGATGCCGCGGGTGCCGCCGGTGACCAGCGCAACGCGTCCCATGGTGTTTCCTCTCCGTCTGTCTGCGTCTCTGCGGACGCCTGTTATCCGAACGCCTTAGCGTGAGAGGCGAGCAAGGAGAAGGGGGCGGCGGGCCACGAAGGCGGCCCGCCGTCCTCGTCCGTCGCCTCAGCCGGCCAGTTCGGCCTCGGCCAGGGCCACGCGGGCCCGCAGGTGCGTGTCACTGTTCACGCCGCCGCCGATCACATTGAAGCGGTCGATGGTCAGACCCGAGGCGGTGACGGCCTCGGCCATGGCGGCCTGCTGTTCCGGTGTCGGGCTGCTCGAGCCGCCCGAGGCGGCGCGGATGCCGACCATGGCCTGAGCGAACTGGCCGATCTCTTCATCAGTCACCGTGGCCGAGACGCTGCCGGCCGCCGGTTCCGGCTCTGCCGCCAGCTCGATGCGCGCCCGCAGCACGGCGTCGGACTGGCTGGCGGCGGCGATGGCGTTGAACTGTTCTGGCGTCAGACCGGCGTTGGTGACGGCCTCGGCCATCTGGGTCTGCTGTTCGGGCGAGGGCGACCCGGCCGCGGCCTGGGCGATCGGCATGATCACCTCGAGCGCATCGGCGTACTGGCCCAGCGTCTCGTCGCTGAAGGTGGAATCCTGCGCCAGCACCGGAGACGCCACCAAGGCGCAGGCGGCGGTCGCCGCGATCAGGGAAAGTCGCATGTAAGCTCCATTTGAGGATAGATCAGACAATAGCGATCGCCACCGGCCATCGCCCAGATCATGTGGGGAGAACGATCAGAATAAGTCCAATAGTCCCCATCATCAACCCAAGCGGTCATTTCGCGCGGTTTCCACAATGTCGCAGACTGCTCGCGCACAGCGGCCCGCGCCCCGCGTGGCGGTGCGTGATATTCAGCTATTCATGCAAGAGGTCGTCTGACCCGAAAGCGTTGCTATTGAGGCGGCCTGGGGCCGCCTCAAAAGTCTCAATCCCGCTCGACGCACATGGCCACGCCCATGCCGCCGCCGATGCAGAGGGTGGCCAGGCCCTTCTTCGCGCCCGAGCGCTTCATCTCGTGCAACAGGGTGGTCAGAATGCGGGCGCCCGAGGCGCCGATGGGATGGCCGATGGCGATCGCGCCGCCGTTGACGTTCACCTTGGCCGGGTCGAGGCCGAGTTCCTTGGTCACGCACAGCGACTGGGCCGCGAAGGCCTCGTTGGACTCGACCAGATCCAGGTCCGCGACGGTCCAGCCGGCCTTTTCCAGCGCCTTCTGCGACGCCGGGATCGGGCCCGTACCCATAACCGCCGGATCGACGCCCGCCGTGGCCGAGGACACGATCCGGGCGAGAGGCTCCAGCCCGCGCGCCTTGGCCTCATCGGCCGACATCAGCACCAGGGCGGCGGCGCCGTCATTGATGCCCGAGGCGTTTGCGGCCGTGACCGTGCCGTCTTTGGTGAAGGCGGGCTTCAGGCCCGACACGCCGTCCACGGTCGCGCCGTGGCGGATGTATTCGTCCTGGTCGACCACCGTGTCGCCCTTGCGGCCCTTGATGGTCACCGGCGCGATCTCGTCGGCGAATTTGCCGGCCTTCTGGGCGGCCTCGGCCTTGTTCTGGCTGGCCACGGCGAAGCTGTCCTGATCGCCGCGGCTGATCTGCCAGCGCTCGGCGATGTTCTCGGCCGTCTGGCCCATGTGGTAGCCGTTGAAGGCGTCCCACAGGCCGTCCTTGATCATGGTGTCGACCAGGCCTAGGTCGCCCATCTTCTGGCCGCTCCGCAGCGACGCCGAATGGTGCGACTGGCTCATGCTTTCCTGGCCGCCGGCCACGACGATCTTGGCGTCGCCCAGCTGGATCTGCTGGGCCGCCAGCGCCACGGCGCGCAGGCCCGAGCCGCAGATCTGGTTGATGCCCCAAGCCGCCGCTGTCTCGGGCACGCCCGCGCCGATCGACGCCTGGCGGGCCGGCCCTTGGCCCTGACCGGCGGTCAGCACCTGACCCAGGATCACCTCGTCCACATCGGCGGCCGGAACACCGGCCTTGTCGAGCGCCGCGCGGATGGCGACTGCGCCGAGCTGGGAGGCGGGCAGGGAAGACAGGGCGCCCATGAAGGCCCCCACGGGCGTGCGGGCTGCGGAAACGATGACGACGTCAGTCATGATGGAACTCCTGGGGAGGAAGGTGTTGCGCTTCTGCCTCAGGATGGGGCCGACGTCACCTCCCGGACGCGATTTCGCGCCGCGTTCATCGTCCGTCAGGGCCGGTCACCTAGTCTGGTGGGAACGCATGTTTGAAACGAGAGTTGGGTTCTCGCCATGCCTGATAAGACGCGTCCCAAGCTTACGCCCCGCTTCTGCGCCGCCGACGACCTCGACTTTGTCGAGCACTATCCGACGCGCGCTGAACGGGTCGCGGATTCCTGGGTTCACGCGGTCGCCCTGGCGCTCGCTGCCGTCGGCGGGGTGGTGCTTGCGCTGATTTCGGCCGCGAACGGCGGCCCATCCATGGTGCTGGCCACGGCTGTCTACGCCATCTGCCTGATCGCCATGCTGACGGCGTCGACCCTCTACAACCGCTCCAAGCCCTGCGCCGCGCGCCCCATCCTCCGCCGTCTCGATGAGGCGGCGATTTTTCTGATGATCGCCGGCTCCTACACCCCCTTCACCACGCAGCGCTTTTCGGAGCCCGTCTGGTCGATCGGATTTACCGCGCTCGTCTGGACGCTCGCTATCGCGGGTGTCGTGGCCAAGCTGTTCGCTCCGCGCCTGAACGATGTTTTCTGGAGTATCGTCTATGCCGTGTTCGGCTGGCTCGCCGTCATCGCCATCCAGCCGATGATGAACGGCGTATCGTCGCTCGCGCTGGCCCTGCTGATCATCGGCGGTCTGATCTACACGCTCGGCTGCTTTGTCTTCGTGCGGCAGGCCCTGCCGTTCCGCCGCGCCATCTGGCACGGCTTCGTGGTCACCGGAGCCGGGGTCCACTATGCGGCCGTGATGGTGGGCGTCGTTTTCGCTGCGCAATAATCAGCTTCCCACCTTCTCGCGCATGCGGGATACTGGCTCATCGTTCAGTTCACGGGAAACCAGCGTGGCCGATCAGAAGACCGAGGCCGAAAAGGCCCAAGCCGACCGCGTCGTCATCAAGAAGTACGCCAACCGCAGGCTCTACAACACCGGCACCAGCGCCTACGTCACGCTCGACAATCTCGCCACCATGGTGCGCGACGGGGTCGATTTCGTGGTGTTCGACGCCAAGTCCAATGAGGACATCACGCGTTCGGTGCTAGCCCAGATCATCTTCGAGGAGGAGTCCAAGGGCTCCAGCCTGCTGCCGATCCAGTTCCTGCGACAGCTGATCGGCTTTTACGGCGACTCCATGCAGTCGATCCTGCCCAGCTATCTGGAGCTGTCGATGGACAACTTCACGCGCCAGCAGGAGCAGTTCCGCAAGCAGTTCTCCTCGACCTTCGGCGCCACGCCGGGCGCGGGCCTGTTCGACGAACAGGTGCGCCAGAACCTGGCCATGTTCGAGCGCGCGATGAAGATGTTCTCGCCCTTCGCCTATCCGGCGGCCGGCGCCGCGCAGGGCGAGGCCAAGCCTGAGCCCAAGCCCGAACCCGCCGCGGCTCCCGCCAATCCGTTGCTCGAGGCCCAGGCCGCGGCCCTGGAACAGATGCGCCGGCAGATGGAAGAGATGCAGGCCCAGCTCGCCCGCCTCTCCGAGACGCCCAAGCCGTGACCGAGCCGGTGCGGCCGCCCTCCGCGCCTCAGGACCGCCGCCTCGGGGATCGCCGACAGACCCTGCGTCGGGCCAAGGCTCCCGACGACGGCCGCGATCTCGTGCCGATAGAGCCGGTGATCGACCACGCCCCGCCGCCCCGGCCGTCCGAGGAGAGCGGCTCGTCCTTCGACGCCCAGCGCCTGGGTCAGGAGGGTATGAAGCGCGGCCTTCGGGGTGGGCAGGAAGTGCTCGACAAGGCGCGCTCTACCTACCTCAACTCGGAATATTCCGGCACGGCGGACCGCCGGCCTCAGCCCGGCAAGGTCAAGAAAACCGAAATCTAGAAGGGATGCGGGTGCTGGCCCGCTCCTTGCTCCGTGGCTCCGGTCCATCCTGACCGGAAACACCCATGGCCGCCGTCCTGACCTTCGCCGCCCGCGCCGTCGACACCCTGGTTGTCGCGCTGATCTTCGTCGCCTTCGGCTAGACGGCGGCGCCGCCGGTCAGATCCAGGTCACGGCGTGCCGTGATGATGGTGACGATGAAGCCGGCCATCACATCCAAGAGGACCATGACCATCATCAAGAAGAAGGTCGAGGTCGCGAAGGACCGGAACAGCAGGAACTCCACCAGGCAGATCACGAACAGCCCCATCGACAGGGCGTGATTGACGATCGCCACCTTCTGGCTCGACGTCGACTTCAGGAGCTCGAAAAACAGCAGGGCGAGCGAGAAGAAGACCAGCAGGTCCCCGACGCCGATCGTCCAGACGCCGCCTGAGGGCATGTTGATGCTGAACATGGCCGAGCGGAGCGCGAGATCCGGGTCCGCCGCGGCCACGCCCGTCAGCTGGCCGAAGGCGTAGACGTTGTAGATCACCACCGGGATCAGCAGAAGCGGAAACGCGGTCAGCATCGATCAATCCCCTGTCGACAGCGATTAACCAACCCATATCCGGGTTCGCCCGTTCCCGCCAGCAGTCGCGCCTGAAAGGGGAGCGCCAGGCTCAGAGCTCGCTGACCGTCCCGGGATTGCGCGACCGCGTTCTCAGCCACATCACGCCCAGCAGGTCCGAAAGCGCGGCCCACAACCGGCCGAGGTTGGTGTATTTGGACCGCCCCGTCTCGCGGCCCCGGTGGCCCACGTCCATGAAGCGGTTCTGATAGCCCTCGCGGATCATCAGGGCCGGCAGATAGCGGTGGATGTGGTCGAAGTACGGAAGCCGCAGAAAGGCGTCGCGCCGGAAGGCCTTGAGCCCGCATCCCGTATCATTGGCGTCGTCGTTCAGCAGGCGTTTGCGGATGCCGTTGGCCCATTTCGACGCCCAGCGCTTCGCGCCCGTGTCCTGCCGCTTGGCCCGCACGCCGCCGACCAGGGCCACCTCGGGTCCTGCCGCGATCAGGGCGTCGGCCAGCTTGGGCGCATCGGCCGGCGGGTTCTGGCCGTCGCCGTCCAGGGTCACGATGATCGGGCCGCGCGCCGCCAGGATGCCCGAGCGCACCGCCCGGCTCTGGCCGGCGTTCTTCGCATGGCTCAACACGCGCAGCATCGGCAGTTCGGCCCTGAGCGCCTCCAGCTCGGCCAGGGTCGCGTCCTTCGACGCATCATTGACGAAGACCATCTCGAAGCTGCGGCCGTTGAAGGCCTCAGCGATCTCGCGCGCCAGCGGACCGGCGGCGCCTTCTTCATCGTGGACGGGGACCACAACGGAAATCTCGGGTGTCATGGGGCTCCCTTAACCCGTTTTGTCACGCTTAGGGAGGGCGCGACCTTCGCGCGCAAACGCGCTATCTGATCCTCATGACCGACGCCTCGCTTCCCGACCGCCCCCTGACCCAGGACGGCCCGCCGCTTCGCCTGTGGATGATCGACGCCTCGGCCTACATCTTTCGCGCCTACCACGCCCTGCCGCCGCTGACCCGCAAGTCCGACGGCCTGCCGGTCGGCGCGGTCCAGGGCTACTGCAACATGCTCTGGAAGCTGCTGAAGGACATGAAGGGCGCGGATGGTCCGACCCATCTGGTGGCCATCTTCGACCACTCCGAGCGCACCTACAGGAACGACCTCTACGCCGAGTACAAGGCCCACCGCCCGCCGGCGCCCGAGGACCTCGTCCCCCAGTTCCCGCTGGTCAGGAAGGCCACCGCCGCCTTCGGCGTGCATGGCGTGGAGCTGGCCGGTTACGAGGCCGATGACCTGATCGCGACCTATGCCTGCAAGGCCCGCGACGCGGGCGGCGAGGCCGTCATCGTCTCGTCCGACAAGGACCTGATGCAGCTGATAGGAAACGGCGTCGTCATGTACGACCCGATGAAGGACCGCCGCCTCGCCGAGCCCGAGGTGTTCGAGAAGTTCGGCGTCGGGCCGGAGAAGATGATCGACCTGCAGGCCCTCGTCGGCGACAGCGTCGACAATGTCCCCGGCGCCCCCGGCATCGGCCCCAAGACGGCCGCGGCCCTGCTGGACGAATACGGCGACCTCGACACGCTCCTGGCCCGCGCCGGCGAGATCAAGCAGCCCAAGCGCCGCGAGACCCTGATCGAGTTCCGCGACCAGATCCTGCTCAGCCGCGAGCTGGTCAAGCTCACCTGCGACGCCCCAGCGCCCGAGCCGATCGAGGACTTCGCCGTCCGCGATCCGGACCCGGAGACCCTGGCCGCCTTCCTCGACGAGATGGAGTTCCGCTCGCTCCGGAACCGCGTCGGCGACGGGAAACTTCCTGCGAAGGAAGGCTCGGCCTTCGCCAAGACGCCCGGCCCGATCCCGTCGGCCCCGGTCGCCACCCCGCGCTATGCGCCTAAGGAAGTCGCCGCCGTCGAGGGCCACGCCTTCGACCACGAGGCCTATGAGTGCGTCCAGACGCTGGACCGGCTCGACCACTGGATCGCCCGCGCCATCGAGGCCGGTGTCGTCGGCTTCGACACCGAGACCGACGCCCTGTCCTCCACCCACGCCGGCCTGTGCGGCGTCTCCCTGGCCGTCGCCCCCGGCGAGGCCTGCTACATCCCCCTGACCCATGAGTCAGAGCCGGAGGGGACCGGCGACCTCCTCGGCGGCCCCGTCGCCACGGTCAAGATCGACCAGATCGACAAGCCCACCGCGCTCGCCCGCCTCAAGGTCCTGCTGGAACACCCCGGCGTCCTCAAGGTGCTCCAGAACGCCAAGTACGACCTCGCCGTCATGGCCCGGCGCGGCATCGCGGTCGCGCCTTACGACGACACCATGCTGATCTCCTACGTCCTGGAGGGCGGCCTGCACGGCCACGGCATGGACGAGCTGGCCCGGCTCCACCTCGGTCACGACCCCATCCCCTTCAAGTCGGTCGCCGGGACCGGCCAGAAGCAGAAGTCCTTCAAGCACGTCGAGCTGAAACCGGCGACCTGCTACGCGGCCGAAGACGCCGACGTGACCCTGCGCCTCTGGCATATCCTCAAGCCCCGCCTGGCCGAGGAACGCCTCGTCACCGTCTACGAGACGCTGGAACGCGGCATGCCCGAGACCCTGGCCGGCATGGAGCTCCAGGGCGTCCGCGTGAACCCGTCCGAGCTCCGCCGCCTCTCCAGCGAGTTCGGCCTCGAGATGGCCCGGCTGGAGGAAAAGGCCCACGCCATCGCCGGCCGCCCCTTCAACATCGGCAGCCCCAAACAGCTGGGCGAGCTCCTGTTCGGAGAGCTGAACCTGCCCGGCGGCAAGAAGACCGCGTCCGGCCAGTGGGGCACCGACGCCAGCGTGCTGGAGGAACTGGCCCTCACCCACGACCTCCCGCGCGCCATCCTGGACTGGCGCCAGCTGTCCAAGCTCAAGGGCACCTACACCGACGCCCTGATCGCCGCCGCCGATCCGAAGACCGACCGGGTGCACACCAGCTATCAGCTGGCCGCCGCCTCGACGGGGCGTTTGGCAAGCTCCGACCCGAACCTGCAGAACATCCCCATCCGCACCGAGACCGGCCGCCAGATCCGCAAGGCCTTCATCGCCTCGCCCGGAAACGTGCTGATCAGCGCCGACTATTCCCAGATCGAGCTGCGCCTGCTGGCCCACATCGGCGACATCCCCGAACTCAAGGCCGCCTTCGCGCGCGGCCTCGACATTCACGCCGCCACCGCGTCCGAAATGTTCGGCGTTCCCGTCGAGGGCATGCCGGCCGAGACGCGCCGTCGCGCCAAGGCCATCAACTTCGGCATCGTCTACGGCATCTCGGCCTTCGGCCTGGCCAACCAGCTCGGCATCGACCAGTCCGAGGCCGGAGCCTACATCAAGACCTACTTCGAACGCTTCCCCGGCATCCGCACCTACATGGACCGCACGAAAGCCGAGGTGCGCGAGCAGGGCTTCGTCACCACCCTGTTCGGCCGGCGCATCCACATCCCCGCCATCCATTCCAAGTCCAACGCCGAGCGCCAATTCGGCGAACGCGCCGCCATCAACGCCCCCATCCAGGGCAGCGCCGCCGACATCATCCGTAGAGCGATGATGCGCATGCCGGGGGCGCTGATCGAGGCCGGGCTGGAGACGAAGATGCTCCTCCAGGTCCATGACGAACTCGTCTTCGAAGGCCCGGCTGGGGAGGCGGACGCCGCCCTGCCGCTGATCCGGCGGGTGATGGAACGGGCGGCGGAGCCGGCCGTGGCGCTAACCGTGCCGCTGGATGTGGAGGCGAAGGCCGCGGGGGATTGGGACGGGGCGCACTGACATCAATAGCCCGCGCTAAATCGGTCGAATTTTGAAATCTCGCGCCATGCGAAGGTCAAGCATGAAGATAACTAGTATCTGGTTAAATATAGTCGTGCATTTTTCCAGGTAGATTGTGTAACTCATGCTTTGCGCGGCACCTTGTCCGCCCTTTCCGGCGCGATAGCTGATCAACCCGGTCTTAGGATCAATCTCTATACCGCCATGGTGGGATGCATTTCTGAGCTGATTATCTCGTTCGGCTACCAGAATGGCCAAGTCTGCGTTAGCCGCGAATGGACCAAATCTCGCCGACTTATCTAGTCGAAGATACTGATCCCGAGAAAGGGTTTCAAACTCATCCCATCGACGCCCAACGAGGACGTTGTTCAGGTAAGCGATCAATTCCACAAGGCTTCCGAGGTTCTCGAACAGCGAGCCGTAGAGCATCTTTGTCCGATCGAATTGGCGTGACGAAACCTCCATTCCTGGTTCGATTGCCAATCCAGCGGCCACGCGAATTCTTACTTGGCTGAGATCGCTGTAGGCACCAAAATAGGCATTGAAGGCATCTAGATAAATCCGCCCTCTGTGGCTGGCCATATTCTGCTCGTAGTGCAGAACAAGATCGCTGGGGATGCCAGCATCGAATAGTGCGCTGACTGCCTGTTCTGATTGCTCGAACATTTGGCGGATTGGCTCGCCCCCAACAAACTGGATGAAGCGAAACAGCCAATCGGGCAGCCCAGTCAGGGCCTGTGTTGGGTAGTACTTGTCCGAGCTGGCTTTGACCTTTGCGCGAGAGAGCACGCCGTTCCTGTTTCGATCGAGAAGCCAAGCGCGTCTGAGTTCTTCCCATTCTTCCAATAGGTTGCCGCCTCGGGCCCCGAGGGGGCGCTCGCTTTCCCAGGCTAGCGTCCCTGCGGCTTCTCTTGCGTTGATTGCTTCTCGGTACTGCTGGAGGCGAGGAAACGCAAAATCGACGCCTTGCAGTTCGGCAGGGACGAGGAAATCAGCATCGAGATTTACAATAGGTGGTCCAAAAGGCTCACCTTCGACGGGGTGGCAGTTGAACCAGTCAACGTACTCATGCTGGCCTTTGGCTTGATCGAGGTTCAAAGCGAACCCGATTTCCAACTCACATCCTCGACAAGAGAACCGATGCTCCTGACGATTGGACCTTCCAAACCCTGTCCGCGTCACATGCAGCTGTCCGCAAGTGTCACATTCAATCAGCTGACGGTTGATCATCGTTCATTACTCGCAGATAGGCATTCTCCGGCGCGCATATTATGTCTCTGGTACGTCGGTTTTGTCGCCGAAATCCGAGTCGTCGACAACACCTTTCAAAAGCTCTGAGTGTTTTTCATGTAAATACCGCAATGATTCGACTTCATCTACGCTATGTTCAAGATGGTCTTTAAAAAATTGCAGTCGAGCGCGATTTTCTTCTATTTTTTCTCCCCAGGTTTTGACGGTTACGGTGGAGTTGACTCCCCGAGCGATCAGGCGCCGATCTGGATCTACGGATGCAATTTGAGCTGCTGTGTACTCATCATAATCATTAGATATAACAATGAAGTGCCAGCGTGCGTTTTTAACCCGATTGAAGCGGTCGTCTCCCTCGACGGCCATTTTATATTTGGTTATTTGAACAATCTCTTCGGAACCAATAACAACCTTTGGCGCCTTTAATTCGACTACCAGATTTTCAACTTCGTCGCCGCGATGGCGTTTTGAGGCAGCAGAAAACATGAGATCGACGATGCCGGTTTTCTGATTATAGACCTTCACCGGCTCGTCGATGACCAGGGATGGATCAAGTTTGTCTCTGTGGCGTTCGAGGACCTTTCGTAGCCCTTGGTCACTCACCCAAAGATTGTATTGCTCTCCAAAAATCCAAGTTTCCTGCGCAAGTATCTTATGAAGCTGCGTTCGCTCTCGTAGCCGCGCTTTCTTCTGCGGGTCGAGAACAATTGCTTCGAGCGCGTCAATAAATTTCAAGCGATCACCAACCGTTTTAGCTGCGGTAATGATCGACGATAAGCTTGCCTCTTTCAGAAGAGATGCTAGCTCGTGAATTTTTCGCGCCGGTAGATCTAGAACCTCTTGCAATATTATCTGTAGTTCGTCTGGTCCTCGTTCAATCGCGGTGCGGAGCATCCGCAGATGGAGGGCCTTACTCTTCTGACTGCCGGAGCCGACCTCAGGCGCGTAGTGCTGAACCTGAGCGGCGACGATCTCAAATATCTGGCGTTCAGCCTTCTCCACCGAGTCCGAAGGCTCGCCAGAGAATGGGTAGACTTTCTCTGCCTTCCATTCGTCAACGAGAGTCCGCGCCTCTTGGGCGGCGCGTTCGCGAAAGTGGGATTTGATGGCGGCACGAGCAGCCTCTACGGCGCTCTCCAGCGGACCGTCCATCTCGGCCAGACCGAGCCGACCTTCAGACTGTAGAAGATCAATGTAACTCGATTTAAGGTACGCGGAGAATGAGTATCCTGCTGCCTGAAACCGGATATCTGCGGTCTCTAGTGGGAAGCCGTCTTCTGAACAGAGATAGAGTGAGCGCTTAGTTTGCGTCCGCCATTCAACAATGTCGACAGACGCTTGGTGAGACCCGAAGTCGTCTACGATATCCGGGAGAGCAATGGGCGTGGGGTCGCCGATCATTGCCGCCTTTGGGTCTAGCCTTGACCCAGCTATCTCGACCGCCACATGGGGATAGTTGGTGAGGTAGAGGGCGAACGTCTCTGCAAGCGCTTGGAAACCATCGACGCTTTCGAGAACCTGGAAGTTGTGTAGGAGGTCGGTGATCTCCACTGAAACGCCGGGGGGGCGTTTGCTCGGTCGATCGGGAGAGATGGCTACGTCAGTCAAGTCCGATGCTAACAGCGAGACCTCAAACTCGCGGGTTTCGCCACTGCCGACATGGGTGACGTGCCAAGTCACGGCCCGACCAAGCGCGAACGCCTTGTAGCGGCCCTTACCCTCTTGCCCGTGAATCTGACGGCCGTCTGGTGTGATCCGCGTGATCTTTTTCCACGAACCTCCCAAGTTGCCGAAAAGGTCTCTGGCTTTGGCCCTGGGGAATGCTCGCCCGTTGTCATTTACGAGTATCTTGGAAAGCCCGCCTGCCAAATCTTCGTAGATTAGCTCGATCGACACGCGCGCCGCATCAGCGTCCAACGCGTTCCAGATCAACTCTGATAGGGCCGGAACGGGCTTCGCGCGCGTCTGCTTGTCTACGAAGTCCGACTGAACTTCGATGCTGATGTGCTCAGTCTCGCTCATGCCCCCTCGCTATCGGCTAAATGGCACGAATGCGGTCGTACCGCCGAATTGTCATCCTCGTTCGCCGATATGCTAGATTGCGACAGATAGATAAATGCAACCGAGAATCGCAAATGCATGCCCGAATCGTTGATGTGACGCCTGCCGGCGGACCGGAAGATCTCACCATCTGGCAGCTTGAGACGCGGCCTGATGCGAACTGTCCATGGCATCGGGATTATTCAGGAGCCCACACGTCTCAAGACTATGAGGCTCTCGCAAGGATCGCGAGGGATATCGACCCCACATTCTGACCTAGGATCACCCGTCCGCTCCTGACGCCCCCATCGGGCAGACCCGCCTCTCCACCGATTGAGGCCCCGACCATGTTCACCCGTTTCACCAGTCCGGACGGCCGGGGGGCCTGGGTCAGGGCGTCGAGCATTCGGGCGATCACCGAGCAGGAGGACGGGGCGGCGCGGCTGTTCCTCGGCTACGGGCTGCAGACCGATGTGCGCGAGAGCCCCGAGCAGGTGATCGCGGTCCTGACCCTGGACGACGCGGCCTGAACCCCCGCTTCGCGGCCCCGCCGCCGCCTGTGCGGACAGGGATCGGTGCGCCCCGAGCCGCGCCTTCGCCCCCGCCCATCCCTACGCCCCCAGACTGGCGCCATGAGCGGCGATCGATCCGGACAGGGCAGGGGGCGGGGCGCGCGGCGCCTGTCGCCCCTGTCGCCCCTGTCGGTGTCCGTTCGAGCGCTGCCGACACCGACACCCCCGCGCCGGGTGTCGGTCGTGTCTGTCATGTCGGTGTGTTTTCGGACCGACACCGACATGAGGCTCCTGAGGCTCCTGACGCCGCGTTTTCACAGCCTCACGTCCGGTCCGCCCCGTGGCTCCCGCGCCCCTGAGCGGCTAGACGGGGCCCATGGAGACGTACGACGTCCTGATCGTGGGGGCCGGGGCCGCCGGCATGATGTGCGCCATCGAGGCCGGGCGCCGGGGCCGGCGCGTGCTGGTCGTCGACCATGCCCGCGCGCCCGGCGAGAAGATCCGCATCTCGGGCGGGGGGCGGTGCAACTTCACCAACCTGGGCGCCGGGGTCCACGCCATGCTGGGCGAGAACCCGCGCTTCGCCACCTCGGCGCTCAAGCGCTTCACCCAGAGGGATTTCATCGCCCGCGTCGACCGGGCCGGCATCGCCTGGCACGAAAAGACCCTGGGTCAGCTGTTCTGCGACGGCTCGTCGAAACAGATCGTCGCCATGCTGACCGAGGCCATGCGCGAGGCGGGCGTGACCCTCAGGCTCGGGGTCGGGGTGGCCGAGATAGCCGAGGGATTCCAGGTCCGGCTCACGGACGGATCATCGGTCCGGGCCGCGTCGCTCGTGCTGGCGACCGGGGCCAAGTCGATCCCCAAGATGGGCGCGACCGGCTGGGCCTACGAGGCCGCGCGCCAGTTCGGCCTGCGCGTCACCGAGACCCGCCCCGGCCTCGTGCCCCTGACCTTCGAGGCGGGCCTGCTGGACGAGACGAAAGAGCTCTCCGGCCTCTCGGTCGATGCGGTGGTCAGGGCCGGCAAGACCAGTTTCCGCGAAGGCCTCCTCTTCACCCACCGCGGCCTCTCGGGCCCCAGCGTGCTCCAGATCAGCTCCTACTGGAGGGAAGGGGAGGCGATCACCGCCAGCCTGGCCCCCGACGCCGACGTCTTCGCCGAGCTGAAGGCCCAGAAGCAGGCCAACGGCAAACAGGCGGTTCAGACCGCGCTCGGCCTCATCGTCCCGCGCCGCCTGGGCGACTGGATCTGCAGGCGCGAGGGGATCGACGGCCGCCTTGGCGACCTGAAGGACGAGGCCCTTCGCCGCCTCGACCGCGCCGTCAACGCTTGGACCGTCAAGCCGGTCGGCTCAGAGGGCTATCGCACCGCCGAAGTCACTTTGGGGGGCATCGCCACCGAAGGCCTCGACCAGACGACCATGCAGGCGAAGACCGTGCCGGGCCTCTACTGCATCGGCGAGGCCGTCGACATCACCGGCTGGCTCGGCGGCTATAATTTCCAGTGGGCCTGGTCCTCCGGCTGGGCCGCCGGCCAGGTCTGCTAGTCGCGCTTGCCGTCGCCGATGAACCAGCCGGCCACCCAGCTGACCAGACCGGTGACGATGGCCACCCCGATCCCGGCCGCCAGCCCATGGACGTTGAACCCGCCCAGCAGCATGGCCACGATCCCGATCGTCGCCGCGTTCACCACCAGCAGGAACAGCCCGAAGGTGATCACCGTCAGGGGGAAGGTGATGAAGGTCAGGACCGGCCTGACCAGCGCATTGGCGATCCCTAGCAGCAGGGCCGCCGCGATCAGGCTCCCTGACGAGAGCACCTCGACGCCCGAGATGAACTCCGAAGCGAGCCAGAGGCCCAGGGCGGTCACGAGGGCCTGGATCAGAAAACGCAGCATGGAAGGTCTCCCGGCGGCCTAGCTGGCCGCGAATTCGCTCAACGCGTCGAGCAGGGCGCGGTTCTCATCCTCGGTCCCGACCGTGATGCGCAGGCAATCGGTCAGGCCATAGCCGCCCACCGGCCGCACGATGAGGCCCCTGGAATGCAGGAAGGCGTCCGCCGCCTGGGCGTTGCGCTTCGCATCCGGGAACCGGACCAGCACGAAGTTGCCCGCCGACGGGAAGACCTCGAAGCCGAAGCCCTTGATCGCCTGGGTCAGGCGCGGCCGCCACTGCTGGACCAGCGCCCGCGAGGCCTCGACGTGGGCGTCATCCGACAGCGCCGCCAGCGCCGCTTCCTGGGCCGGGATGTTGTTGTTGAACGGCAGGCGGATCCGGTCGACGGCCTCGGCCACGGGCAGGGGGCAATAGCCCCAGCCCACCCTCAGGCCCGCCAGGCCGTGGATCTTGGAGAAGGTCCGGGTGACGATGACATTGGTCGCGGTACGGGCCAGGTCGAGCGCGCTCTCCCAGTCCGGCTCGACGACGTATTCCGCATAGGCCTCGTCGATCACCAGCAGGATGTCCTCAGCCAGGCTCTCGTGTAGGCGGCGGATCTCGGCCCCGGAATTCCAGCTTCCCGTCGGATTGGCCGGGTTGGAGACATAGACGATGCGGGTACGCTCATCGACCTGCTCGAGCAGGGCGTCGACCTCGGCCTTCAGGCCGGGCTCGGGCGCCAGCTTGATTTCGGCCTGATTGGCCTTGGCCGAGATCCGGTAAGCCAGAAAGCCGTACTGGCCGGTTACGATGTTGTCGCCGGGGGTCAGATAAGTCTGATTCAGCAGGGCGAAAACCTCGTCCGAGCCGTTGCCGAACACCAGGCGTTCGGGCTCCAGACTATGCTTTTCGGCGACTGCCTGACGAAGCCGCGTGGCGCGGCCTTCAGGATAGAGGTGCAGATGGGTGATGGCTGCGGAAAAGGCCTCGCGGGCTTTCTCGCCCGCGCCCAGAGGATTTTCGTTCGACGACAGCTTGATGGGCTCGGCCACGCCCTCGATCTTGGACTTGCCGCCGACGTAGGGCGCGATGTCGAGGATGCCGGGCTTGGGGGCGGGGGTCTTGGTCATGGGGGGCCTTTAGCCGAGCTTGGCCGGCAGGCAAAGAAACGGAAATGTCATCCGGTCTCAGGCGGGCGTGGAAGGCACGGCGCCGATCACACCCGTCAACCGGCCTGGCGCGCGGCTCAGACGCTCGTCGTCGCGCTGGACAAAGCCATCGATCCGGTAGAGGCCCATGCCGCCGACAGCCAGGGCGTGACAGGCCGCCAGCCCCAGCTCCGATAGAGCCTGCTCGGTGGCTGTGGCGCCCGGCGCGTCCGAGATCCACCAGGTGTGGTCATCGCCCGACGGCTCGCACCACTGGCGGGCGACGACGAACAGGCTGGGCCTGAGGGCGTCGCCCGTCAGGTCGTCGCCGATCACCGACAGCTGCGGCTCGGCCAGCAGTCGGGCCCACCAGGGGTCGCGCGCCTCGATGGCGACCACCGCGCGCGCTCCGGCCCGGGCGGAGACGACGGCGGCGCGCGCATCAGCGACGACGGCGATACGCGAGCGGAAGCCGAAACGCCCGCGCGCGAAAGCCTCTGTTCCGGGGCCGTGCGCCGAGACCATCAGCGGCCGGGCGGCGGATTCGATCTCACGCATGACGGCCGCGATCAGTCCTGGCGGCAGATCGGGATGAGCCTGCGCCACCGAGCGGATCAGGCGCGCCGACACATCCGGGGTGAGCGGCATGGGACCCAGGTCGCCAAGGGCGTCGCGCAGGCGACCGGCGAGAGCGTCAAGATCGGACGGTTCCAACGGTCTAGAAGACCTTCGGAGCCGGCCCCAGGCCGACCGGGCCGATATTGGTGCGGCCATTGGAGAAGCGGACCAGCACATTGGTCTCACCTCGGAAGCCGGAGGTCAGCTGGGCGCCGACGGCGACGGCTGTGGCGGCGCGGGGGTCCACGCCCGGCGCCTGCGCCAGGCCGGCGATCGGTGCGGTGCCGCCTCGCAGATGAAGCTGGAGGTCGCCGATCAGGCGGCCGTTCTGATCCGCAGAGAGCCGGTCGGACTGACCGCGGGCGAAGTCCTGCTCGGCGGTCGCTTCGAGCCGCACCTGGGTCAGGGCGCCGCCTTCCTGGCTCCAAGACGACAGGGCCTCGCTCCAGGTCGCGCCCGACAGACGGGCGGACTGACTGGCCACACCTTCGGCCGAGAGATTGAAGGGCCGGTCCTCGCTCATGCTGGCCAGGACGCCACCCGGACGGGGCGTGGCGTTATCCAGATCGAAGAGCAGGCCGGCCTGCCCCTCGGCCGCCTCGGGGATCAGGTTGATGATCAGCCGCTCGGCGTGGGTGATGGGGAAGGGCTGCGATCCCTGGGTGGGTTCGAAGCGCGGCTGAGTGAACTCGATCACCAAGCGCGGCGGCGTCCCGGTAAGACCCGAGACCGAGGCGCGCAGGGCCTCGCCCTGGACGGCGACCCATCCCTTGGAGGCCCGGGCCAGCTCGATTCCTTCAGGCGCGACAATGACCCAGCGATCCAGCTGATAGGCCGTCGCCTCGGTGTTCAGACTCGGGGCCCTCAGACCATGGCCCGAGGGGGCGATGATCGAGACGTCGTCGAGCGTGACCTGAACCCGGAACGGCCAACCGTTGATGCGTGGCTCCGCATGCTCGATGCGCCAGCCCGCGGCCTCGAGCCGCGTCTCGGTCTGCTCGATGCCCTGGCGGATCTGACCTGACAGATAGAACCAGTATCCGCTCCATCCGCCGACCACGAGGAGGATGAGCACAAAGAGGCCGGGAATGCCGCAGCCGGAACGTCGGGAAGCCATGGAGAACCTTTAGCGGAGCCGTACGGTTCTCCCAAAAGAAAACCCCCGCCGGAAGGTTCCGGCGGGGGTTCGCTTTAGTCTTTGGCTCTAGGCCAGCGTTTTGATCGGTCGCCGCTGGTTAGCGGTTGATGTCGATCGTGGCGCGGCGGTTGAGCGGCTCGCGGACGCCGTCGGCGGTCGGACGAGCCAGGTCGGTTTCACCGC
>JAEYWU010000141.1 GCA_023428785.1 Pseudomonadota bacterium
CACCGGGCGGGCGTCCCCGGGGGGGGGGCGGGGGCGGCCCGTCCCCCCGTGTCGGGCGGCGACGGCGCCGAAGACCAGCGACTGGCCGGCGCCGATCACCATCCAGCGGAAAAGTCCGGCCCAGTCACGCCGGCGCGCAGCCGTCTGGCTAGGGCCTTGGCCGAAGGCGAAGGCGCGAGTGAAGGCGTAGGAGAGGGTGGCGCGGTGAGGCGGGGCGGCCTCGTCGACCCAGGCGCGCGAGGCCCAGCCCCAGACGACGCCGTGGCCGGCGAGGGTCTGGAACAGGGTGTCGTCCTCGCCGCCGGACTGGTCGGCCGAGACGTCGAAGGGTGTCGCGCCCTGCAGGGTCGTGCGGCGCAGGAACAAGGCGTTGCCGCAGCCGTAGGGCTCATCGATGCGCTGATCGGTCGCCGGACCGGCCCGGCTGAAGAAGCGTTCGAGATAGGGCTGCTGCCACGGACGTGCGGAGGGCGCGCGGCCCTGGATCGGTCCGAAGACCACATCGGCGCCAAGCGCCTCGCGAGTCTCGACGAGGGCGGTCAGCCAGTCCGGCGAGGCGATCTCGTCGTCGTCGAGGAAGGCGATGAGCTCGGCATCGGTCGCGGCCAGGGCGACGTTGCGGGCCGTGGCGACGCCGGGGCGCGGCGCATGGACATAAACAATGGAAAAGGCGGCTTCGGCAGCCAGCCGCGCGACGACGTCACGGGCGGAGGCCTCCGGATCATTGTCTGCCACGACCAGGCTGTCGGGCCGGGCATGGGCGCCGACCTGGGCCATCACCGAGCGGACGGCGCGTTCGAGCTGGTCAGGCCGGCGCAGGGTCGGGATGATGACCGAGAGGGTCACGGCCGGGTTCCGAGCCGGTCCAGGGCTTCGGCCACGGTCGCGATCTCAGCTCCGCCGGCTTTGGCGCGCCGGATCAGGCGGGTGAGGGCGTCGGGCATGCAGCCCCAGGCGGACGGCTCGGGGCGAACGTCGTGCGTATAAAGGATCAGCCAGGCTGGGGCGGCGAGGGCGCGATCGATCCAGCGCGCGGCATGAGCTTCTCCGTCCGGGCCCTCGATGCCCACGGCTGGAAGCTGGTTCAGGTCCGACCCGCGTCGGATGAGCCCGGGGTGCAGTCCGCGCAGTGAGCCGAAGCGGGTCTGGAGGGCGGCCTTGGCCTGGGGAGACACATCCCCATAGGGATAGGCGAAGTTTGTCGTCCGGAGGCCCGCGTCCTGGAGGATGACGGCATTGCGGTCGCAATCGGCGGTGATGACCGGCCCGGCCGCCTGACCACAATCTAGATGGCTGAAGGTATGGCAGGCGATCTCGTGCCCGCGCGCCGCCAGATCGCGGTAGCCGGCCGTGTCGCCATAGAGACCCATCGGACCGTCGCGGTTGTCGAGCCCTGCGCAGACGTAGAAGGAGCCGCGCACGCCTTCGGCCTCCAGCACGCGGGCGCCGGCATCGACGGCGGTCTGGGGCGCGTCGTCGAAGGTGATCGAGACGATGGGTCGGTCAATGGTTGATCCCAGCGCCCGCCGGTGAACGACCCGAGCCCAGCGGCGGCGCAGCTTGCCCTTCAGGGAGCGGTCGGCGGAATAGGCCGGGAACGGCTCCATCATACCGCCTCGGCATAGAGGGCGGCGCGGTAAAGGCGCAGCGAAAAGGCACGCGCCGGGACGGGCAGGAGTTCATTCAGGGCGGCCTGTTTGAACACACCCCGCCAATGCTTCACGCCCGGCGCCGACTTGAGAAGGCGAGCCGCTTTGTAGCTGGGATACCGGCTGACAAAGTCGGGATGGCGATCCACGACGCGCGCAAAGTTGGCGACCGACTGCTCGTATTTCCCCGCCAACTGGTCGGCCCGGTCGAGCCCCAGATGAGTAGCGGGGTTGTCGAGATGGATCACGCGGAAGCGACGGGCCACACGCATGGCCCACTCAACGTCCTCCCAACCCCAGCCGGAGAAATCGGTGTCGAAGGCCTCGGCCTCAAAGACGTCGCGGCGGACCAGAAGGTTGGAGGTGTAGACGTACTTCTCGGGCGTGCGGGCGCGTTCCTGGTAGGGCACGCAATCCGAGCGCTGGGCCATGGCGCGGTGCACGGCGAAGGCGCGATCCGTCGAGGCCTGAAGAAGCGAGAAGCCGCCGAAGGCGACCGCCGGGTCGTGGTTGGCGACCAGATCGGCCCAGCGCTGAAGAAAGCGGCGGTCGTCAGGCAGCATGTCCGAATCCAGGAACAGGAAGCTGCCGCCCCGCGCCGAGGCGGTGAGGCGATTACGCCCGCGCGAGCGGCCCTCGTTGGACTTCAGGCGGATGAAGCGCATCGGCATTTGGGCCGACATGACGGCGCGCGAAACGCGATCGGCCAGGTCGTCGTCGCCGGACCCATCGTCCAGCAGGACGACCTCGGTCGAGCGGCCAAGCGACTGGGCTTCATCGGCCAGCGCGGTGATCAGGGTGGTCGGATCGTCGCGGAAGAACGGTATCAGAACCGACATGGCCGGCCGCGCGCCCTTCCAGGCGGCGTTGTCGGTCATGGCGCGGGTCTTGCGGGCGGCGGGTCTCATGGGGCGAACCTTGCCTGAAGGGTCTTGAGAACCCGTGAGCCGCGGTCACGCACCTCGGCGGCGTTGAGGATCCAGCAGGCGACCGCATAGACCATCGCGCCCACAGACGCCTTGGCCATCAGTTCGCTCGCGCCGCCGTAGGCTGGCACCAGCAGGACCACAGCGGCCATGAGGCCGGTGGCGACCAGCACGCGGCCGAGCTCCATCCACGGAACGGGCAGGGCAAGGGCGCGCTGGCCGAGGGTCCAGGAGGCGACGATGCCAAAGCCGTAGCTGATGGTGGTGGCGAGCGCCGCGCCCATGACGCCCATGCGCGGGATCAGGACGAGATTCAGAAGCACATTGACGATCGCCGGGGCCGACATGGCGACCAGCAGCAGGCCGGTCCGGCGGGCGAGGGTGAAGGCCTGGTGGAAGTAGTAGGTCGTGAGTCCGGCGAAGAGGGCCGAGATTGCGATCAGCGGGGTGATCGACGCCGCTTCTCGGCGCAGGCCTTCGCCGATGACAAGCTCGGCCAGAGGCTGAGCGACGAGGGCGAGACCGGCCGAGGCCGGGACGGCGATCAGGAGGAAGGTGGCGGACTGTTCGCGAGCCGAGGCCTTGAGCGCGCCGGGGCCGCCGCGTTCCAGGGCCATGACGAGGGCGGGACCGGAGGCAGCGCCCAGCCAGATGAAGATCACGTCCAGCGTCCGGTTCGCCAGGCTATAGCCCGCGTGATAGGCGCCGACGGCGGCTTCATCCATGAAGGCGGCCAGAAGGATGCGGTCGGTCGAAGACAGGACAAGCGCGAGCACCAGCGAGGCGGCGATGGGGTAGCCGTACTGTGCATAGGCGCCGGCGCGGCAGCGCTCGACGCGACCGCCCGCGCCCCGAGCGGCTTCGCCCGGCGAAAAGATCAGCACAGCCAGGAAGGGCGCGATCGCCAGTCCGATCAGCGGCGCGGCGCCGCCGAAGCCGAACAGGGCGGCGGCGAGGCCGGCCAGGAAACCTCCGATCGTGACGGCCATGTCCAGTCCGGCGGCTGCGGCTACTGCGCCGGATGCGCGCCGGCGTTCCTGAAGTAGGCGATAGGCCGATCTCACTGGAACGCCGATCAGGCCCACACCGACGGCGATCTTCATCGGAAGGGCCATCGGCCACAGCCAGACGGCTGCCCCGGCGACGGGTAGATAAAGAGCGGTCAGCAGGGCGAAGTAGCGATAAAGGGTCCGGAAGTGGGCCTTCATCGTCTCGGGCGTCGATTGCGCCGCCCAGAACCGCGCCATGGCGGCCTCGATCCAGGTGAAGACCAGAACGTGAGCGATGCCCATGACCGAGAAGGCCAGGGCGTATCGGCCGAAGTCCTCGGCGCTCAGCAGGCGCGTGAAGAACAGAAGGGTGAGCACCCCCACCACGCCCTGCACGATATTGGCGGGCAGATAGCCGACGAGACCGCGCCAGAACATCGGGCTATCGCACCGCCGAGCGGTCGCCGAGCAGCACGGGCGCGGTCACCAGAATGATCCACATGTCGAGCCAGAAAGACTGGCGCTCGATGTAGTCGATGTCGAGCTGGACGCGTCGGCGGACGTCGGCTGCGCTGTGCAGCGGACCGCGCGAGCCCTGGATGGCGGCCCAGCCGGTCATGCCGGGCTTCATGCGATGACGGTGGGCGTATTCGGCGACCAGGCGTGCGGACTCGGTCTCGCCGGTCTTCATGCCCACGGCGTGGGGACGCGGACCGACGAGGGACATCTCGCCACGGATCACGTTCAGCAACTGGGGCAATTCGTCGATCGAGGTCTTGCGCAGGAACTTGCCCAGACGCGTGATCCGGTCGTCATCGGCGGTGACCTGGCGCGAGGCGGTGGCGTCGGCCGCTTCGTGGCGCATGGTCCGGAACTTCCAGACGAGGATTTCCTCGTTGTTGAAGCCGTGGCGACGCTGGCGGAAGAAGACCGGGCCGGGGCTGTCCATCTTCACGGCCAGGGCCACCAGCGCCATCACCGGCGACAGGGCCGCGAACATCGCGCCGCCGACCAGCAGGTCCTGCATGCGTTTGGCGAAGGCGGCGCGATCGGGATCGGGTACGCCGCCGATCGGGGCGAGCGGCGCATCGGCCATGCGGGCCAGGGCCGCGTCGCGAGCGTCGCGGCCATCCTGATCGACCACCAGGGAGACGGCGTTCGGCAGGACCGACAGGCGGCGCGTGATCTCGCCCACACGCTGGCGGGCCGCCGGATCGACGGCGACGACGATGTGGTCGAGATAGGGTGTCAGACGGTGGTTCAGCAGGGCGTCCAGATCGCCCAGCACCGGCACGCCGGCGACAGCATCGGGCGCGCGGCCGAGGCGCTCGTCAAAGACACCCAGGACATTCAGATCGCGGCGGCGCAGGGCTTCGGTGATCAGCCGTTCGGCATGGCGGGTGGCGCCGACAATGGCGATTGAGGGGGTCAGGCGGCCGTCGAGGCGCCACTGGCGCACACGCCGCCACCAGACGCCGTGGAGCACGGTCGTGGCGGCAAGGCCTCCAACGCTCCAGGCCAGAAGCAGGCCGAATGCGCTGGCGTGACCCGATACGAAAGCGAGAAGCGCCCCGGCGCCGAGGCCCAGACCAAAGCTGGCGACAAGACGGCCGAGGTGGCCCACGAACCGCTCGGCCCGACCGAAGCGGTACAGGCGCATGACGCGGAGCAGGGCCAGGACGATGGCTACGGCCACCACCAGAGGCGCGATCTCGCCCGCCGGCGCGTTGAGCGGCGAGCCTTCGGCCTGGATCAGCACCAAGGCCGCAAGACCGACGAGGCCCAGCACATCCAGGGCCCGGAAATAATGGGATGAGAGCCGTTCAGCCTGCCGCGCACGGCTGGTGACGAACTTCTCGGGCCGGAAAGGGCCGCGGCGATCGCGCGGGTCCGGTTTGGCGATGGCCTCGGCGGCCAGGGCCTGGAGTCCCACGGCATCGAGGGCGCGCTCGGGCGCGGCTTCCTCGGGTTTGAGCGCGTGGGCGGGGACAGACATGGCGCCATCCTGCCGCACCGGCGTGGATGTCGCGTTAACACGGTTCATCGAGAGCGAGGCCGTTCGGCTCTTGCGGAACCCATCGCCAACCGATAGGTCACCCGCCTGCCGGAGACGTGGCCGAGTGGCTGAAGGCAACGGTTTGCTAAATCGTCGTACCGGGTAACCGGTACCGAGGGTTCGAATCCCTCCGTCTCCGCCAGTCCTTCCTGGTGATTTGTCAAATGCCCGTTCAGTCGCTCGAGGGTGCGAACGGGGCCACCGATGGCCGCGGCTGAAATGTGGCGACGAATGACCAAGATGTAACTATTGCGGGCGCACGCGCCCAGATAGCAATCGTCGTTCGTCGGGCCGCGCCGGTCCGATTTCCTCCCAGAGACATCATGGCCAAGTATCGTACCCTGCTGCTCGTCACGGCCGCGCTCTTTGCGCCCGGTTGGGCTCATGCCCAGACCACGCCTCCGCCCCAGGACGACACGGCCGAGCAGGGCGAAGGCCAGGACACCGAGGAAGAGGACGATGCCGAGGAGGAATCCGAGGTCGAGGGCGTCGCCGTCACCGCCAGCCGGACAGGCGTGCGGGCCTCGATCGACTCGATCAGCTATTCGACAGCCGACGATCTGCAGGCACAGACCGGCAGTCTGGCCGACGCCTTGCGCAACATCCCGTCGGTCGAGGTCGATCCGAACGGCAATGTCTCGCTGCGCGGCGACGCCAATGTCACCATCCTGATCGACGGCCGGCCTTCGGCGCTGATGAGCGGTCCGGGCCGCGGCGCCGCCATCCTGCAGACGCCGGCGGATCAGTTCACGCGCATCGAGGTGATGACCAATCCGTCGGCGGCCTATCGCCCGGATGGCTCAGGTGGGGTAATCAACCTGATCTCGCGCCCCAATGCGACGCGGCCGGGCACGTCCTACAGCGGATCGATCCGCGCCAACGTTGGTACCGAGGATCGCTACAACTTCGGCGTCAGCAGCGCGTGGACGCGGGATCGCCTGACCCTGACCGGCGACTTCGGCCTGCGCCGCGACCGTCAGCCGATGAGCAGCCGGCGTGACCGCGAACGCTACGATCCGGTCTCCGACTCCTTCCTGCAGAGCCGCCAGACCCAGGACGTCGTCTCACCGTCGGACAGCAACTATGTGCGGCTGGCCGCCGAATACCGCTTCGACGAGCAGTGGCAGTTCAACGGCGAACTGCGCCGCCATTCGTTCGAGGCCGGCGGCAGCGGCAGTGTCTTCTTCGAAGAGGATGACGCTGCGGGCGACGTGGCGACGGCCTATGAGCGCCGCGGGCGCGGCGGCTTCTCGGGCGAGTTCGCCGGGGTGACCGCGAGGGTCCTGAGGCAGCTGGGCGAGGGCCACGACTGGACCACCGAGGTGCGTTACGACACCAGCGATTTCAACAATCGCCAGCAAGGCCAGACGATCTACACCTTGCCGGCTCCGTCGAGCTTCTTCGAGGTGATCGACAACGACAACGGGACCGACACCTGGAACCTGTCGAGCGCCTACAATCGGCCGATGGGCGAGGATCGACGGCTCCGGCTCGGCTATGAGGCCGAATTCACCTCGCTGGGGCTGGACAACACCGTGCTGAGCGGCGCGACCGAGGCCACAGCGGTGCTGGATCCGACCCGGTCAAACCGGTTCGAGGCGGACCAGGCGGTCCATGCGGCCTACGCGACCTATGAACGCCCCTTCGGCGACCTGGCGGCCCAGTTTGGCCTGCGGCTGGAATATGTGACGCGCGACATCAACCAGGTGACCAGCGGCATCCAGGAGAGCAACGACTACTTCCGGGCCTATCCGACGCTGCACGTCGAATACGGCCTGAGCGAGAGCGAGACCTTGAGAGCCAGCTACAGCCGCCGGGTGCAGCGTCCGCAGCCGGAGCAGTTGAACCCGTTCGTGGTCTACATCGATCCGGACAACTACACCTCGGGCAATCCCGACCTGCTGCCGCAAATCACGGACTCCTTCGAATTCAGCTGGATGCGGCGGGCCGGCCTGACCTTCTATCAGGCGACCCTGTACTATCGGGACACCTCTGACGCCTTCACCAGCGTCGCCAGCGACCTGGGCGGCGGCGCGTTGCTGACCCGGCCCGAGAACCTTGGGGCCAGCCGCTCATACGGCGTCGAGGTTGTAGCGAACGGACGCCTGCACCCCACCCTGCGCTACAATGTCAGTCTGAACCTGTTCCAGCAGGAGATCGACGCCTCGAACCTGGGCTATGCCTCGAACGTCGAGGGCGCGACCGCCAGCGCTCGGGTGAACTTCAACTGGCAGCCGACGGCGGACGATTTCGTGCAGGTCGGCGGCTTTTACAGGGGCGAGAGCGTCTATGCCCAAGGGCGGCGCGAGGGCGGTGGCATGGTCAATCTGGGTTACCGCCGACGGCTGAGCGATCAACTGTCGCTTCAGTTCACGGTGCGCGATCTCTTCGACAGCTTCACCAATGTGACCTACTACGAGACCCCGACGCTGCGGGACCGGACCGAAGGTCGCTTTGGCGGGCGGACGGCTTTCATCGGCCTGACCTGGACGTTCGGGACCAACCAGAACCGTCAGCAGCAGCCGCCGCAGTTCGATTTCGCGGGGCCGCAGGGCGCGCCGCAGTAGGCGCCCCGCCGGCCCCGCTAGACGATCAGTAAGGGCGCGTCTGGGCGCGCCAGGCGGCCATCTGGGCTTCGTAGCGAGCCTGGGCCGCCTGGGCGGCCGCCAGTTCGGCTTCGTACTGTGCCTGGGCCTGGGCGTGAGCCGACTGGGCCGCGCTGAACTGGGCCTGGGCGCGGGCGAAGCGTTCCGCCTCGGCCTCGTTGGTGGCGACGACCTGGGCGTCGCGGGCCAGGACCGCATTATTGAGACGCACGGTCTCGGCCTGTTCGTGGGCTTCGATTTCCGCGACCGAGGTTCCGGGGGGATAGCCGCCGGTCTGCTGCGCGAAGACGGGGCCGGCGAGGACACAGGCGAAGCCGGCCAGGGCGGCGATCTTGAAGGCGGACATGACAATCTCCGTGACGGATACCGGCGGACAAAACGCGCCGCGCGAGCCAAGGTTTCCGTCAATGGTCAAGCTTGTTCAAGGGCTGGCTTGACCCTGCGTCACGCTTGGCGCCGGGCTTGGCGAGGTCTATCCGTTTCGCAGCCAAATGCTGGAGGACAACATGGCCAACCTCGCCGAAGTGACCGAACAAATCCGTGAGCGCGTCAGCGCCGCCGCGCCGCTGGCCAAGTCCTACAAGCTGGACTTCGGCGGAGACGGCAAGATCCGCATCGCCGACGGCGCCGTGTCCAACGACGACGGCCCGGCCGACTGCACCATCCATATGAGCTTCGACGACTTCATGTCGCTGGCCAAGGGGCAGTTGGACCCGATGGGCGCCTTCATGTCGGGCAAAATGAAGATCGACGGCAATCCGATGGACGCCCTGGCCCTGCAACCGGTCCTGAAGGGCTAGTATGGACTTTCATCCGAGCGACCGGGCCAAGGCCTGGGGAGATCGGCTCGAGCGCTTCATCACCGAGCGTGTCGAGCCCCGTGTTCCGGAATACTGGGAGGCGATCCACGCCGCTCCCAACACCCAGCCCGCCGTTATGGAGGCCATGAAAGCCGAGGCGCGCGAGGCCGGGCTGTGGAACCTGTTCCTGCCGGGGGAGGCGCATGACGGCTACGGTGGCGCAGGCCTAACCAATTTGGAGTATGCGCCGCTGGCCGAGCGCATGGCCAAGGTCGGCCTGTGGGCGCCGGAAGTGTTCAACTGCAACGCCCCCGACACCGGCAACATGGAGGTCCTGCACCTCTATGGGGACCAGGCCCAGAAGGACCGGTGGCTCAAGCCGTTGCTGGCCGGCGAGATTCGCTCGGCCTTCCTGATGACCGAACCTGGCGTCGCCTCGTCGGATGCGACCAACATCGAGACCCGGATCGAACGGGACGGCGATCACTATGTGATCAACGGGCGCAAGTGGTGGTCCACCAACATGGCGCACCCGAACGTCGCGGTGACGATCGTCATGGGCAAGACCGATCCGTCGGCCGCCACCCATGCCCAGCAGAGCCAGATCCTGGTCCCGGTCGACACGCCCGGGTTCCGCGTCGAGCGGATGCTGACGGTCTTCGGCTATGACGAAAAGCCGTATGGCCACGCCGAGGTCGTGCTCGAAAACGTGCGGGTGCCGGCCGAGAACCTGATCGCTGGCGAGGGCCGGGGCTTCGAGATCGCCCAGGGCCGCCTGGGACCGGGCCGCATCCACCACTGCATGCGCGTCATCGGCTGCGCCGAGCGGGCGCTGGAGCTGATGGTCGACCGCCTGATGAGCCGGACCGCCTTCCGCAAGGTGATCGGCGAACATTCGGTCTGGGAACAGCGGATCGGCGAGGCGCGCACCAATATCGAGATGTGCCGCCTGCTGGTGCTCAAGGCCGCCTGGATGATGGATGTGGCGGGCGCCAAGAACGCCCGCTCGGAAATCGCCCAGATCAAGGTCGCGGCTCCGCGCATGGCCCTCAAGGTGATCGACGACGCTATCCAGGCGTTCGGCGGCGCCGGGGTGTCGGGCGACACGCCCCTGGCCGAGCTCTATGCGACGGTGCGCACCCTGCGCATCGCCGACGGCCCGGACGAGGTCCACAACCGCACCATCGCGAAGATGGAATACGCCAAAGCTAAAGGCCGAGGTTGAGTCACCTTCTCGCCACAGGCGTGCGCCGTCATATCCTGACAGCTTGGCGAGCGCGCGCCTTTGGCCCTAGGCTCCTTGTGGACTGGGGATCGGGATGGCTCGCAAGCCCAATACGCACAACGGCGCCGCAGCGCCTGAAGAAGGCTCGCCCGAGGCGCGCCTGGACGGAAAGCTGAAGGCCATGTTCGAGGCCATCGAGCGCCGCTCGGGGCCGAATGTGCTGCCTGACCTCGGGTCCCTGCCCAAGGCGCGGCGGACCGACCGTCGCAACTGACTTTAATCCGAGGCGGGTGGGCCCTGCATTTCAGCGGCCAGCCGTGTACGGGCCCGGTGGACCCGGCTCTTGATCGTACCCAGAGCTGATCCCGTGATAGCGGCCGCCTCCTCGTAGCTGAGGCCGGCGGCTCCCACCAGGACGATGGCCTCGCGGTGTTCGTCGGGCAGGGTGTCCAGCGCACGCCTCAGCGCGGTGAACTCGGCGGCCCAGTCCTGGGCGGGTGGACTGGTCAGGCGCGCCGCGTGCAGGCCATCTTCGTCCAGCACCTCACGCGAGCGGCGGCTCGTGGCGCTGTAGAAGGTGTTGCGCAGGATCGTGAACAGCCAGGCGCGCAGGTTGGTGCCGGCCCGAAACTTTTCGCGATGGGTCAGGGCCTTGATCAGGGTGTCCTGAACCAGATCCTCCGCGTCGCTGGACGATCGCGAGAGCGACCAGGCGAAGGCGCGAAGGGTGGGGATCATGGCGACCAGGTCACTGCGCCAGGTTTCCACATCGGCCGCGACCTGATCGTCGATGGAAGCGACCTGTTGGAACATGCGCCTGAATGCCTGTCGCCCCGCAGTTGAGGGCTCGGGAAAAACGCTCGCCGTGACAGGCCGTTCCTGTGTCGGGAGGCGGGCAAATCATCGCACCCCCGCTCAGTTGCGGACGCTATTCGGCGGGCTTAAGCGGCCTGCGGCGGGAGCCGTGTGATGACTCGCCGCCCTTGCGTCCGGCCGAGGCGGCGAGCGCCCGGTCCTGGGAAAAGCTTCTCTTCTCACTCGGCACGCTGGCGCCGCCTTTGCGCGCAATCTCGCGCTGGCGCTGGGGATCCATCGAGGCGAAACCTCGCTTGGACACGCCGGATCGTGACGGGGTCTGGCCATCGGCCATCTTCGACCTCCACGCGTCGTTATTTCAGATGAATGACAAACCCTTCGCCGCGATTCGGGTTCCGAACCGGGTCAGGCGCGCGTGATGCGGTCAGTTGTCGCCGGTCGGTGTGATCCCGACGCCCTCGATGGCGCGGGCCAGGTCGCCTTCGGTGTAGGGCTTGGAGACCACGGCGAGGCGGGCGTCCCGGCCAAATCGCGAGGCGACCTCGGCGGCGTCGTAGCCGCTGGCCATGATGATTGCGAGGTCCGGGGCGCGGCTGCGGATTTCGCGAGCCAGATCATCGCCGCGCATGTCGGGCAGGCCGATGTCGATGATGGCGACGTCGGGCTGTGCCCGTTCGAAGGCCGAGAGGGCCTCGGCGCCGCTGGCGGCGGCCTCGACCTCAAATCCGAGCGAGGCCAGAGCCTCCTCGGCGATCAGCGCCACCAGCGCTTCGTCTTCAACAAGCAAGGCGCGCACGCAAAGCCCCCGGTTACCTTGTCGTCAGCCCCGTCGCGGGAATGTCGCATTTCCCGGGAGCCCGCAAGGGAAATCAGCGCGAACGGTTCGCGATCGCCTCGTCGGAGACATAGGGGTTCGAGCGCCGCTCATCGCCGAAGCTCGACATCGGGCCATGGCCGGGGACGAAGCGCACATGATCGCCCAGAGGCCAAAGCTTTCCGGTGATGGCGCCGAGCAGGTCATCCAGGTTCCCACGCGGGAAGTCGGTGCGGCCGATGGAGCCCTGGAATAGCACGTCGCCCACCTGGGCGAAGCCGGCCTCGCGGTTGAAGAAGACTACATGGCCCGGCGTGTGGCCCGGACAGTGGATCACCTCCCAGGTGGTTTCGCCCAGGGTGACCGTGTCGCCGTCGAAGAGCCAGCGGTCGGTGGTGAAGCCGCGCGCCTCGGGCATGCCATAGGCCTTGCCCTGCTGCTCGATGCCATCGATCCAGAACTGGTCGTCGGGATGGGGCCCTTCGATCGGACAGCCGGTCTTTTCCTTCAGCTCGGCCGTGCCGCCGGCGTGGTCCAGGTGACCGTGGGTGACCCAGATCTTTTCCAGGGTCAGGCCGCGGCGAGCGATCTCGCCCAGGATGGCGTCGATCGAACCGCCGGGATCGATGATGGCGGCCTTGTTGGTGCGGGTGCACCAGACGGTGGTGCAGTTCTGCTGAAGCGGGGTGACCGGCGCGATGAACAGGCCGATGGGGGAGGAGGCGCTCATGGTCCCCAGATAGGCCGGGAGCGCGAAAGAAAGAAGCCCGAGGCGGAACCCCGGGCTTCGATCTGTCGGACCTGGGGCGAACCCTAGGGCTTGTTGTTGTCGATATCCGCGCCCGGGAGCGGCGGAACCGGCAGGCCCGGAGCATCGGGATCGTCCTCGTGGACGTCAATGATGCCGCGGCCGACATGGCTCTTGCGGAAGCCATAGGCGAAGTAGATGAGCAGGCCGATGCCGCCCCAGATCGGGAGCACCATCTTGGCGTCGTGCGGCAGGTTCCAGAACAGGACCACGCAGCCCAGCGCCGAGATCGGGGCGATGATCCAGACCAGCGGCGTCTTGAACGGCCGGTGACGCGAAGGGTCCTTCACGCGCAGGATCAGAACGGCCAGCGACACCATGAAGAAGGCGAAGAGAGTCCCCGAGTTGGAGATATCCGCCAACTGGCCGACCGGGAACAGAGCCCCGGCGATGGCCACCGCGATGCCGGTGAAGGCGGTCACGATATAGGGCGTCTTCCACTTCGAGTGGACCTTGGTCAGGCGCTCGGGCAGCAGGCCGTCGCGCGCCATGACGAAGAAGATCCGCGTCTGGCCGTAGATCATCATCAGGATGACCGAGGGCAGGGCCAGCATGGCCGCGACGCCCAGGGCGTTGCCGACGACCGGCCAGTTGATCTCACGCAGGACGTGGGCCAGGGCCTCGTTGGAGCAGACTAGGCGGTCGGCGTTTTCGGCCAGGGCGCAGGCGGCCACGAAGGCGGGTGAGCCGGGCTGAACCGCCGAGCCGTCGGCGCCGATGACCGGCTGGGCGCCGATGGCGCCGATCGCGCCGATGGCGACCAGCAGATAGAAGACTGTACAGATCGCCAGCGAGCCGATCAGGCCGATGGGCACGTTGCGCTGCGGGTTCTTGGTTTCTTCGGCGGCGGTCGAGACCGCGTCGAAGCCGACATAGGCGAAGAAGATCGAGGCGGCGGCGCCGACGATGCCGAGGCCCGAGGTTCCCGCCGGACCGAACCAGCCGTTCGGGGCGAACGGCGAGAAGTTGCCGCTGTCCAGGACCGGCAGGGTCAGAACGATGAACAGGGTCAGGGCCGTGACCTTCACCGCCACCAGGATGGCGTTAACGCGGGCCGATTCCGTGGTGCCGATCATCAGAAGGGCCGTGACGCTGAGGGCGACGATGATGGCGGGCACATTGATGATGCCGGCCGAGAAGTCCGGGGTCGGGATGAAGCCGTTCATGCTCCACGTCGGCCCTGCGGCTAAAAGGTCGGGGAAGTTTATCCCTAGCCCGTTCTCTATGAGGCCCAGCACATAGCCCGACCACCCGACGGACACGGCGGAGGCGGCGACGGCGTATTCAAGGACGAGCGCCCAGCCGACCGTCCAGGCCAGCAGTTCGCCCATGACGGCGTAGGTATAGGTGTAGGCGGAGCCCGAAACCGGGGCCATGGAGGCCAGTTCGGAGTAGCAGAGCGCCGCGACCGCGCAGACCGCGCCGGCGATGACGAAGCTCCACATCATGCCCGGGCCGGCCTTCTGCGAGGCGGCGGCGGTCAGAACGAAAATCCCGGTGCCGATGATGGCGCCGATGCCGAGCAGGGTCAGCTGGACGGGACCCAGCGACCTGTGAAGTGACTTTTTCTCGGCGGTCGCCAGAATGGCGTCGAGCGGCTTAACTCGCCACATACTATCCCTCCCTACGCGGCCCATGCCGCGTTGAATGGGCGCGAAGCTAGACCCGCCCAAGGGGGCTGGCAACGGCTCTTTCACCAAGATGTCATGTCCGCAATCGCCTTTATGGCAAGGGTTAGCGGCGGATGCGCCTCCGGCGGCTCGTCGCGGTCGGCCGGCGCGATGAGTGGACATCGTTCACCGATGGAAATGCGGTCCTGCGAGCCGCATCCTGCGCAAAATGACGGCAAGATTTGCGGCAGTGCAGGCTTGATTCAACCGGTCCGACCCTTAAGGTCCGCGCCAGTTTCTGGGGGAGTAACTTAATGGCCGCTTCGTCGCCTTCGGGCAAAGCGCACTGGTCGTCGAAGACCGCATTCATTCTGGCGGCGACCGGTTCGGCCGTGGGGCTGGGAAATCTCTGGCGGTTCCCCACGGAAGCCGGGACAAACGGAGGCGGGGCCTTCGTGCTTCTGTACGTGCTTTGCGTTGTTCTCATCGCCGCACCGCTATTGCTATCGGAGGTCCTGATCGGCCGCCATGGCCAGCGGTCGACGATCGGCAGCGCGGTGGCCCTGGCGCGCCAGTCGGGCGCATCTCCGGCCTGGAGCGCCATGGCGGTGCTGGGCCTGATCGCCAACACCCTTATCCTGTCGTTCTACTGCGTCGTCGCCGGATGGGTGGTCTATTTCATCGGCGTCAGCGGCATGGGGCTGTTCGAGAGCCTCGCTCAGGGCGCGGCGCTGGGCGGGGCCTATCCAGGCCAATCGCCTGATACGATCCGCGAGATAATGCCGGCCCTGTTCGGCAGCCCGACCCTGCTGGTCGCCATGCAGGCGATCTTCGTGGTGCTGACCGTTTTCGTGGTGGCGCGGGGCGTCCACGGAGGCATCGAGGCGGCGGCCGTCTGGCTGATGCCCGCCTTCTTCTTCCTGCTTATCGGCATCACGGTCTATGCCGCCCTCACCGGCGACTTCGCCCAGGCGGTGGCCTTCCTGTTCACGCCAGACTTTTCCCGTGTTCTGGATCCGGGCGTTCTCAACTCGGCCCTGGGGCAGGCCTTCTTTTCGCTCAGCCTGGGCGGTGGCGCGATGATCGCCTACGGTGCCTATGCGTCGAAGGACACGAACCTGAGCTCGACCTCGGGGACGATCGCTTTCGCGGATACGGCGGTCGCGATCATCGCCGGCCTGGCCATCTTCCCGATCGTGTTCAGCGCGGGCCTGCAGCCCGACGCCGGACCGACCCTGATGTTCCAGACCCTGCCAACCGCCTTCCACGAAATGCCGGGCGGCGGGATCGTGGCGTTCGCCTTCTTCATGCTGGCCTTCTTCGCGGCCCTGACCTCGTCAGTCTCGCTGCTCGAGATTTCGGTAGGCTGGATCACCGAGCGCTTCGGCGTCAGCCGCACGGCGGCTTCGTGGGGCATGGGTCTGCTGGTCTTCGTGCTGGGTGTTCTGTCGGCCCTGTCGTTCAACGTCCTGGCGGACCAACGGCCGTTGCCGTTCATCCCCGGGTTCGAGAATGCGGGCTGGTTCGATGCGCTGGACGGACTGACCTCGCGGCTGTTCTTGCCGCTGTCGGGCCTGATCACGGCGATCTTCGTGGGCTGGATCGCGGACCGGAAGATCGTGGACGCCGAGACGGGACTGTCAACGGGCGCGCTCAAGATTTGGCGCTTCCTGGTGGCTTGGCTCTGCCCGCTGGCGGTCGCCGCCATCCTGGTGATCGGGCTGTTCCCGGGCCTGCTGGCCTAGGACCTGCCGACCCCGCTCATGCCACAGCCGGCCTCGGGCCTTCCGATCGATGAGGCCATACCGGCGCTGAAGGCGGCGCTGGCCGACGGGCGCAACGTCGTGCTCGTAGCGCCGCCGGGAGCGGGCAAAACGACGGTCACGCCGCTCGCCCTGAAAGACGAGCCGTGGCTGTCCGGTCAGCGGATTATCGTGCTGGAGCCTCGCAGACTGGCGGCGCGGGGGGCCGCCCGGCGCATGGCCCAGGTGCTGGGCGAGCGGCCGGGTGAGACGGTCGGCTATCGAGTCCGCATGGAAAGCTGCGTCAGCGCGCGGACCCGGATCGAGGTCGTCACCGAAGGCGTCTTCACGCGGATGATCCTGGATGATCCGGCGCTGGAAGGCGTTGGCGCAGTGCTGTTCGACGAGTTTCACGAGCGCAGCCTGGACGCCGATCTGGGGTTGGCTCTGGCGATTGAGGCGCAAAGCCTGCTGCGCGACGACCTTCGGCTGGTGGTGATGTCGGCGACGCTGGACGGGGCGGCGATCGCGGGGCGGCTGGATGCGCCGGTGATCGAGAGTCAGGGCCGGACCTTTCCCGTCGAGACCCGCTATCTGGGGCGACCCGACCGGATCGAGGACGGGGCGGTGCGCGCTGTTCAGAAGGCCCTGGCTGAGGAGACCGGATCCGTTCTGGTCTTCCTGCCCGGGCAGGGCGAAATCCGTCGGACGGAAGAACGGCTTCTGGAGCGCGGGCTACCGGCGAACGTGACGATCGCGCCGCTCTACGGGGCCATGGACTTCGCTGCGCAGGACCGGGCCGTCAGCCCGGCGCCGGCCGGGACCCGCAAGGTGGTGCTGGCCTCGGCCATCGCCCAGACCAGCCTGACCATCGAGGGGGTCCGGGTGGTGATCGACGCGGGCCAGTCGCGGGTGGCGCGGTTCGATCCGGGATCGGGCCTGAGCCGGCTGGAGACGGTGAGGGTATCGCGAGCCTCCGCGGATCAGAGGCGGGGGCGAGCGGGCCGGACGGAGCCGGGCGTCTGCTACCGGCTCTGGGACGAGGCGGAGACGCGGGGCCTGATCGCCTTCGATCGGCCGGAGATTCTCGAGGCGGACCTGACGGGGCTGGTCCTCGATCTGGCACGGTGGGGTGCGAAGTCTCCAGAGGGCCTGATGTTCCTCGACCCGCCGCCGAAGGCCGCGTGGGATCAGGCCGTGGCAGAGTTGAAGCGGATCGGGGCTCTGGACGAAGCTGGAGGTCTGACGAAGCGGGGGCGCCGTGTCGCCGATCTGCCTATGCCTGCGCCGCTGGCGAACATGCTGGTGAGAGCCGCTGAGCGCGGTGAGGCGACGACGGCGGCCCGGATCGCGGTGCTGCTCACGGAGCGGGGGCTGGGCGGAAACGACGCGGATCTGCTGCATCGCCTGGAGCGTCTCGACCGCGATGGATCGGGCCGGGCGAAGGATGCCCGGGCCTTGGCTAGCCGCTGGGCCAGGATGGTCGGCGGGGAGGGGCATGGCGAGCCCGGACCGCTGCTGGCCGAAGCCTTCCCGGACCGCATCGCGAAGGCGCGAGGCAAGCCGGGGGAGTTTCTGCTTGCGTCGGGGCGCGGGTGCTGGATTGAGGCGACCGACCGGCTGGCGCGGGAGCCTTGGCTCGCGGTGGCGGAACTGGGCGGGGGATCATCGCGTGACCGGATTCTGCTGGCCGCTCCGATAGCCGAAGCGGCGCTGAGGGATGGCTTCGCCGACCAGCTGGAGGTCGAAGACCGGCTTGATCTGGATGCGCCCGGCGGCGCCACGGCGACGCGTCGGCTGAAACTGGGCGCGCTGGTGCTGGAGGAGCGCCGGATAGACCGGCCCGATCCGCAGATGATCGCTACCGCCCTGATGGGGGAGGTCCGGCGCAAGGGCCTCGCGGCGCTGGCCATGGGAGAGGCCGTAGAGGCCCTGAGGGCGCGGGTGGCCTTCCTGCGGGCCACGGATGACAGCTGGCCGGACCTAACGGACGCGGGGCTGATGGCGGCGCTGGAGGCATGGCTCGAGCCACTGCTCGTGGGGAAGCGGCGGTTGTCGGACCTCAGCGACGGCGACCTGGCGGCGGCGATGCGGGGGCTCATGGCCTGGGATGTCGTGCGCAGGCTGGACGCAGAGGCGCCCGAGCGTTTCGAGGCCCCGACGGGATCGCGCCTGCGGATCGACTACGGCGCGGAGGCGGGGCCCACGGTCTCGGTGCGGGTTCAGGAATTGTATGGCGTGGCCCAGCATCCGCTGGTGGGACCAAGGCGGACGCCGCTGCTGTTCGAACTGCTGAGCCCGGCACACCGGCCGATCCAGCTGACACGGGACCTGCCGGGATTCTGGAAAGGGTCGTGGACGGCGGTGCGCAGCGAGATGCGGGGGCGGTACCCGAAGCACCTCTGGCCGGACGATCCGGCCAGTGCGGCGCCGACGACACGCGCCAAGCCGCGCGGAACCTGAAGCGCAGCCTGCTGTGGCGAAGGCACCGGCGCCGCGATAGCGTCGGGCGTCAGGGGATTGGTTCATGTTGGTTTCGCTTGCCGTCGCCGCCCTCGCCGGCGCCCAGTTGTCGGTCCCGCCGGTACGTTATCCGGAGGCGCCGGCCAGAGCGGTGACCCCGGACGGGTTCGCGCCCAGCGGCTGGACGGTCGAGCACGAGGCGCACGGAGACCTGAACGGCGACGGCGCGCCTGACATGGCGCTGGTCCTGAGGGACCGGGACCCGCGCAATATCATCGATCATGACGGCCTGGGTCAGAACCCGTGGGACACGAACCCGCGGATGCTGTTGATCGCCCTGTCCGACGGGGTGGAATATCGCCGGGTGGCGGTCGACACCGAGCTGATCCCGCGATCCGACAGCCCAACGCTGGAGGATGTGCTGAGTGACGTCGAGGGCCCGGCGATCCGGCGCGGTTCCCTGAGGGTTTCGGTCGGTCGATTCATGTCGGCCGGCGGCTGGGGCATGGGGCGCCGGACCTTCACCTTCCGGCTCAACGCTGAACGGTTCCAGCTGATCGGCTTCGATGACCTGGACATGCACCGCGGCTCCGGCGAATGGACCGAGCGCAGCATCAACTATGTGACCCGCCGGATGAGCGTGACCACGGGCAACATCGGCGACAGCCGCGAGCGTGAAACCTGGCGCGCGGCGCCGGGCGACGGGCCGATCTGGCTTGAGGACGTCGGCGACGGGCTGGCGTTCGAGCCTGAGGGCTAGGGCCACCATTCTCCGAGACGGCTAGGATGGCTGTTCTTCCAACCAGCAGGCGGAAAGCTCATCGCGCGCGGTGGTCCACCAGCCGTATGCGGGAGAGTTGACGTTGCCCTCGATCTCCAGCTTTACAACGGTTCCCTCGGTTCCGATCCGCGCCCACTGGTTCCAGAAGCGGACCTCGGATCCGTCCATGACCATGCCGATGCGATCGTCGGTCCGACCAAGGCCGGGCACATCGGGCCAGGCAGCGACCTCCGCCTCCATCGCCGCCAGCACTCCAGTAAGCGCAGCGCAGGTACGGGAGTCCGCCCAGAGAACGCCCTCGGTAACCTCGCCGCGGCCCCAGCTTCGCCGAACCATCCAATGGGCCTGTCGGGCGCCTTGCGGGCCTGTCCAGGCGACATGGAAAGTCGCGATTTCCCAGGTTCGAGGCAGGTAGTCGAAAATGCTGACACCGGCGAAGGGACGGCCAGTCCCCGCGACCGTTTCGAGCGCCGCCTCCCGCTGGGCGAGGAAGGTCGCCGACTGAGCATTCACGGACGCGGGCACAGCGAGAAGCGCCAAGGCCAAAGCCAGAAAGCGCATCACACCCCCTCCGTCGCTGCATAGACCATGATGCCCGTGGCGATCGCCAGGTTGAGGCTGTCGGCGCGGCCGCGCATGGGGATCTTGACGGTGAGGTCGCAGGCGGCGGCGAGGGCGTCGGTGAGGCCGGCCTGTTCGTTGCCCATGAGGATCAGGGTCGGGCGGCGGTAGGGCGCGGCGCGGTAGTCGTGGGCCGCGTCCAGACGGGTGCCGACGACGGAGCCGGGGAAGCCAGCGCGCCAGGCCAGGAATTCCTCGCGCGTGGCGCGGCTGACGCTGACGGCGAAGATGGAGCCCATGGTGGCGCGCACGGCCTCGACGCTGAAGGGGTCGACGCAGTCGTCGATCAGGATGACGCCGCCGCAGCCTGCGGCGTCGGCGGTGCGGATGATGGTGCCGAGGTTGCCGGGATCGCGGACCTGTTCGAGCGCGACCCAGCAGGGACTGGTCTCGGGGCGGATCTGGTCGAGCGGCAGGAAGCGCTGGTCGAAGACGGCGAGGACGGTCTGGGGATTGTCCTTGCGCGAGACCTTTTCGAGGATTTCGTGGGTGACGACGATGACTTCGCCGCCACCGTCGAGGGTGGCGGTGCGGGCGCGGTCGAGCAGGGGATGCGGGCGGGCGTCCTTGCCGACCAGCAACTGGCGCGGGGCCTGGCCGAGGTCCAGCGCCTCGCCGATGAACTTCAGCCCCTCGGCGAGGAAGGTCGAGGTCTGCTCGCGGGCCTTCTTCATGTTGAGGGCGCGGATGGCCTTGATCGTGTCATTGGTCAGCGAGGTGATCTCGCGGACGCGGCTCACAGGTCGCTCCAGCGCGCGAAGAACGACAGGCCGATTTCGGCTGAGCGAGGGCTGTCTTCGAGCAGACCTAGTTCGCCCCAGTCGATCACGCCACCCCGGTCCTTGAGGCGGTCGGCCAGCAGATGGGCAAGGGCCATGCCGGAGATCCTCGCGGCGTAGGCATTGATCAGCAGGAAGGCTGCGTCGTCGTCCAGCAACTCAGCGCACAGGCTGACCAGCTCGGGGGTGTCCTCGAACAGACGCCAGACCTCTCCGTCGGTCCCGCGACCGTACTTTGGCGGGTCCAGGATTATGCCGTGATAGCGGTTGCCGCGCCGGACCTCGCGCTGAACGAATTTGCGGGCGTCCTCGACGATCCAGCGAACGTTGGAGATGCCCGACAGGCCGGCGTTCTCGCGGGCGTAGCCGACGGACTTCTTGGAGGCGTCGACGTGGGTGACCTCGGCGCCGGCGGCGGCGCAGACGAGCGACGCCACGCCGGTGTAGCCGAACAGGTTCAGGACCTTCGGGCGTTCGCGCTTCTCGACGGCGGCCTTGAGCCATTCCCAGTTGGCCGCCTGTTCCGGGAAGAAGGCCAGGTGGCGGAAGTTCGTGAAACGGGCATTGAACCGCGCCTCTCCGCACGAGAGTTCGGTGGTCTCGGGCTGGGGCTTGTTGAAGCGCCAGTTGCCGGCCTCGTCATCGTCGGTCGGATCGAAGACGGCGTCGGCCTTTGACCAGAGCTCGGGCCTCGCGGGCGCCCAGAGGCACTGGGGCTCGGGACGCACGACCAGAGCCTTGCCGTAACGCTCGAGCTTCTTGCCGTCCCCGGAATCGACGAGGGCGTAGTCGCCCCAGGCGCGGGTGCGCAGGATTTCGGGCTGGGCGGAAAGGCGAGGGCTCATGGGACGGTGTTTAGGGGGAATGGGGATTGGGGAGAAGGGACTAGGGGCTGGGGGCTAGGGACTAGGACGATCTTCTCCCTCCGCTGACAGGGGAGGATTGAAACCGGGCACGGCTCCGCAGCCTCGCGGTCCCGGCTCGGCCTCGGCTTCGCCTCGTTGGCCGGGATGACAAGGCGTATCGACTTCATGCGGCAAGCCGCATGAAGGGATGGAGAGGCCGGGGCGGCGCCGGGCCTGAGCCCGGGAACCGTTGAGATGCGTCCGTGCTTTCGCCGTAGGACGCGTTTATGTTTTCGGCGCAGGTCCTGCGCCGCCCCCGGTCGGTTCACGCGAGCGGCTCGGGTTTCGGCTTCTTCCGCCGGGACCGGGAGCGCTTTGAGCT
>JAEYWU010000004.1 GCA_023428785.1 Pseudomonadota bacterium
GCGTGGAGCCCACGCCGCCCGCCCCGCCGTCGGTCATCCGCAATCCGCAATGGGTGCGCCAGCCCTCGGCCAGCCAGATGGAGCGCGCCTATCCGCGCGGGGCCGCCGCCGATGGCGTCTCGGGTCGCGCCGTCCTGAACTGCGCTGTGCTGGCCTCGGGCGAAGTGACCAACTGCACGGTCACCTCGGAGACGCCTTCGGGCGAGGGCTTCGGACGCGCCGCCCTCAGCCTCAGCCGCTATTTCCGGCTCAGCCCACGCACGGTTGACGGCCAGGCCGTCGAGGGCTCGCGGGTCAACATCCCGCTGACCTTCGCCATCGGCTGACGGTCAGGTCAGGCGGCCCGGATCCATCGCCTCGGCCATGGCGTCCGGGTCGCCGCCTTCCATGGCGTCGGCCACGATCCTGGCGACCAGCGGCGCCAGCAGCCAGCCGTTCCGCCGCGGCGCCAGGGCGGCATGGACACCCGGCGCCAGCCGCCCCGCATAGGGCAGGCCATCCGGGCTCGCGCCCCGGATCCCCGCATAGGCCTCGACCAGCTCCGCCCCGGCCAGCTCCGGCCAGATCGCGATAGCGCGGTCCATCAGCGTGCGGGTCACCTCGGGATCGATCCCGATGTCGCTCTCGCCATCTCCCATGGTCGCTCCGACCATCACCCCGCCGGGCCGTGGCGCCACATAGACGCCCTCGCCGCGCAGCACCCGTTCGGGCGCCGGCCCCTTCAACCACATCGCCTGTCCCTTGATCGGCCGGATCGGCGGCAGGACCAGGCCGCACGCCGGCGGCGCCCAGCCAGTCGCCAGCACGACCGCGCCGGCCCGCAAGGTCTCGCCCGAATCGGTCCGGACCTCGTGGCGTCCCCCGCCCTCGCCGAGCGCGACCGCCGTTCCGAAGTGTCGATCGACACTCTCAGCCAGCGCGACCAGCGCCTGTTCCGGGTCGACCCGCGCCTCATCGCGAACCAGCACCGTCCCGCCTGATTGTTCGGCTCGAAACCCAAGGGCCTCCAGACGCGCCGCCATCGCGGCCGGGTCGCCTCCCCGCCATTCGGCGCCCTCGCGATACAGGCGCACGCCCGTCGCCGCCGCGAAGTCGGGCCACAGGCCGGCGGCCTGCCGCAGGATGTCGGCATGCTCCGGCTGGTCCAGCACGCTCTCGAAGGCGGGCGCGATCATGCCGGCCGCCCGCGCCGAGGCGCTCACCTCATCGGGCGCCAGCACGGCCACGCGGCGGCCACGCAGGCTCAGCTCGGCGGCGACCGCCGAGCCGAGAGCCCCGGCTCCGATGATGATGACGTCAGCGCTGCTCACGCGGCGCTCCCGGCGTTCAGGCGTCGACCGTCTCGCGGCTCTGGGCCGGAGCGGCCTCGGCTTCCAGACGGGCGTTCAGCGCCGCCAGCTGGTCCCACAGGGCCTTGGGCAGACGGTCGCCGAAGCGCTCGTAGTGACCGGGCACCAGCGAGGCTTCCTCGCGCCACACCTCGGCGTCGACGTTCAGCAGCAGGTCCAGGTGCTCGTCCGAGATTTCCATCCCGGTCAGGTCCAGCGAGCCTTCGGCCGGCGTCCGGCCGATCGGCGTATCCTGCGCCGCCGCCTTGCCGTCCAGACGTTCCACGATCCACTTCAGGACCCTCGAGTTCTCGCCGAAGCCCGGCCAGGCGAACTTGCCCCGCTGGTCCTTCCGGAACCAGTTGACGAAGTAGATCTTCGGCAGCTTCTCCGGGTCGGCCTCGGAGCCGAGCTTCAGCCAGTGGGCGAAGTAGTCACCCATGTTGTAGCCGCAGAAGGGCAGCATGGCGAAGGGGTCGCGGCGCAGTTCGCCGACCTTGTTCTCAGCCGCCGCCGTGCCTTCCGACGCGACGTTCGAGGCCATGAAGACCCCGTGCTCCCAGTCGAAGGCTTCGGTGACCAGCGGCACCGCCGAGGCCCGGCGTCCGCCGAACAGGATGGCCGAGATCGGCACGCCCTTGGGGTCCTGCCATTCCGGCGCGATGGCCGGGCACTGGCTGGCCGGCGCCGCGAAGCGCGCATTGCCGTGGGCCGCCAGGCCGCCGCTCTCCGGCGACCAGCGGTTGCCCTGCCAGTCGGTCAGGCCTTCCGGCGCGCTATCAGTCATGCCTTCCCACCACACGTCGCCGTCGTCGGTCAGGGCGACGTTGGTGAAGATGGTGTTCTCGTTCAGGGTCTCGAGCGCGTTCTTGTTGGTCTTGGCAGAGGTCCCCGGCGCCACGCCGAAGAAGCCGAATTCCGGATTGATCGCGTACAGGCGGCCATCGTCGCCGAAGCGCATCCAGGCGATGTCGTCCCCGACTGTCTCGGCCTTCCAGCCGTCCAGCGTCGGCTCCAGCATGGCCAGGTTGGTCTTGCCGCAGGCCGACGGGAAGGCCGCCGCGACATACTTCTCGCTGCCTTCCGGAGAGGTCAGCTTGAGGATCAGCATGTGCTCGGCCAGCCAGCCCTCGTCGCGGGCCATCACCGAGGCGATCCGCAGCGCGTAGCACTTCTTGCCCAGCAGGGCGTTGCCGCCATAGCCCGAGCCGAACGACCATATCTCGCGGCTCTCGGGGAAGTGGACGATCCACTTCTCGTCGTTGCACGGCCACGGCACGTCCTTCTGGCCAGCTGCCAGCGGAGCGCCCAGGGTATGGACCGCCGGCACGAAGAAGCCGTCATCGCCCAGCTGGTCCAGCGCGCCCTTGCCCATGCGCGTCATCACCCGCATCGACAGCACGACATAGGCGCTGTCGGTGATCTCGACGCCCAGGGCGGAGATCGGCGATCCCAGCGGGCCCATGCAGAACGGCACGACGTACATCGTGCGGCCCTTCATGGCGCCATCGAACAAGCCATCCAGCCTTTCGCGCATCTCGGCGGGCTCGGCCCAGTTATTGGTCGGACCGGCATCGATCTCGTTTTCCGAACAGATGAAGGTCCGGCTCTCGACGCGGGCGACATCCTTGGGGTCGGAGGCCGCATAGAAGGAGTTCGGCCGCTTGACCGGGTCCAGGCGCTTCAGCGTGCCGGCCTCGACCAGCTGGTCGGCCAGGCGATCCGCCTCTTCCTGGGAGCCGTCGCACCAGTGGATGCGGTCGGGCTTGGTCAGGGCGGCGATGCGGGCCACCCAGTCGATCAATTCACGGTGTTGCGTCGGGGCCGGCGAAAGCCCCGGAATATCGGCTTGCGATGTCACGCCTACTTCTCCTGAACGACGTTCCCCGCACCTCTCCGGGCGCTTGGAAACCAGCCTTTTCGGCCATGTTATGATCAGAGAGCCAGCTTGGCCCCTGCACGTCAACCCGGCGCATGGCCTCATGCGTCGGGTCGAAGGTCTGAAATGGTACCGCCCTCCCGGATCGAACGGGAGACCTCCAGAGCCACAATCTGGCGCTCTAACCAACTGAGCTAGGGCGGCGCTCTTTCAAGCAGGGGGCGCTTCTAGCCGCACTCTCGCGGCCATTCAAGCGGCGCGATCAGGGCCTACCAGCCGCGCTCGTTCAGATAGGCCTCAAGCGCGGCGATCCGCGTCGAATCCGACGGGTGTGTCGAGGCGAACTCAGGGGCCGAGGCGCCGCCCTGCTGGGCCATCAGTCGCCACAGCGCCAGGGCCTCGCGCGGATTGTAGCCGGCGCGCTGCATGACATCGACGCCGATGCGGTCGGCCTCCAGCTCGTGTCGGCGCGAGAACGGCAGCAACACGCCGACCTGGGCCCCGATACCGCCCAGGGCGCCGACCGCCTGGCCGTAGTCGCCGGCGACGCCCGAGGCGACCTGGATGCCCGTCTGAGCCAGCGCCGTTTGCGAATAGCGCTCCGCGGCATGACGGGCCAGGACGTGCGCCGCCTCGTGGCCGATCACCGTCGCCAGCTGGTCGTCATTGCGCACCAGGGCCAGCAGGCCCGTCGTCACGCCCATGCGGCCGCCGGGCAGCACGAAGGCGTTGGGCTGGTCCGAGACAAAGACGGCGTATTCCCAGCCTGTGGCGTTCAGCCCCGCAGCTTGGACGATGCGCCCGCCGACCCGACGCAGCCGCTCATTCTGTGCGGCGTCACGCGACACCGGGTTGCTGGCCAGGGCCTGGGCCCAGGCTTGCTGGCCGGCGGTCGCCAGGGCGTTCTCGTCGACCAGCACTAGCTGATCACGGCCCAGGGCTTCGTTGTAGGTGCAGGCGGCGATCGGCGCCCCGGCGAGCGTGGCGATGGCGAGGACGGGAAGGATGCGGTGCATGGGGTGTCTCCGGACAGATCTGACAGCTGCCGCTAACGCCTGGCCCGACGTATGGCTCCGCTGCCCGGGGCTGTAACAGGCAAAGAAAAACGCCCCGGACCTGAGGTCCGGGGCGCTATTCCTGGTTCTGGCCTTACGCCTTAGCCGCCGAGCTGGAACGGAATCCGCACGGTGAAGGTGGCGTTCTGAGCCGCGCCATCGACGGTCTGCGGCGTCAGGCGACCCCGCTGAACGACGCGAACCGCAGCCTGACCGAAGCCGTAGCCCGAGGGCGACTCTTCGACCACCTGGCAGTTCACCGGCGCGCCGTCGGCGCGGGCGGTGCACCGCAGGGTGGCGCTACCCTCGATTTCACGCTGCAGAGCGCGCTCGGGATAGTCGTCCGCGCGGAGCGACGGGCGACGCGACCACTGGACGTTGGTGATCACCGGAGGCCGCGGCGGAGCCGGCGGAGCCGGCGGCGGCGGCGGGGTAGGCGTGATCTGCGGCGGGCCCTGATACTCGATACGATCTTCCTTCTCGACCGTCGGGGTCACCAGCGGCGGAGGGGCGATGTTCGAGGGCGGCAGCACCGCTTCGCGAACCTGCAGCTTCGGCGGCGGAGGCGTGTCCGGCGGCGGAGGCGGAGGCGGCGGAGGCGGCGGCGGTTCGATCGGATCGATGATCTCGACCTCGACCGCCTGGTCCGAATACTCGCGAAGCACGAGTTCGAAACGCTGCTTGTACAGGGCGTAGATGATCGCGGCGTGCACCCCGATGATGACCACCGCGAGGATGATCAGCACGTGGGCGGGAAGCCCGAACAGGCCCTTCTTGATCGGCGGATCGAGAAGGGGGTCGCGACGACGGATTACTTCTTCAGTCATGCTCCCTCTCCTCAGCTGCCGGCCGGCGCGTTGTCTTCACCGACAAGCGCCACACTGTAATAGCCCGCGTCCTGGAGGGCGTTCATCACCTGCATGAAGCGGCCGTAGCGGACCCCTTCGTCGGCGCGGATGAAGATGCGTTCCTCGGTCGGATTGCGAGTGCCGATATTGGCGTTCAGCTCGGCGCCAAGCTCCTCGACCTGGACGGGGAAGTCGCCCAGATAGACCCGGTCATTCGACTGGATGGAGATGTACACCGGCTTCGGCGGGTTCTCAGCGGGTTCTGCGACGGCTGTCGGCAGCTCCACTTCGATGGAGACGGACGCCAGGGGCGCCGCCACCATGAAGATGATGAGCAGGACGAGCATCACATCCACGAAGGGCGTGACGTTGATCTCGTTGTTCTGCTCGACGGTGTACTTCGAACCGCCGCCAGGCCCTGAAAGCTTGGCGCCCATCTAGATTACGCCCCCCGGTCGAGCTGACGCGAGATGCGGTTCACCAGCTCGGTGCCGAACTGGTCGGCGCGGGTGCCGAACGCAGCGATACGGACCTGGAAGTAGTTGTAGAAGATAACGGCCGGGATAGCGGCGAACAGACCGATCGCGGTGGCCAGCAGGGCCTCGGCGATACCCGGAGCCACGACGGCCAGGTTGGTGGTGTTCGTGTTCGCGATACCGATGAACGAGTTCATGATGCCGTAAACGGTGGCGAACAGACCGATGAACGGACCAGCCGAACCGACCGAGGCCAGGAACTGCTGACCGCCAGCGAGGCGCTTGGCCAGACCCGCCTGAACGGCGGCGACGGCGGCCTGGGCGCGGGACAGGGTCGAGTCGCGATGCTCGCCGGTGACCTGCAGGCCGGCCTGACGGCCCATTTCGACTTCGTCGGTCGCCGCAGCGGCCATATCGGCCAGCGGGTTGCCTTCATGCTCTTCCGAGGTCGCGATGCGACGGATTTCGGCGAGCGTGGTGGCGCCGCGGAAGGCTTCCAGGAAGCGGTCCGAAGCGCGGTTCAGCGAGCCGAACTCAAACAGCTTGATGAGCAGCAGGGTCCACGAGAAGACCGAGGCCAGCAGCAGGCCGATCATGACGACCTTAACGACGATCGCGGCCTGCATGAACATGCCGACCGGCGTCAGTTCGCCGTGGGCTTCACCGCCGACCTGGGCGGCTTCTTCTTCGTCCGCGGCCGGAGCGGCGGTTTCTTCAGCCGGGGTCGCCGGAGCGGCGGCGGCGTCAGTCGCAGCGGCGGGCGTTTCACCGGCCGGCGGGGTGGGCGCGGCCATGGCAGGCGCAGCCATCATGATGGCGGCGGCCCCGGCGAACGCGAGGAGGAGGTTGGTTTTCTTCAGTTCGATCATCGTTCGCCAGTTCCTGCTTGGTCTGACCTGTTTAGAGAGACCGAGTGTCGCACGCCCTTGGACGCCCTTCACCCATTACCCAAATGCGTCGGAGAGCTAAGGCGTTCCTGCCTTTCGCGCCCAACGCGGCGAAATTCCCCGCCTGCTAAATTGGCGGACAGGCTCCTTTGGCGAAGCGGCGCCGGAGCGTCAAGGGCGCGTTGGCCCTTTTCACCTGCCGGGGGAAGCCACGTGACACCGAAAAACTTTGGTCTTCGCCGGAAGCCCAATCCTCACAATCATTAATGATCGTGTCATTGACGTGACCGCGCCATTCAAGGAGATGACACCGGTATCAGCGTTCGCTGGCGTGCGACGCGCATGAGGCGTCCGATGCGGGATCGGCTGAGTGATTCTTGATAATGTGGGAAATGGTGCCTGGGGGCGGATTCGAACCACCGACACGCGGATTTTCAATCCGCTGCTCTACCAACTGAGCTACCCAGGCCCGGGCCCGCATTCGCGGGAGCGGGGTCTATAGGCGAGCCGTCCCGCCCTGTCCAGCGGCGCTTTCGGCTAGTCGTCACCGAGCGGCCGGTCGGCGTCCGGATCGTCTTCTTCCTGGGCCGCGATCGCGTATTTGCCGCTCAGCCAGCCCTGCAGGTCCAGGTCCGCGCAGCGCCGCGAACAGAACGGGCGATAGGCCGGGTCGGCCGGGGCCTTGCTGCAGATCGGACATTGGGGCTGGGCCATCAGGCGCTCTCCACAATCGGGCTCAGCCCTTCCAGTTCGGTTTCGGCGGACAGGACGGCTCGCGGGCCCAGGGCCTCGACCCAGGGGGCTGAGATCCCGGCCAGCGTCGGGCCGCACCGCAGGACGATCCGGGCGGAGCCCGTCTCCTTCAGAAGGGCCAGCCTCAGGCGGCGCACGGCATCCAGCGCTCTTGCCCGATCTCCGCCGTCGATCAGTTCCTCGACCGGCCGGCCCAGCCAAGGCAGGGACAGCATCAGCACGCCGAACCGGTTGACCGGCCCCAGGGCCAGATCGTCCATGCCGCCGAAGGCTCGCCGGGCCGCCGCCTCGATCGCCTTGCCGTCGTGGCCGGTCCCGATGAGATCGATGGCGACCAGCCCACCCCAACCCTTGAGGCGGATCATCCGCGCCGCCTCGGCCAGGCCCCGGACGTTGGCCCGATCACGCGCCTGTCGCCCGCCGCCGGCCTGGGCCCAGTCCAGGTCCACCGCGATCAGCGCCCGCGTCCGTTCGATTTTCAGATCCAGCCCGACATCGCGGACGACCAGGCCGCTGTCCAGCGCCTCATCACCCGCATCGAGCGCGGCCTGAATGGCCGGCGCGCCCGTCACGGGGCAGGCGCCCGGGGCCAGGGCCGCAAGCCGGGCGCAAACATCCGGCCCGGCCTCCAGCAGACGCGGCGCGCCCGCCGACGGCCCTACCCAGCGCAGCGTGGGTCCTTTGTCCTCGCGCGGTCCGGCGACGGTCAGCACCTCGACGGCCTCGCCCTCGGCGGGCTTGAGCCCGCCACTCAGCGGCAGGAAGCCCTGCGGCCCCTCGCCCAGATCTACGAAGGCGGCCTTAAGGCCCGGCTCGATCCGCGCCACCCGGCCGACCGAACGTGCGCCGCGCCGCCAGGCGGCCGGCTCATCGTCACGCTGGATCAGAAAATGTTCAAAGCGGCCATCCCGGACCACGACCCCGCGCGTCTCGCCCGGCGTCTCGTCCAGAAAGACCTCGACCCGGCTCATGGCCGGTAGCCCATGCCCGTCAGAAGATTGCGCGTCTCGAACAGGGGCAGGCCCACCACCGCGCTGTGCGAGCCCGACAGATAGGCGATGTCACCGCCGGCGATGCCCTGCGCCTTGTAGGCGCCGGCCGCGTCCTTCCACTCGCCGACGGCGATGTGACGGGCGATGTCATCGGGCGACAGGTGGCGGAACTTGATCCGGGTTTCGGCCAGGCGCGAGCCCTGCCGCCCGCCCGGCGCAATGACACAGACGCCGGTCATCACCTTGTGAGCCCGGCCGCTCATCAGCTTCAGCATCCGTTCGGCGTCGGCGGCGTCCACAGGCTTGCCCAGGATGCGCGTCCCCACCGCCACGATCGTGTCGGCGCCCAGGACATAGGCGTCAGGGTTCACGGCCGCGATCGCCTGCGCCTTGATCTCGGCCAGCCGCAGGACCAGACGCCGCGGCGTCTCATCCTTAAGGGGCGTCTCATCCACGTCGGCGGGAATCACGCGGTCAGGCGTGATTCCGATCTGGGCCAGAAGCTCCAGACGGCGCGGACTGGCCGATGCCAGAACGAGTTCGGGGCGGCGGCTCATCAGAGCCCGCCCTTACTTGAAGCGGTAGGTGATGCGACCCTTGGTCAGGTCATAGGGGGTCATTTCGACCAGCACCTTGTCGCCGGCCAGGACGCGGATGCGGTTCTTGCGCATCTTGCCGGCCGTGTGGGCGATGATCTCGTGACCGCTGTCCTCGAGCGTGACGCGGAAGGTCGCGTTCGGCAGCAGTTCCGAGACTACGCCGGGAAACTCGAGAAGTTCTTCCTTCGCCATGCGGTCTCTCTCGCCCTGAATTAAAGGCCGGTCCACGCGGGGCGTACGCGCGAACCGGAAAGCGGGCGGGCTTATGCACCAAAAGCGGGGCTGCGTCACCCCAAGGTCTGGATCAGCCGCGCTTGCACAACGCGCAGACCAGGGTGAAGAGCCGCCGGCTGGTCTCGTGATCGACCTCGATCTTGCCGTCGAGGCGCTCGCGCAGGATTCGCGCGCCTTCGTCGTGCAGGCCGCGCCGACCCATGTCGACGGCCTCGATCTGGGCCTGGGACGCGCCGCGCACCGCCTGCAGATAGCTCTCGCAGATCAGCTCATAGTCCTTGATGACGCCCCGCAGAGGCGTCAGCGACAGCATATGGCCCCGGCGATAGTCCGGCCCCTCGACGTCCATCGACAGGCGGTTGTCCTTGAGGCCCAGCATCAGTTCGTAGGGTCCCCCTTCAGCGCCGGCGGGGCGGAAGTCGGCTTCCTCGACCAGATCATAGATGGCGACGCGGCGTTCATGCTCGACCTCGGCCGAGGCGCCGGACAGGCCGTCCGGATCGAGCTTCACGGCCTTGATCCGGTGTTCGCTCATTCGGTCGCCGCCTCGGCATGGGCAGGCGCGACCCGCGCCGGCCAGGATTCGGTCAGGTCGGCCAGGACCGCGTCGATGCATTCGACATGGGCCTGCAGGTCGGCTCCGCCCGAGAACATGAAGGTCAGCGATCCGCCCGGCGCCTCGCCCGGCTCATAGTGGACGGCCAGCAGGTCCAGCATCGCGTCGCGGGAACGCGGGATGCCGCGCGAGCGCACCTGGACCACGTCGCCCAGCTGGACCGCCGCCAGCACCCGGGCGCATTCGCCCTCCGATTCCCAGCGATAGCGGGTCATCCTCAGCGTCAGGCGGCGCGCCTTGCGCTCCCAGCGGATGTCCTCGCGCCGGATCAGCGCGTCCTGCAGGGCCGCAGACAGGATGGCCAGGTCGCCTTCGTCCTGCGCGAGCAGGCGAAGGGGCGTCAGGCCGGCGCAGCCCTCAGCGCCCATCACCATCACCCTTGATCCGCCGGACCCGCGCCCCGCACGCGCCCAGCTTTTCTTCCATCCGCTCAAAGCCGCGGTCCAGGTGATAGACCCGGCCGACGGTCGTCTCGCCCTCGGCCGCGAGGCCCGCGATGACCAGGCTGATCGAGGCCCGAAGGTCGGTCGCCATGACCGGGGCGGCCTTCAGCTGCTCGACACCCACAACCCGCGCCTCGCCGGCGTGGACGTGGATCTCGGCGCCCAGGCGGGACAGCTCGGGCGCGTGCATGAAGCGGTTCTCGAAGATGTTCTCGTGGATCAGGCTTTCGCCCCCGGCCAGGGTCATCAGGGCCATGAACTGGGCCTGCAGGTCGGTCGCGAAGCCCGGATAGACCTCGGTCGTCACATTGACGGCCTTCAGCCGCTGGGACGGGTCGCGCCGCACGATGACGCCGTCGCTCGTGGCTTCGACCTCGACACCGGCCTCGACCATCTTGTCGGTCAGGGCCTGGATCAGCTCGGCGCGAGCCTTGGTCAGGCGAACCTCACCACCGGCCATGGCGGCGGCCACGGCGTAGGAGCCCATCTCGATCCGGTCGGGAATGACCGACCAGTCGGTCCCGTTCAGCGAGGTCACGCCCTCGATCACGAGGGTCGAGGTGTCCAGGCCTTCGATTTTCGCGCCCATGGCGATCAGGCACCGCGCCAGATCGCCGATCTCGGGTTCGCGGGCGGCGTTCTTGAGCACCGTCGTGCCCTGGGCCAGCACGGCGGCCAGCAGGGTGTGCTCGGTCGCCCCGACCGAGACGAACGGAAATTCGATCTCGGCGCCCTTCAGGCCGTTGGGCGCCAGGGCCGAGACATAGCCTTCGGACATCTCCATCGAGGCGCCCAGACGCGACAGGGCCTCGATGTGCAGGTCCACCGGCCGGGCCCCGATGGTGCAACCGCCCGGCAGGCTGACCCGCGCATGGCCGGTCCGGGCCAGCAGCGGCCCCAGCACATTGAAGCTGGCCCGCATCTGGCGGACGAGATCATAGGGGGCGAAGGTCGAGCGGATCTCGCGCGCGTCGAACAGGGTCTCCTGCCCGTCCGGGCCGTCGGTCTCGGTCACCTCGATGCCGAACTGTCGCAGCAGGTCGCCCAGGAACCGGGTGTCGGCCAGGCGCGGCATGTTGGTCAGACGCAGGGGCTGGTCGGTCAGGATCGACGCCGCCATCAGCTTGATGGCGGAGTTCTTGGCTCCGCTGATCGGAATTTCGCCCTTGAGCTGGGCGCCGCCGACGATGGCGATGCGGTCCATATTCTATCCTGTGCGCGCCCGGCGGAACGACAGGCCGCGACGGGAAAGCGCTTCTACATCAGCCCACGGAAAAGGCGAAGGCTAAGGCAGGGTGGATTTGGGGAATCAGTGTGGGCCCGTCCGCAGTCGGATCCTCAACCCCGGTCGCCCTTCGGCGCCTTCCGTCTTCGCAAATTCTCCCGGAGCGCCTTTGCCAGCGCCTCTTCCTTGGGCGTCAGCTTGGGTTTCTCGGGTTTGGGCGCCGGGGGCGGATCGTCCTTCATGCGATTATCCTAGCTTTCGGGCTTCCCCTAGCGAAGGGGTTTGGCTATAGGGCCGCTTCCTCGGAATTAGCCGCCGTAGCTCAGTGGTAGAGCGCATCCTTGGTAAGGCTGAGGTCGGCAGTTCAATCCTGCCCGGCGGCACCACCACAATGATCAGGCCCGGTCGAACGACCGGGCCTTTTCTTTTTCGGGCCCGGCCGCGCCTGCAGCGCGAGGGCCACACCCGTCCACTCCGGGCCTTGCCGGGGGTTGATGATCAGGGCCCACCTCGATAATGCGACCTACTCGCATTATCGACTGGATTTTCTCCCATGACCTTCCGCCTCCTCGTCGGCGCCTCGGCCGCCGCGCTCAGCCTCGCCCTCGCCGGCACGGCCACCGCCCAGGTCCAGGAGGATGTCGTCGACGAGATCGTGGTCACGGGCTCCCAGGTCGATCTGCGTCCGACCTATTCCGGCGGCCAGGTGGCGACGGGCGGCCGCGTCGGCCTGTTCGGCAATCTCGACGCCATCGACACGCCGTTCTCGATCACGGCCTATACGGACCAGCTGATCCGCGACCAGCAGGCGGCCAGCGTCGCCGACGTGCTCCAGAACGACCCGGTCGTGCGGATCTCCAAGGGGTTCGGCAACTTCCAGGAGCTGTACGTCGTGCGCGGCTTCCCGGTCTATTCCGACGACATGACCTATAACGGCGTCTACGGCGTCCTGCCGCGCCAGTTCGTGGCCGCCGAACTGCTGGACCGGGTCGAGGTCTTCCACGGCGCTTCAGCCTTCCTGAACGGCGCCGCGCCCGGCGGATCGGGCGTCGGCGGCGCCTTCAACCTGACGCCCAAGCGCGCCCGCAGCGAGCCCCTGACCCGCCTGACGGCCGGTCTCGAATCGGGCGGCGAAGGCTATCTGGCCGCCGACCTCGGCCGCCGCTTCGGCCTGGACGATGCGTTCGGCGCCCGCCTGAACCTGGCCCTTCGCGACGGCGAAAGCACCGTCGAGGATCAGGACCGCCAGCTGTTCGTCGCCGGCCTGGGTCTGGACTGGCGTTCGGACACTGCCCGCGTCTCGGCCGACCTGGGCTTCCAGGATCACCACATCGACGCGCCCCGTCCGTCCGTCACCCCGCTGGGCGCCGTGCCGACCCCGCCGCCGGCGGAGACCAACTGGGCCCAGCCCTGGACCTATACGGACGAGCGCCAGCTGTTCGGCGTGGTGCGCGGCGAGATCGATCTGGGCGCGACCACCACCGCCTGGGCAGCCTTCGGCGGGCGGCAGGGCGAAGAGGCCAATGTGCTGGCCAATCCAAATGCGGCGGCGGACGGCAGCCTGACCGCCTATCGGTTCGACAACAATCGCCAGGACACCGTCTGGTCGGGCGACGTGGGCGTGCGCACCGAGCTGTGGACCGGCCCGGTCCAGCACCGGCTGGTGGCCTCGGCCTCATCGGTGAACCTGCGCTCCGAGAACGCCTATGCCTTCTCCAGCTTCTTCGCCCCCTTCGCGACCGACCTCTACAATCCCGTCGACGTCGCCCCGCCGACCCCGGACTTCTTCATCGGCGGCGACCTGGACGATCCCCTGACCACCGAGCGGGTGCGTAACTCGTCCGTCGCGCTGGCCGACATGGCGACCTTCCTGGACGGTCGCCTGACCGCCACGCTCGGCGTCCGCTGGCAGGACATCTCGACCCGGACCTATGACTACAACACCGGCGCTGGCCTCTCGTCCTACGACAGCGACGCGATGACCCCGGCCTTCGCCCTGCTCTATCGGGTGAACCCGGTCTTCTCGATCTACGGCAACTACGCCGAGGCCCTGGTCCCCGGCCAGATCGCGCCCGCGACCAGCGGCGGGTCGCCCGTGACCAACGCCGGCGAGGTGCTGGAGCCCTTCCGCGGCGAACAGGCCGAGGTCGGGATCAAGTTCGACAACGGCGACTTCGGCGTCACCGCCAGCCTGTTCCGCCTGACCCTGGCCAGCGCCTTCGTTGAGGGCGGCGTCTTCGCGGCCAATGGTGAGCAGCGCAATCAGGGCCTGGAGATCTCGGCCTATGGCGAGCCCCTGCCGGGGCTGCGCCTCTTGGGCGGCATGACCTGGCTGGACGCCGAGCTGACCTCGACCGCCGGCGGTGCGCTGGACGGCAATCGCCCGATCGGCGTGCCGGAGTTCCAGTTCAACGCCAACGTGGAATATGACGTCGCCGCCCTCGACGGCCTGACGCTGGAGGGCCGCGTGGTCCACACCGGCGAGCAGGAGGTCGATGCGGCCAACACCGTCCAGCTGGATGCCTGGACCCGGTTTGACGCCGGCGTCCGCTACGCTTTCGAAGCCGGCGGCCGTCCCCTGACCGTGCGGGCCCGGGTCGAGAACCTGGCCGACAGCGACGACTGGGTGGCCGTCGGCGGCTATCCGGGCGCAAACTACCTGACCATGGGTTCGCCGCGCACCTTCAGCCTGTCGGTCTCGGCGGACTTCTGAGCCGGATGAGCCCCAAGACCCTCAAGGCCTGGTCGTGGACACACAGATGGTCGAGCCTCGTCTCGACCCTGTTCCTGCTCATGCTGTGCCTGACGGGCCTGCCTCTGGTGTTCAGCCACGAACTGAACCACCTGCTGCTGGATGAGCCTTGGACGCCTTCGGGCTCCGAGGCCTCCATGCTCAGCCTGGACGAAGTGCTGGAGACCGCACTTGAGCGCCAGCCGGGGCACCAGCCGATCTTCATGTCCTTCGACACCGACCGGCCCGTGGTCAACGTCACCTCGGGTCCGACGGTCGATGCGCCGGGCTCGGCCATGGCCTTCCAGCCCATCGACCAGACCAGCGGCGACCCCGCCCCGCTCGTCGCGGGGCATCCGGTCGTGGAGTTCCTGCTCCAACTGCACACCGACATGTTCCTGGGCCTGCCGGGAATGCTGTTCCTGGGCCTGATGGGCCTGATGCTGGTGGTCGCCGTCGTCTCGGGCGTGGTCCTCTATGCGCCCTTCATGAAGCGGCTGCCGTTCGGGACGGTGCGGGTATCGAAGACCGCCCGCACCCGCTGGCTGGACTGGCACAATCTGCTGGGCATCGTGGCGACCGCCTGGCTGCTGGTCGTGGGGGTGACCGGGGTGGTCAACACCCTGGCCGTGCCGATCATCGCCCACTGGAAGGACACGGCCCTGGCCGAGCTGACCACCGCCCATGCCGAGCCCGCGCCGCTGGGCCAGCGCGCCTCGCTGGACGTCGCAGTCGAACGGGCGCGCGAGGCGCTGCCCGGCATGACTCTGCAGTTCGTGGCCTTCCCCGGCTCGGCCTATTCGACGGACCATCACTATGCGGTCTTCTTCCACGGCGAGACGCCGCTGACGGCCAATCTGACGACCCCGGCCCTGATCGACGCCAGCACCGGCGAGCTGACCGCCATCGCCCCGACGCCCTGGTATGTGAAGACTCTAGGCCTGTCCCAGCCGCTGCACTTCGGTGACTACGGCGGGATGGGGCTCAAGATTCTCTGGGCCCTGCTGGACCTGGCGACGATCGTGATCCTGATCTCGGGCCTGTATCTGTGGCTGCCGCGAAAGGGGAAGGCCGCGTGATCCGCCCCGAAGCTCGCTCGCTTGGCGCCATCTTCGGCTGGCCGCTGGTCATCGGCGCGCTGAGCCTGGCCGGGCTGGTCATCGCCCTGTTCTGGGAAGGGCCCGTTGACTGGCTGGCGGGGGCCCTGCTCGCCGCCCCGGTCCTCGCCACCCTGATCGCCCGCATCAAGCGGGTTCGCTAGGCCCCCATCCGGCTTGCCAATTCGGCCCCACCCGTGGAAGGTCCTGGCGGGTCCCGTGGGAGGTTGCATGGCCGTCAGTCTGACGCGCGAAGAGTTGGCCGAGGCCTTGATTCTTGCGGGCCGAGGGGACCGTTCCGCCTTCCGGCGCGTCTATGACGCCACCTCCGCGAAGCTATTTGGCGTATGCCTGCGTATCTTGGGAGATCGCCAAGCCGCCGAGGATGTCTTGCAGGACGCCTACGTCACCGTCTGGCGCAAAGCCGCAAGCTTTGACGCCACCCGCGCCAGCCCCATCACCTGGCTGGCCACGATCGCGCGCAACCGCTCGATCGACCGGCTCCGCTCGGCTGCGGTGCGGCCTGCGGGCCGTCCGCTGGACGAGGCGGCCGAGATCCGTGACGAGGCCCCGACCGCCGACGCCGTCGTCCAGGCTGGCCAGGAGGCCACCCTGCTGTACGGCTGTCTCGAGACGCTGGAGGACCGGTCGCGCGCGGCCATCCGCACCGCCTTCTTCGAGGGCGAGACCTATGAAACCCTGGCTGAGCGCTTCGGCGTCCCGCTGGGCACGATGAAGAGCTGGATCCGCAGGGGGCTGCAGAAGCTGAAAGGGTGTCTCGAAGGATGAGCGACACCATCGACGACATCCCTGCCGACAACGCCGCCGAGCGGGCCCTGCGCCTGAATGCGGGCGCCGAGGACGCGGCCCTGGCCACGCGCGAGGAGGCCGATCCGGCCTTTGCGCAAGGCGTCGCGGCCTGGAACGAGCGGCTCGCGCCCCTCTATGACGAGATCGAGCCGGTACCCGCGCCAGAGGCCGTCTGGCCGCGCGTGTCGGACGCCATCGGCCCCGAGGCCGCCAATGACAACGGCAGGGCGGTGCGGTTCTGGCGCAACTGGGCCTTCGCCTCGACCGGCCTGCTGGCCGCGTCCCTGGCGGGCGTCGCCTTCCTGTCGGCCAATCCCCGCGTGATCGAGCGCGTGGTCCAGGCGCCCGCCACGGCCCAGGTCCAGCCGGTCAGCGTCGCGACCCTGATGAGCGCCGAAGATCCCGACATGCCGATCGCGACCATCACCTATGATCCGCAGACGGGCGCCCTGCACGTCGCCCCGACCATGCAGATGGACATGGGCGAGACGATCCCGACCCTGTGGCTGGTGGATGATCAGGGCCAGACGACCCTGGTCGGCGCGATCGATCCGGCCCACGGCCAGACCCACAGCCTGCCCCAGACCCTGCGCCCGACCGCCGAGGGCGCCGCGGCCCTGGCCATCTCGCTGGAGCCCGCCGGCGAACCCCTCGCACCCCAGGCCCGCGGCCCGGTCGTCGCCGTCGGCGGCGTGGAGCGCCTCTAGGTCTTGGGCTGCGCGTAACCCAGCCGCTCGTTCAGCTTCTCGAGCAGGTCCACGGCCGTGTCCGCGATGACCGAGCCGGGCGGATAGACGGCCGCCGCGCCCATGTTGATCAGGGGCTCGACGTCCGCCGGGGGGATCACCCCGCCGACCACGATCATGATGTCCTCACGGCCCAGCTTCTTCAGTTCGGCCTTGAGCTCCGGCACCAGCGTCAGGTGCCCGGCCGCCAGCGAGCTGGCGCCGACCGCATGGACGTTGGCCTTCACCGCAGCCTCGGCGGCCTCTTCGGGCGTCTGGAACAGCGGCCCGGCCTCGGCCTGGAAGCCCAGGTCCTGATAGGCCGAGGCGACCACCTTCTGCCCCCGGGCGTGCCCGTCCGGGCCCAGCTTGGCGATCAGGATGCGCGGCGGCCCGCCGTCGTTTTCGACGAAGGCCGCGACCATGCCCCGCGCCCGGTCGATCTTCGGATCGGCCCCGGCCTCCTTCGCATAGACGCCCGACACCACCTCCGGCACGGCCTCGTGCCGCCCGAAGGCCGCCTCCAGCGCGTCAGAAATCTCGCCGACCGTCGCCTTGGCCCGCGCGGCGTTCACCGCCAGGGCCAGCAGGTTCTCTGACCCGCGCGCGCCCTCCGTCAGCGCGGACAGCGCGGCCTGCGTCGCCGCCTCGTCCCGCTCGGCCCGCAACCGCGCCAGCTTCTCCAGCTGTTTCGCCCGCACAGCCGCATTGTCGACCTTCAGCACCGGAATGTCGTCGGGCAGGTCCGAGAAATAGCGGTTCACGCCGACCACCGTCTGGCGGCCGGTGTCGATGCGCGCCTGGGTCCGGGCCGAGGCCTCCTCGATGCGCCGCTTGGGCACGCCGGCCTCGATGGCGGCGGCCATGCCGCCCAGCTTTTCGACTTCCTCGATATGCACCCACGCCCGCTCGGCCAGGTCCCGTGTCAGGCTCTCGACATAGTAGGACCCGCCCCACGGATCGGCCGTCCAGGTCAGGTCGCTCTCGCGCGCCAGGAACAGCTGCGTGTTGCGCGCGATCCGGGCCGAGAAGTCCGTCGGCAGGGCCAGGGCCTCGTCCAGCGAATTGGTGTGCAGCGACTGGGTCCCGCCGCCGACCGCCGCCATGGCTTCGACGCAGGTCCGCGCCACGTTGTTGAACACATCCTGCGCCGCCAGCGACCAGCCCGAGGTCTGGCAGTGGGCGCGCAGGGCCAGCGACTTGGCCGACTTGGGCGCGAACTCCGACTGGATCAGCCTGGCCCACAGCAGCCGCCCGGCCCGCAGCTTGGCGATCTCCATGAAGGGGTTCATGCCGATGGCCCAGAAGAAGCTGAGCCGCGGCGCAAAGGCGTCGATATCCAGCCCGGCGTTCACCCCGGCGCGGGCGTATTCCACCCCATCGGCCAGCGTATAGGCCAGCTCCAGGTCGGCCGTCGCTCCGGCCTCCTGCATGTGATAGCCGCTGATCGAGATAGAATTGAACTTCGGCATTTCCCGGCTGGTGAAGCCGAAGATGTCCGAGATGATCCGCATCGAGGGCGCGGGCGGATACACATAGGTGTTCCGCACCATGAACTCTTTCAGGATGTCGTTCTGGATCGTCCCTGACAGCTGGGCCGGGGCCACGCCCTGCTCCTCGGCCGCCACGATATAGAGCGCCAGGATCGGCAGGACCGCCCCGTTCATCGTCATCGACACGCTCATCTTGTCGAGCGGAATGCCGTCGAACAGCGTGCGCATGTCCAGGATGGAATCGATCGCGACGCCCGCCATGCCGACGTCGCCGGCCACGCGCGGATGATCGGAATCGTAGCCCCGGTGCGTCGCCAGATCGAAGGCGATCGACAGCCCCATCTGACCGGCCGCGAGGTTCCTCCGATAGAAGGCGTTGGATTCCTCCGCCGTGGAGAAGCCCGCGTACTGACGCACCGTCCAGGGGTTGGTCACATACATGGTCGGATAGGGACCCCGCCCATAGGGCGCGATCCCCGGCAGGCCGCCGGTGAAGTCCGCGCCCTCCAGCGCCTCGGGCCCATAGACCGGATCGACCGCGATGCGCTCGGGCGTGATCCACAGCGGACCTTCGCCCTTGGGCGTGGCGACCGGGGCAGCGCCGAAATCGACCTTCGAAAAATCGCTCGGAATGCCCATCACGCGGCTCCCTCGAAGGCGCTCGTCAAACTCACGGGCGCGAACCGGCCCGTCTCGGCCCTGCCCAGAACCGGCTTCGCATCCGCCGGCCGGTGGACCGTGACCCCGATCATCTGCGCCTTGCCGTCCTTCAGTGCGGCGTCACGCCGGGTGCGGGCGTCCGCGACCTGATCGGCCAGCCGGTCCAGCCCGGCCGTGATCCCGCCGCCCGCCTCGATCTGCTGGAACAGCGCCCAAGCAGCCCCGGCCATCTCGCGCGTCAGGCTCTCGACGAACCAGGACCCGCCCGCCGGATCGGCGACCCGGCCCAGATGCGCCTCTTCCATCAGCACCAGCTGGATATTGCGCGCCTGTCTGAGCGCCAGCTCGGTCGGCGCCTCGGCGACCACGTCAAACGGGTCCAGCACCACCGCATCGGCCCCGCCGGCGCCCGCGCCGAACCCGGCCGCCGTCAGGCGCAGCAGGTTGGTCCAGGCGTCCGCCGCCGACAGCATCCGCCGCGATGACCGCGCCTCGATCCGCGCGGGCACAGCCGCGCCCGAGGCCTCGCACACCCGGCCCCAAAGCATGCGCGCCGCCCGTGTCTTGGCCAGCGTCGTAAAGGCCATGTTGTCCGCCGACAGGCCCAGCGTCACCCGCCGCAGCGCCTCGTCCGCCTTGAGCCCCGCGCCTTCCAGCGCCCGCGCGTAGGACACCGCGCCGGCCAGCATGGCCGCCAGTTCCTGCGCCTCGGTCCCGCCGGCCTCATGCACGAACCGCCCGGACGCCAGGAACAGCTCGGCCACAGGGTACGCCGCCTGATGCCGCATGGCCGTCTGCACGGCCGCGTCGAACAGGTCCGAACCCTCGCGCGCGATCGTCGTCACCGGGTCCAGATGAAACGCCAGCCTGGCCTGGGGCGAGCCCTTGGCCGTCACCGCCAGCCAGTTGGCCGCGTCCACCGCCGCCTCCCCGCCGTCCAGCGCCACCGGGGCCAGTTCGAGCAGAACCCCGTCCAGCGCCGCCGCCATGTCATCGGCCGAGCCGATGCCAGCCTCAACCACCGGAACCAGCACCGAGGCGGCCCCGCCCGACAGCTCCGCCAGCGCTTGCCTGTTCGCCTCGGTGGGGGATCCGGCGAAGATCCGGCTCCTCAGATCCCACGGCCGGGTCGTGTCCGCGGCGGGCGCCTTCCTCGGCCCCGTCGCCTCGCCCGCGTTCCATTCTCCGTACAGGGGCTGGACCTCGATGCCGTCCAGCGTGCGGCGAACGAGCGCTTCGAAGCGGGAGTCTGGCGCGGTCTTGGTCGCCGAGACGCGCCACGCGTCGAGCGACGGGTCGGCGAAGCCTTCGGTCAGGGACAAGGGTTTGCGGGTCAACGGGTCCTCCGGTCGGGCCCGGTCATGGAACCCGGGGGACCGGGCGTCAAGCTATCAGGATTGACCGTTTCGTCCCCGGCCGCCGCCCCGGCCGGACACTGACCCACAGGCAAATCCAACCTGTCGGAACGCAAATGTCAGACCCCATCCCCCTGCCGGACCACCCCATCCGCCGCCACGTCCTGTGGCAGGCCTTCGATCGTCTCTGGCGGCCCTGCGCCGGCTGGATCGCCGTGATCGGCACCCTGTATGCCGGCGGCCTCGGCCATCTGATCGGCCGGCCGATGTCCGAGCCCTATCTGGGCCTGTGGCTGGCCTTCGTCGCCGCCCCGCTCGGCCTGAAGTCCATCGAGAAAATCCGGGGCGTGGCATGACCTTCGCCCTCTCCGCCCGCAGTCTCGCGCGCCTCGACGGCGTCCATCCGGACCTCAAGCGCGTGGTCCAGCGCGCCATCCTGAAGTCGGTCCAGGACTTCACCGTCATCGAGGGCGTCCGCACGCCCGAGCGCCAGAAACAGCTCTACGCCCAGGGCCGCACGAAGCCCGGTCCCAAGGTCACCTGGACGCTGAACAGCCGCCATTTCGTCGATCCGGCGACCGGCTACGGCCAGGCCGTCGACCTCTGCCCCTTCCCCATCGACTGGTCCGATACGCGCAAATTCGACCGCATCGCCGACGCGATGTTCGCCGCCGCCCGCGATCTCGGCGTCCCGATCCGCTGGGGCGCCGACTGGGACCGCGACGGCAAGCCTCGCGAACGCGGCGAAAGCGACAGCCCGCACTTTGAGCTGGCCCGATGACTGTCTCTCTCACAGGCATTGGGCCCACGCATTCGATGACCCGGGCCGGGCTGCCGAATGGCAGGGTTGGCAGGGTTTGGCAGGGTTGGCAGGGGGTTTTCTCCGGCCAACTGGCCGAGGAGGCCCGCCCATGATCCGCTGGCGCGGCCTCACCGTCGTCGGTCGGATCACGGCGGCCCTCGCATTCCTGACCGCCCTCCTGCTGGCCGTGGCCCTGGCCGCTCGCTGGTGGGACGGCCTGACCGCCTGGCTGCCCTGGTCCGACGAGAGCCGGCTCGAACGCGCCGAGGTCCGCCTCGACCGACTCCAGACCGACCTCGCGGAACGCCAGGCCCAGGTCGAGACCCTCGAACGTCAGGCCGCCGCCTCCCACGCCGTCCATGAAACCCTCACCGAGGCCCGCGCTATCACCGCGCGCGCCACCGCCCATGCCGAAGCCGCTCCCCATGCCTCCACTGAAATCGATCCTGATCGCGCTGATCGCCTGCGCGACGCCGACCACCGCCTGTGCGCCCTTTCGCCCGACCTCTGCACCGACGATCGGCCCGCCGCCCCTGGCGCTTGAAGCCTGCCGCCTGCCGATCCTGCCGGACGGCCCGGTGACCTGGGCCGACCTCGAACGGGTCTACCTCGGACGCGGTGCGGCCATCCTGGACTGCGACCTCAAACGCCGGCTGGCCCTCGCTTCACCTTGACGGCTAGGGTGGGGCCACAGTCGGAGACGTTCCCATGATCGACCGCCGCTCGCTCCTCGCCGCCACGGCCGCTGTCGCCGCCCTTCCCGGTGCGGCCAGGGCGCGCCAGACCGGCTGGTCCGCCCGCGCCGATCTTCCGTGGGTCACCCAGGAGATTTACGCCGCCGGACTCGACCAAAAGATCTGGACCGCCGGCGGCCTCGTCGCCCGGCCGGGCGGGATGCACATCAACGACCGGACCGCCGTCTATGACCCGGCCTCCGATAGCTGGACCGAAGGCCCCCGCCTCCCCCAACCGCGTCACCACCCGATGCTGGTCGGGGCCGAGGGCCGGGTCTGGGCCTTCGGCGGCTATGACCGCCGCGACGGCGGCGACTGGACCGCCATGACCGATGTCTGGGCCACCGACCGGGGCGTCTGGGCCCAGGTCGGCCAGATGCCGTCCCGTCTGTGCGAGACCGTGGGCCTGGGGATCGGCGACCGCATCCACCTCGTCTCGGGCCGCAGCCCCATCGGCGACGCCAACGGCGAATGGACCGATCAGGGCGACGTCGACAGCCACCTCGTCTTCATCGCGTCGGAGAACCGCTGGGAGACGGCCCGGCCCATCCCCATGGCCCGCAACTCGGCCGCCGGCGCGGTTCTGGACGGCAAGCTTTGGGTGGCAGGCGGCCGCACGGTCCAGGGCGGCGGCACGGGCCGCCTCGACCGCTACGATCCGCAGACCGACGCCTGGGACACCCTCGCCCCCATCCCGGCCTCGACCACCGGCCAGCAGGTCGGCGGGGGCCTCGCCATGGCGGCGCTGGACGGCAAGTTGGTCGCCTTCGGCGGCGAATGGTTCGTGCGCGGCGGCGGCGGGGTCTTTTCCGAAACCTGGATCTACGATCCGGTCGCCGACGCCTGGGACCGTGGCCCGGACATGCTCACGCCGCGCCACGGTCTGGCGGCCGTCGAGGCGGGCGGAGTGATCTTCGCCATCGCGGGTGGCCGGCTGGTGTCGGGCGGCGCCGCCACCGCCACGCTTGAGGCCTTCAGCCTCTGAGCGTCCTAGCCGCGGCCCAGATAGACCACCCGGCGCTTGCCGGCGGCCCGACCGGCCTCGACGTGTCGGTCGTGGGCGCCAGAAGCACGCGCCTCTTCCTCATGCTCCTCCACCCAGTGGGTGCTCTCGATGTCCTTCTGCAGGGCGCCGGCCGCTAGGGCGTGGGCGGGGAACAGGGTGTCGACCACCGCCCCCGCGAACGGCACCGCCGCGGTCGCCGTATCGGAAACCAGATAGAGCGCCATTCTCAGCAGTGTCGCTGGCGACGCCTTGGCCCGGACGCCCTGGATCATCAGCCATCCCCCGGCCCCCACCGTATAGGCGTCACCGACCCCGGGGATCCAGGTCAGCAGGCCGTCCATACCGATGCCGATCGGGCCGACGCCCACGGCCCGGTCGGAGAGCTTCTTCACGCCCTCGACATTGGACCAGATCTTTTCGATATCCCGGATCGACTTGGCCATTTGGGGCTCCCTCAGCGCCACCCTAACGCTTAACCATTACGCCCGTTCAACCAAGGAGAATCGTCATGCTGGTGTCCACCACCCCGACCATCGAAGGCCGCCCGGTCCGCGACTACCTCGGCGTGGTCGCCGGAGAGGCGATCCTGGGGGCCAACATCTTCCGCGACGTTTTCGCCAGCGTACGTGACGTCATCGGCGGCCGTTCGGGCTCCTACGAGAAGGTCCTGCGTCAGGCCCGCGAGGAGGCCCTGGCCGAGATGGAGGCTGCGGCCCGCCAGCTGGGCGCCGACGCCGTGATCGGGATCGACTATGACTATGAGACCCTGGGCGCCAACGGCTCCATGCTGATGGTCGCCGTCTCCGGAACCGCCGTACGGCTCGGATGAGGTTTCTTCTCGCGCTGATCCTGCTGGCGCCGCTGGGCGTCCCGGCCCTGATCCTGCTGGCCAACCTGGTCCGCAGCGGTCACCGCTGGCCGGACATCCTGGTCCAGTTCACCGCCCCGGCCCTGGTCGGGACGGTGCTGCTGACAATCGGCTATCTGGTCATCAGGCGGCGCCTGCACATGGCGGCTGGGGCTGTGGTGGGAATAGGCCTGCTGGCCGTCGTCTGGCCCCAGTGGGCGCCCGAGGGCGAACGCCCGGCGCCGGGCTCGACGGTGATCCGCGTCTATTCGGCCAATGTCTGGGTCTACAACGACGACGTCGAGGCCCTGCGCGCCTCGATCGAGGCCGCTGACCCCGACGTCATCATGCTGATCGAGCTGGGCTCGGACCTGTCGGGCCGGCTGGACGAGGTGCTCGAGGGCTATCCCTACCGCACTGATCCCGTCGCCCAGGGCGAACGCCTGAACCGCGCCATCATCGCCGCCCGCTTCCCCATCACCGAGTTCGGACGCCGCGCCGACGGCCTGCACGCCGTCATGGCCCGCGGCGAGACGCCGGTCGGTCCCATGACCTTCATCGTCACCCACCTGACCCGCCCCTGGCCCTTCGAATACCAGTGGGGCCAGATCAATCAGGTCGACGCCCTGACCCAGCGGGTCGCCGAGGTCGAAGGACCGGTCCTGGTCGCTGGCGATTTCAACAGCGTCACCACTGGCCGCATCGGCCGCATGATCCGCTCTGATATGGACCTCGTCGCCGCCCCCGGCTGGCCCGGCACCTGGCCTTCCCAGGCCCCCTCGCCGCTCGGCATGACCATCGACCAGGTCTATGTCAGCCGCGATCTAGCCGTCCGCTCGCGCCGCCTCGGCGACGCCAACGGCTCGGACCACCGCCCCGTCGTCACCGAGATCGGCATAGCGCCCTCGGCCGGAGCGGAGATGTTCTGATCAGGCGTTCCACAGCCGGGCTTCGCCGCCCGGCTCGCCCAGGGCCTGAACCAGGGCCTCGCCGACGGCCCCGATTTCGGCGCCCAGCCCGCGCGGGGGCCTGACGATCACCATGGCCGAGCCGTTCATTTTCATCGGGTCGGTCAGGGGCCGCATCCGCACCTCCGAGACCAGCACTTCGGCTCCGCCGGCCTTGCCCTTCAGGTCGCGCAGGAACCCGTCCAGCGTCTCCAGATCCTTCAGCGGCGTCCAGATCGCCACGACCACATCGTCAGCCAGCGCCCGCGCCGCCCCGACTGCCCGGGCCGCGCGCTCATAGTCGTCGCGCCGCTCATAGGGCGGGTCGATCAGGATCAGGTCCGCCGACTCCTCGCCCGCCGCCTCGTAGCCGTCGACGGCCCGGACTTCGGTCGGAACCGGCGTCATGCCCATGGCCATCTCCAATTGCCCGCGCACGTCCGGCTGGACCTCACAGCCGATGTAGAGATCATCCTCGCCCAGCATCCCCACGATCAGCCACGGCGAGCCGGGATAGAGCTCCTCCGAATCCTGCCAGCTGTTCAGTCCCTTCACCGCCTCCACCAGCGGCTCGAAGGCGCCCGGCAGCTCACCCGCCATCAAGGCTTTCACGCCCCGCGCCGCCTCCTTCGATCGCGCCTGATCGTCATTCCCGAGATCGTAGATCCCCGCCCCGGCGTGGGTGTCGATAATGGTCAGCGCCCGCTTCTCCGGGCGCAGCGCCTTGAGCAACAGAAGGAGCACCGCGTGCTTGTGCAGGTCGGCGAAGTTTCCGGCGTGGAAGCTGTGGCGATAGTTCATGCCGTCGCCCTCGCCTGTCGGCTAGCGGACGTCAAGGAACGGATCGGCCCCGCCCGCCGTTCGGACCCCGCCAGGAGGTCGAAGATGCCGGACGGGTCAGCGCACAGGATCGAGGTTCCCGAGGGCCTCACCTACTGCTCGGACGAGCAGGTTGGGCTTCGCCGCGTGAAGTCTGGCAAGGGCTTCCGCTATCTCGACCGCCACGACACGCCGGTGACCGACGAGCGGACGCTGGCCCGCATCCAGGCGCTCGCCATCCCCCCGGCCTGGACCGATGTCTGGATCTGCCCGCGCACGACAGGCCACATCCAGGCCACCGGCCGCGACGCCCGGGGCCGCAAGCAATACCGCTATCATCCCGACTGGAGCACGGCCCGCGCCGAGACCAAGTTCAGCCGCGTTGCCGACTTCGGCCGCAAGCTCCCGCGTCTCAGGAAACGGGTGGAGGAGGACCTCGGCAAGCGCGGGCTGACGCGCGCGAAGGTGCTGGCCACCACCGTCCGCCTCCTAGAGCTCACCCTCATCCGCGTCGGCAATGTCGAATACGCGCGCCAGAACCGCAGCTTTGGCCTCACGACCCTCAACAAGCGCCACCTCGACATCGACGGCTCGGCCCTGCGCTTCCACTTCCGCGGCAAGAGCGGCAAGGACCATGAGGTCTCGGTGCGCGACCCGCGCCTCGCCCGCGTCATCCGCTCGCTCCAGGACCTCCCCGGCCAGCAGGTCTTCAAATACCGCGAGCCCGACGGCGACCTGTGCCCGATCACCTCGGAAGACGTGAACGCCTACATCCGCGACGCCATGGGCGAGGATTTCTCGGCCAAGGACTTCCGAACCTGGGCCGGCACCGTCTCGGCGGCCCGCGCCCTGCGCGGCATGGAGCCGGCCGACACAAAGACTCACTCCAGGGGCCGCATCACCAGGTGCTTGAAGGCGGTGTCGGGTCTGCTGGGCAATACGCCGGCGGTCTGCCGTTCGGCCTATATCCACCCGCGTGTCTTCGATCTCTACGAGAGTGGCGAGATATTTCAGGCGCTTCCGGGCCCGGACGCCAAGGCCTTCGAACCCGCGCTGATCAAGGCTTTGAGCTAGGCGCCGCCATCAGGACAAACAGGTGAAACCGATGTAACTTGCCCCACGGGGAGAACGACGGTTTACGGGCCGCCGCTTTCGACAAGGGGACTACATATGACCATTTCCAACACCTTCCTGCGGGTCGGCACGTTGTCGCTGATCTGCGGCGTAGCGCTCGGCATGTGGATGGGCGCGAACGAGGAGTTCACGCTGCGTCCTGTACACGCCCACATCAATCTCATCGGCTGGACGTCGATGATGATCTTCGGGTTTTTCTATCGCCTATTCCCGGACGCCGCCTCGGGACTGATGCCGAAGGCCCACCTCGGCCTTTCGATCATCGGCTTCATCGCGATGATGAGCGGCCTTACGGCGATGCTGCTCGGCAATGTCTCGCTGCTTCCGCTGCTTCTGGGCGGCGAGGTCCTGACAGCGGTCAGCATCCTGCTGTTCGCCTTCATCCTACTGCGTTCCACGGGCGGTCGCACAACCGTCTCGGCTTAACCAGATCCGGACACGGAGCATTGACCCAGCCGGGTCGATGCTCCGTGGATGGAATGGGCCGATGCGCATCCCTGGCAGATCACCAAGCGGCGACGCCCTCGCCGCCGGCTGGAGGCCGCGCTGGTGGGTCTGGTCATGGCGGTGGTCTATCTGATCCTGGAGCCGCAGAGCCTGGACCGGTCGCGGCATCAGATCGCCGACACCGTCCTGGTCTCCGCAGGCCTCAAGACGCCGGCATCACAAGCCTGACCGCGTCAGGCCGCCTTGGACCAGTCCAGAACCACCTTGCCCGACTTGCCGGACTTCATGGCCTCGAAGCCTTCGCGATAGTCGGTGAAGGCCATCTGGTGGGTGATCAGCGGCTGCAGGTCGAGCCCGGCCTTGAGCAGGCCCAGCATCTTGCGCCAGGTGGTGAACATCTCGCGTCCATAGACACCCTTGATGGTCAGAGCCTTGAGGATGATCGCGCCCCAGTCGGTTTCCATCGGCCGGGACGGAATGCCCAGCATGGCCATGCCGCCGCCCATGATCAGGGTGTCGACGCACTGTTTGAAGGCGATAGGCGAGCCGGACATCTCCAGCGCCACGTCGAAGCCGACCTTCAGGCCCAGCTCGTGCATGACGTCCTTCAGGTCTTCCTTGGTCGTGTTCACCGTGCGAACGCCCGGCGCGACCTTCTGGGCCAGCTCCAGGCGGAAGTCGTTGATGTCGGTCAGAACTACGGTCCGCGCACCGGCGTGACGCGCGACGGCGGCGGCCATCATGCCGATGGGGCCCGCGCCGGTGACGATCACATCCTCGCCGAGAAGGTCGAACTGCTGGGCCGTGTGCACGGCGTTGCCGAACGGATCGAGGATCGCGCCGATCTCATAGGGCACGTCGTCGGGCAGCTCGATCACATTGAAGGCCGGCGCCACCACGAACTGGGCGAAAGCGCCCTGCCGGTTCACGCCGATGCCGCGCGTATCCGGGTCCAGGTGGAAATGCCCCGCCCGCGCCGCTTCGGAGTTCAGGTCGATGACATGGCCCTCGGCAGAGACGCGCTGACCGACCTTCAGGCGGCGATCCACATCCTTGCCGATGGCGACGATCTCGCCCGAGAACTCATGCCCCGTGATCATCGGCACGGGCACGTTCTTCTGGGACCACTCGTCCCAGTTCCAGATGTGGATGTCGGTGCCACAGACGGCGGTCTTGTGAACCTTGATCAGCACATCATCGTCGCCGGGCGTGGGTACGGGCGCCTCGATCAGCTCCAGGCCGACTTCCGGCTTCGTCTTGGCCAGGGCCTTCATGGTGTCGGTCATCCGCTCGCTCCTGATCTGCCCGGCTCTTGATGGCCGGGGCTGAACTCGGCGCCGATCCTTTGCCGGCGTCCGCCGGCTGCTTTGCACCCCCGAGAGCCTTATGCCAAGTTTGACGAGCTCGGAGGCAAGCTCACAATGATCACGCGCCGTCTCATCGCCGCATCCGCTCTCCTGACACCCCTTATCGCCACGCCTGCGACGGCAGGCCGCAACGTTCAGGACCCGGACGCCAACAAGCACCTCGTCAGACGGTTCTTTGAAGAAGTCTGGAGCACTGGGGATGTCGCCCGGCGGGACGATTTCTTAAGCCCGGACTACCAAGGTCATCTGGCGGGAGCTCCAGGTCCGATCGACCGGAATGGGTGGACGGCATGGTTTGAGGGATTTCGCCTCGCCTTTCCTGACGCAAGGTTCACCGTCGAAGACCTAATCGCTGACGGCGACCGCGTTGCTGCACGCCTGACCATGACAGGAACCCATCTCGGACCGCTCAACGGCATGCCACCGACGGGAAGATCCGTCGTGGTCGGCGGAATGAGCATCGAGCGCGTTGTCGACGGCCGCATCGTAGAAGGATGGAACCAGAACGACGCCTTGGGCCTGCTGACGCAGATTGGTGCGCTGCCTTCGGCCTAGCGTACCGACCCGACAGAAAGCCGGTCAGATCACGCCCAATTCCTTGCCGGCCGTCGTGAACGCCGCGACCGTCTGATCAATCTGTTCGAAGGTGTGCGCCGCCGACATCTGGGTGCGGATGCGGGCCTGGCCGCGCGGCACAACCGGGAACGAGAACCCGATCACATAGACACCGAGTTCCAGCGCGCGGGCGGCGAAATCCTGGGCCAGCTTGGCGTCATCCAGCATCACCGGAATGATCGGGTGCTCGCCATCCAGCAGCCGGAAGCCGGCCGCCGCCATCGCCGAGCGATAGCGGGCGGCGTTGGCGAACAACTGGTCGCGCAGGGCGTCGCCCTCGGTGCCATTGGCGATGCGGATCGCCTCCATCGACGAGCCGCACACCGCCGGGCTCAGCGCGTTGGAGAAGAGATAGGGCCGCGCCTTCTGCTTGAGCAGCGCCACGACCTCGGCCTTGGCGCAGATGAAGCCGCCCATGGCCCCGCCCAGCGCCTTGCCGAAGGTGCCGGTGACCAAGTCGACCCTGACCCCGTGGTGGGCGTAGGAGCCGCGCCCCTGCGGGCCGAGGAAGCCGGTGGCGTGGCAGTCGTCGACCATGATCAGGGCGTCGTACCTGTCCGCCAGCGCCCGGATGTCCTTCAGCTTCGCGATGTAGCCGTCCATCGAGAAGGCGCCGTCGGTGGCGATGA
>JAEYWU010000046.1 GCA_023428785.1 Pseudomonadota bacterium
CACCGGCCCCGCCCCGGATGATCTCGGCGCGCGCGCCGCCCGACAGGCGGCTCAGTCCCCCCTTGGCCTCGATCAGCAGGCCGGACACGGCCGCGACCTTGCCGGTCACGACCAGCGGATCGACGGCGCGAACGGCTTGAACGAGATGACGCAAATGGGGCCCCGGAACAGACCCCACGGATGCTTGATCGTGGTTAACGAGGGGTGAAGGCGCGACCTAGGGTTGGATCGTTTCCGCCGCGCCTGCGGGCGTCGCGGTCGGCCCGCGATCGCCCGATGTCAGCACCGCCCCCGCCGAGGCGCCGATGATGCAGGCGATGGCCAGCCACTGCTGGATGGTAAGCTGTTCGTGCAGCAGGATCAGGCCCGACAGGGCGCCGATCGCCGGATCCAGGCTCAGCATCACGCCGAAGGTCCGCTTGGGGATATGGCGTAGGGCCGCCATCTCCAGCGTATAGGGAATGGCGCTCGACAGGATCGCCACGGCAAAGCCCAGCGCCAGCACCGGCAGGCTGAACAGGGCGCCGGACATCAGAGGGCCCACGCCGACCGGCAGGACCACGATCATCGCCGCCGCCATGCCAAGCGCCAGCGAGCGGCCGGCGTCCAGCCCGGACAGCCTCTTGCCCAGAATGATGTAGAGCGCCCAGAAGACCGCCGCGAGGGCCGCGAAGCCCGCCCCGACTGGATCGATCGTCTGGCCCGTCAAGGGCAGCAGGAGCGCCAGCCCCGCTCCCGCCAGAATCACCCACAGCACGTGCGACAGGTGACGCGCGCTGAACATGGCCACCGCCAGCGGCCCGAGGAACTCGATGCCCAGCGCCACTCCGATCGGAAGGGTCCGCAGGGACAGGTAAAAGCTGAGGTTCATCGCCCCCAGCACCAGGCCGAACACGAGCGTCAGGATCAGGTGCCCGCGCGTCCGTCTGGCTCGCCACGGCCGGAAGATTACCGCCATCAGGAGCGCCGACAGGATCACGCGTAGGGTGACCGTTCCCTCGGCCCCGATCACCGGGAACAGGGTCTTGGCCACGGCGGTGCCGCTGGCGAAGCAGGTCATGGCCGCCAACATGGCCAGATAGGGCCATCCGGCCCGGATCAGACCGTTCATCTCGAGAGGTTTGCGCGCCAGGGAGAACATGGCCAGAGGCTAGCGAAATCACCCCTGTGCTTCCCGGCGATTTTCGAACAGATTGCGCCTGTTTTCGTCACATGGGGTGCGCCAATGCCGGATTTCGTCACGCTCGACGCCTTCGACCGCAAGCTTCTGGCGCGCGCCCGGGCCAACAATCTCGAGCCGGCGCGGGTGACCGCCGAGGCGGTCGGCCTTTCGGAATCGGCCGTGCTCAGACGCATGCGCCGTCTGCGGGCCGAGGGGGTGATCGCGCGCGACATCTCGGTGGTGGCCGCCGACCGGATCGCTCCCCGCATCCACCTGCACGTCGTGGTCAAGATGATCTCCCAGGACCGCAAGGCTTCGGACGCCTTCTCGGCCGCCATGAAGGCCAGCCGGGAGGTCCAGGGGGCCTGGGATGTGACGGGCGAGTGGTCGTTCCTGCTGAACGTCGCCGTGCCGTCCATGGCCGACTACGAGGCCTTCTGCAGGCGCGAGCTGACGACCGAGGCCCACGTCCAGGCGTTCCAGAGCATGATCACCATCCGCGAGATCGTCGCCTTCGACCCGTCCTGGGCCGATCTCAGCTAGGCCGCACGGCGAGCGCGGGCGTCACCCCAGGCGGCGGATCAGATCGCGCGCGAACTCCGACAGGGTGTCGTCCCGGGCGCCCATGACCACGATCCGGTCACCGGGCTTCGCCAAGGCCACCAGCCGCTCGCCACAGGCCGGACGGTCGGACAGGGCTTCGGCCGTGACGCCCAGGGCGACGAGGTCCGCCGCCAGATCGCGGCTGCCCACCGAGCGATCGGTGGTCCCGCCATAGTAGACGGGCTCGGGCATCAGCAGGACGTCGTCATCCGACAAGCCGGTCCGGAACGCCTCGGCCAGTTCGCGGCGCATCAGGCGGATCGGCCCATAGCCATGCGGCTGGAACATCACCAGCAGCCGGCCCGGAAACGCCTTCAGGGTCGTCAGGGTCGCGGCGATCTTGTCGGGGTTGTGGGCGAAATCGTCGATGACGGTGACGCCGCCGGCTGTACCCGTCACCTCGAGGCGGCGACGCACGCCCTGGAAGTCCGACAGGGCGGCGCCGGCCTGCTGCAGTCCTACGCCCAGGGCCTCGGCGGCCAGCAGGGCGGCCAGGGCGTTGGCGACATTGTGCCGTCCCGGCGTGTGCAGGCTGATAGGGCAGGACTGCCCGTCGCGCGACCGCACCGTGAAGTCCACGCCGTCCGACCGCATGACGATGTCCGCAGCCGACAGATCGGCCGATGCGCTGTTCAGGCTGAAGGTGACCGCCTGACTGGCCCGCCCCGCCAGGGCCAGCGATTCGCCGTTATCGAGGTTCAGGACCGCGACCCGCGACTTAGCGACGAAGTCGCCGAACAGGGCCCGCAGTTCCTCCATGGACTTGTGGTCCAGGCTGACGTTGGAAACGACCGCGACCGTCGGGGCATAAAGCGCGATCGAACCGTCCGACTCGTCGACCTCGGCGGCGAAGACATCCGGCCCGCCGACCCGCGCCGCCGCGAATGGCGTCTCGGGCGTGACATAGTTCAGCATGTCCGCGCCATTGATCACTGTCGGGTCCAGCTCGGCCCGGTCCAGGATCCAGGTCAGCATGGCCGTGATCGTCGACTTGCCCGACGTCCCCGCAACGCCCACCCGCTCGGGGGCCGCGTTGAAAAGCTCGCTCAGGAGCTCGGCCCGTCTCTGTATGCGTGCGCCCACGGCCCGCGCCGCGACCATGTCCGGAACCGTGTCCTCTACGGCCGCCGAAGCGACCAGCACCTGATCGGTCCGGGTCACCCCCGACCCGTCTTGCGGATAAAGCGCCACGCCCTCCCCTCTCAGGAATTCGAACCGCCCCGACACCCGCGCCTGATCCAGCGCCCGGTCGGACCCCTCGACGGCAAAGCCCCGGGCCCGCATGATGAGCGCCAGCGGGGCCATGCCCGATCCGCCGACGCCGCAGAAGAAGTAGGACGGTTTCGTCATTCGGCCTCTATAGACGGGTCGTGCGATTTGGGGAGAGGCTCTTGGCCGCAGGAACTTACAGGATCGGCGTCATCGCCCCCGCGGGCCGCTTCTCCAAGACCTCGGCGGAACAGGCCCGCGCCCTCGCCGCCATCCGCCCCGGCCGCCCGGTCGAGTTGGTCTTTCACCCGCAGTGCTTCCTCAGGAGCGGCCACTTCGCCGGCACGGACGCCGAGCGGACCCGCGCCGTCGTCGAGGTCGGCAATGACCCGTCGTTCGACGCCGTCTGGTTCGCCCGCGGCGGCTATGGCTCCAACCGGATCGCCGTAGCCGCCGTCTCCGGCCTGTCGGACGCCGCGCTGAAAAAGCCCTGGCTCGGCTATTCCGACATGGGTTTTATGCTCGCGGCCTTGCTCAACGCCGGCGCGGCCCAGGCGGCCCACGGCCCCATGGTCGCCGACGCCAACCGTTTCAATGGCGCCGAACCGGTCATGCGGGCCCTGGACTGGCTGGTCGACAGCAAGGAAGCCGCCTGCGAGCCCGCCGCGCTCAAGGCGCCCAGCCTGGCCTTCAACCTCGCGGTCCTCACCGCCATGATGGGCACGCCGCTCGAGCCCGATTTCACCGGCCGGGTCCTGATGCTGGAGGAGGTCTCCGAGCATCACTACCGAATCGACCGGATGATGTACCAGCTGACCTCGACCCCCTCCGTGCGCCGCGCGGCCGGCATCATGCTCGGCCGCTGCTCCGCCATCCCTGAGAACGACCCGCCATTCGAACAGACCGAGGAAGAGATCGCCCGCCACTGGTGCGAGGTCTCGGGCCTGCGCTACCTTGGCCGCGCCGATATCGGCCATGACAGCGGAAACAAGGTCGTCCCCTTCCGCTAGATTCGGAGGTCGTATGCGTCCGCTCGCCCTCGCCGCCCTGACCCTTCTGGTTGCGGCATGCAATCCACCCGAGCCTCAGATTCTTGGCGACCCCGGTCGCGACGCCACCGAGGTGATCACGGCCATCGGCCAGCCCGCCTATATGCAGGGCCACCGCATCCGGCCGCTCGAAGTGGTCGAGGACAGCCGCTGCCCGGCCGATGTCCGGTGCGTCCACGCCGGCTTCTTCCGCGCCCGCGTCGAGATCCGCTCGCCCACCGGCGAGCGCGAGGAGGTCATGGAGCTGGGACAGGGCATCGCCCTGGACGACGCCCGCAGCCTCGTCATCTGCCGTGTTACGCCCGAACGGCTCAGGAGCGGCGCCCTGCCCGCACGGCGCGGCTACCGCATCACCTTCTGCATGGGCCCGGGCGACTGACGCCCGACAGGTGAAAGCCGCCCGTCCGGGGGGGACGGGCGGCTCTCGTCTCCGAGACGGGGCGGCCAGCGGGGTCGGTGGCGGGCCGCGGGCGGCCCGTCCGTGGAGAGGTCCTAGCCTTCCAGGTCCTGACCTTCGTCAGGCTCGGGCTGTCCCAGCATCTCGTCGGCGATCTTCTCTGAAGAGCCGCGAACGGCCTTCTCGATCTGCTCGGCGATATCGGGGTTGGACTTGAGGAAGTCGCGCACGTTCTCGCGGCCCTGACCGATGCGGGTCGAGTCATAGGAGAACCACGAGCCGGACTTCTCGATGATCCCGGCCTTCACGCCCAGGTCGATGATCTCGCCGATCTTGGAGACGCCTTCGCCGTACATGATGTCGAAGATCACTTCGCGGAACGGCGGGGCGACCTTGTTCTTGACGACCTTCACCCGCGTGGTGTTGCCGACGATCTCGTCGCGGTTCTTGATCGCGCCGGTGCGGCGGATGTCCAGGCGGACCGAGGCGTAGAACTTCAGCGCATTGCCGCCGGTCGTCGTCTCGGGCGAGCCATACATCACCCCGATCTTGTGGCGGATCTGGTTGATGAAGATCACGATGCACTTGGACTTGGAGATCGAGGCCGTCAGCTTGCGCAGCGCCTGGCTCATCAGGCGGGCCTGAAGGCCGGGCAGGCTATCGCCCATCTCGCCTTCGATTTCCGCCCGCGGGGTCAGGGCCGCGACCGAGTCGACCACCACGATATCCACCGCGCCCGAACGCACCAGGGTGTCGGTGATCTCCAGCGCCTGCTCGCCGTGATCAGGCTGCGACACCAGCAGGTCGTCGAGGTTCACTCCAAGCTTGCCCGCATAGACCGGATCGAGCGCGTGTTCGGCGTCCACGAACGCGGCCACGCCGCCCTTCTTCTGGACTTCGGCCACGGTGTGCAGGGCCAGGGTCGTCTTGCCAGACGACTCAGGGCCGAAAATCTCGATCACCCGCCCGACCGGAAGGCCGCCGATACCCAGAGCCATGTCCAGTCCCAGCGAACCGGTCGATACGGATTCGATCTCCGCCACCTGCCCGGCCGTGCCCAGCTTCATCACCGATCCCTTGCCGAAGGCGCGGTCGATCTGGGCGAGCGCCGCCTCGAGCGCCTTTTGCTTGTCAGAGTCCTGCTTGCCCACGAGTCTCAAAGCCGCCTGCGCCATCGAAGGGTTCCCCTTACACGATTCCCGCCGCCGTCCGGTCAGCCCGCCATGGACCCGCCCGCTGCGACGAGATGACTATGTGCATGGTTTGTTCTCGTTCGCAATATGTTCTCTCTGCCGTCGGGCAGAACACAATGCGATGCGACCGATTTTGGCGTGAGCCTTGGTGGACGGCCATGTGCGACAGACTAGCTGAAGCGCCACGCCTCTTCGGCTGCGCGCTTCAGTGCGGCGGATTTGTGCAGGGTCTCGGCGTATTCGCTGGCAGGGACACTGTCGGCGACCAGGCCGGCGCCGGCCTGGACGTACATCTGGCCGTCTTTGAACAGGGCGGTGCGCAGCACGATGCAGGCGTCGATCTCGCCGCCCGCGCCGATGTAGCCCGCGGCGCCGCCATAGCCGACGCCGCGCTTGGTGGTCTCCAGCTCGTCGATGATCTGCATGGCCCGCACCTTGGGGGCGCCCGACAGGGTCCCGGCCGGCAGGGCCGCCGTCAGGGCGTCGACCGCGTCCAGATCCGTGCGGGCCTTGCCGACCACGTTCGAGACGATGTGCATCACATGCGAATAGCGCTCGACGTAGAAGCTCTTGGTCACCTCGACAGAGCCCGGCTCGGCGACCCGGCCCACGTCATTGCGGCCCAGGTCCAGCAGCATCAGGTGCTCGGCCCGCTCCTTGGGATCGGCCAGGAGCTCGGCCTCCAGCCGCTCGTCGTCGGCCGGGGTCGCACCGCGCGGACGGGTGCCCGCCAGCGGCCGGATCGTCACCTCGCCGTCCCGCAGCCGCACGAGGATTTCCGGGCTCGAGCCGCTGAGGGTGAAGCCGCCGAAATCCAGGTGGAACAGGAAGGGCGACGGATTGGTCCGGCGCAGCGAGCGATAGAAGGCGAAGGGCTCGAAATCGACCGGGCCCGAGAACCGGTGGCCGGCCACGACCTGGAAGATATCGCCAGCCTTGATGTAGTCCCGCGCCGTCTCGACCATCCGGCCATAGGCCGCCTCGTCCACGTCGGAGGTCAGGACCGGTCCTGGCGCGGGCCCCCGGGCGCCGTCCTGCGGCAGCGGAGTCCTGAGCCGATAGGCGAAGGCGTCGAGCCGGCCCTCGGCCGCGCGCCAGGCCTCGTCGGCCGAGGCTCCGTCGGGCCGCACCGGAGTGCACAGGATGATCTCCTGGGCCACGCCATCGAAAATCGCCACCACCGACGGCCGCGCCAGCACAGCGTCGGGCAGGTTCAGAGGATCGGGCTTGGCCGGACCGACCGGCTCGACCAGCCGGACCATGTCATAACCAAAGACCCCGAACAGGCCCGCCGCCATCGGCGGCAAACCCTCGGGCAGATCGATGCGGCTCTCGGCGACGAGGGCGCGCAGGGAGTCCAGCGCTGGCCTCGCGTCGGCCTCATAGCGCTCCTCGGCCACAGCATCGGCCCCGCGTGCGATCTCGGCGCGCTCGCCAGTACAACGCCAGACCAGATCGGGCTGCACCGCCAGGATCGAATACCGGCCGCGCCAGGCGCCGCCCTCGACGGACTCGAACAGGAAGGCGAACGGATGCCCGCGGCCGACCTTCAGATAGGCCGCGACCGGGGTCTCCAGATCGTCGATCAGCCGCCGATAGACGACCTGGGGCCGGCCTTCGGCGTAGGTTGCGCCAAAGGCCTCGGGCGTCATTGCGCCTCGGCTTCCTCGGCGGCCGGGGGCTCGACGCCCAGGGCGAGCGACGCGCGGTCCGGATAGGTGCGAACATCCATCTGGCTACGCGCACCGGCCTGGATGGCCGGCAGGATCTCGCCCTGGAAGGCCTGGGCGGTCAGCGGCAGGCGGGCCTGCTCGGCCTGACGACCGGCCACGACCGCAGCCGGCGGCGAGACCCGGTCGACCACGCCGACCACGAAACGGCCTTCGGCATCCGCCGGTCCCGAAAAGACCTGACCACTTCCCTGGCCAAACAGGCCTTCGACGACGCCTTGGCCGAGCGCATTTTCGCCCTCTTCCGGCTGGCGGCCGACGCCTTCGCGGGTCGTCAGGGTGAGACCCTCGGCGCGGGCGACCGCAGCGATATCCTCGCCTCCCCGGATGCGCTCGGCGATGGCGTTGCCACGCTCCTGCAGGCGGCGCCCCAGCTCACGGTTACGCCAATATTGCGTCAGGTCACCGCGCAACTCGTCGACCGTGGGCATGGCGGCGGCCTGAACCTCGTCGACATGGATTGCGAAATACTCATCGTTGCCGGCGTCGATGATGTCGCTGTCGGAGCCCTCAGCGGTGCTGAAGGCGGTTTCATAAATGACGCTCGGCGCACCCATCGGCTGGCCGTTGGGCATGGCGCCCTCTTCGGTAAAGGGCGGCGGAGAGACGATGTCGCCCCCGGCCTGTTCGGCGGCATCCCGCAGACTGGCTCCACCCTCGCGCAGTTCCACGAAGCGTTCGACCATGTCGCTGACGCGGACGCGGGCCTGTTCCAGACGCAGGGACTCTTCGATGGCCTCGCGATGATCTTCCAGCCGCGCCTCCTCGCCAGGGGTGACCTCGGTCACCTTGATGACGACCAGACCCAGATCGCCCTGGACTGGATCCGAAACCGCGCCGGACTGCATGCCGAAGGCCGCCTGGGCGACGCGGCTGTCCGCAACCGCCGAGCGGGGCTGGTCGGCGTAGGTCACCGGCTCGATGTTCAGCGAGCGGGCAACGGCGGCCGGATCTTCGCCGGCGCGCAGGCGTCGGGCGATGGTCTGACCCGCCTGGGCATCGCGGGCGGTCAGAGTCACGAAGCTTCGGGTCTCGGCCGTGCCGAGCGTCTCGCGCTGGAACTCGAAACGGTCACGGATCGCCTCATCGGAGACCGTGACGCCGTCCATGGCCTGCCGGGGCGTGAAGCGCACCAGGGTGACCGTGCGGAACTCCGGACGGCGCACCTGATCGGCGACCTCGTTCAGCAGGGCCGTCAGCTGTTCATCGGTCGGATTGGGAATTTCACCCGCGTCGGACGGCGACAGCAGGATCCAGCGGCCGTTGCGGGTCTCGCCGGCGTAGGCGGCGACCAAGGCGCCGTAGACGCGCGGCAGGCGCATGCCCGCAGCCACACCGGCGGCGTAGTGTTCCGCGGCGATCTGATCGGTCAGGTCTTCCTCGTACTCTGCCGGGGTCATGCCGTTTTCGGCGAGGAGCTGGGCCATGGCGGCCTCGTCGAAGCGGCCGGTGACCGGATCGAAGAAGGCCTGCTGCTGGCGGATTTGCTCAAGCACCAGATCGTGCGCAGGACGGATGCCCGCACGCCAGACCCAAGCGAAGAGACCCTCTTCGCCGGCCAGTTGCTCCATCAGCTGCACATGGCCACCAGCCTCAACCAACTCGGCCATGGTGAAGCGCTGGCCTGTTTGCTGCGCCCGCTGCTCGTTGAAGCGGTCCACAATGGCGCGGAACTGCGGCTGGCTGACCTCGCGGTCCCCGGCGCGCACCACGGCGCTGGAGAAATCCAGATTGCGGAACGGGTCGGTGAAGGCGCCGACGACAACCAGGCCGACAATCAGGAGACCGACGAGGACATAGGCCACCCAGGAGCGTGCGAAACGGCGGGTCGTGGTGAGCATCGGCTGAACGGACCTTGGAAATTTGTTGCGGCCGGCCTCGGCGGCCTCAAGCCCTATACGGAGGGGCCCTGCGACGGGCAAGCCAACTTAGCCCGCCCAGGCCCTGATCAGGCTGTGAGCGATGGCGAAGACAGGCGGCGATTTGATGTCCGGATGATCGCCGTCGACGACGCGCCGGGCGTCCTTGCGCGTCAACCAGGCTACGGCCTCCAGCTCGGTCTGGTCCGGGCGGGCATCCAGAGAATCGACCTTGCAGATCAGGCCGATCATCAGTTGGTGAGGAAACGGCCACGGTTGGCTGGAGTGATAGGTGACAGAGGTCACCGACAGGCCCGCCTCCTCGGACACCTCGCGAGCGCAGGCCTCCTCGATGGATTCACCCGGCTCCATGAACCCGGCCAGGGCCGACATCCGCCCCTTCGGCCAGGAGGCCTGGCGGCCGAGCAGACACATCTGACCTGTATCGCCCTCGTACACCGGCAGCATGATCACCACCGGGTCCAGCCGGGGAAAGTGATCCGTCGAGCATGCCGAGCAGTGGCGCTTCCAGCCGCCGCAGCTCGCCGCGCTCTTGTGGCCGCAGGCGCCGCAGAAGCCGTTGCGCTCGTGCCAGTCGAACAGGCTCTTCGCCCCGCCCGCCATGGCCGCTTCCGGGCCCTCGAGTTCGGCCGCGGCCGTCCGCATGTCGATGAATCGACCAAGCCCTTCCAGCGGACCGACGGTGGGGTCAGCCTCGCCGACAATGCGTACAGCAAACACCGGACTCTCTTTCCAGAGGCCGAGGAACAGCCAGTCATCTCCGGCGATGTCGCGCGCCATGTCGGGCCGCAGCCAGGCCAGCCGGGCGCCCTCAGGTCCCGTCTCGACCAGCACCCCGCCCTCCCAGAGGACCAGGCATGCGCCGTCGGGCCGCTCCAACTGGGCGTCAAGCCAGGCAGGATCCTCGCGGCGCTCACCGGCGCGGTCGAGCGGATTGCCGGCAAAGGTGTTCAGGAACTGGGAGAGAGCCATCGTCCGGCCTTCTAGCGCGGCTCGCCGCTGTCGCTAAGCCTTGTTCAAGGTTTCTGAGGAATAAGCATTACCGGGCTTCAGAGTTGGGCATGCGCAGCGTTCTTTCGGTCCTTGCGGCCATCGGGATTTTTATCGCCGGAACGGCGCCCGCGTGGGCCGCCCTGCCGACGCGGTCTCCACTCCAGCTGGCCGAGGTTGTCGAGCAACGGGCGCGGGACACCAACTTCGCCGAGTTGGAGGCGTTCGGCCGCGCCGCGGCGCTGCGCGACGACCGCGAAGGCCTGAACCGGCTCTATCATGTTACCTGGATTCTTCTGAACCAGGGCGACTTCGAGCGGGCGGGACAATGGAACCGGCAGCTTCGCGAGGGTGCGCGCCGCGTCGGCAGCGCGCGCTACGAGGCCATCGCGGACCTTAACGACCTCACGATCCGCTATGATTCCGGAGACGCAGCTGCGGCCGAGGAAATGCAGCGTCTGCTGGAAACCTCGCGCGACTGGTTCGTGCAGGCCCACGTGACCCGGCTGGTCGCCCTGAACATGATCGACGAGGATCGCATCGGCGAAGCGATGAACATGCTCGCCGAAATGACCGCCGCTGTGCCCGAGGAGGACCCCTACGCCTACACGGCCCTGGCCGGCCTGTGGGAGGTCACGGGCATGGGCCTGATGCGCCTCAACGACTTCACCGGCGCCGCGAACGCCTTTGGCCGCTTCGAGGTCGACTACTCCAATCCTGACTATCCCCGCCCGGACTTCGACAGCCTCTACAACCTGACCCGCCTCGCGGTTCAGGTCGGTGACTTCGAGACCGCGCGCCGGCTCTACGGCACCCACCACCGCCTCACCGAGCGGGCCGCGATCGAGAGCCTGTCCGTCTATGACGCCAACCTGTGCGCCATGGTGGCCGAAGGCCTTTCGGACTGGCGAGGCGTCCTGAACTGCCTGGCCCCCTACGGCTACGACCTGGGAGCGGCGTCCTTCCTGGCGCCGCACATGCTGCCAAAGCGCGCGATCGCGCACGCGCGTCTCGGCGAGGTTCGCCAGGCCCGCGCGGACCTCGAGCTCATCCGCAGCCGAGCCGCCGCCGGCGAGTTCCGCGAGGAGGGTTTCTCGGTGATTCCGCTGGTGGAGGCCGAAGTCCTCTTCGCCGAGGGCCGGACCGACGCCGCCTTCGAACGCCTGCGCGACTACCACTACGCGGCCTCGACGCAATCGGCTCAACGCTTCTCGGCCGGCATCAGCCAGGTGACTGGCGACATCCAGGCGCAGCTGGCCGAACGCCGCCGCCAGCTTGAGACCGCCCACGCCAACGTCCTGCTCCAGCAGGAGAAGGTGGGCCAGCAGCGTTGGCTGGTCGGCGGCGCCGTGGTCTTTCTGATTTCTCTCGCGGGCGCCCTGGTCTGGCAGATCCGCACCGGCCGCCATCTCAAGGACGCGCGCCGACGCTCCGAGGCCGCCAACCGGGCCAAGTCCGAGTTCCTCGCCAACATGAGCCACGAGATCCGCACGCCGCTAAACGGCGTGGTCGCCATGGCCGACACCCTGGCCCGATCGGACCTGCCTGAGCGCGAGCGCGAGATGGTTGAGGTCGTGCGCGCCTCCGGCGTGACGCTGGAACGCCTGCTCTCCGACATCCTGGACAGCGCCAAGATCGAGGCGGGCCAGGTGGCCATCGAATCCGCGCCGTTCGCCCTGGGCGATGCGGTGCGCGAAGTCGTCGGCCTGTACCGCGCTGCGGCCGATCAGAAGGAAGTGTCCCTGGCCCTGAGCCTGGATCCGGCACTGGACCGTCGCGTGGTCGGCGACGGAGTCCGGGTTCGCCAGATCCTGTCCAACCTGGTGTCCAATGCGCTGAAGTTCACCGCCGAGGGATCAGTGGAGATCACCGTCGCCCCGGTCGGCGACCGGGTCCGGATCAGCGTGGCTGACACCGGCGTCGGCTTCGATGCCGAACAGAAGGCTCGCATCTTTGCCCGCTTCCAGCAAGCCGACGGCTCCATCACTCGGCGCTTCGGCGGCACGGGGCTGGGCCTGGCCATTTCGCGCGATCTGGCGACCCTCATGGGCGGCACCTTCGACTGCGACAGCACCCCGGGAGAGGGCTCGACCTTCTGGTTCGACCTGGACCTGCCGTTCAGCGACGACGCCGCGCCCGAGCCGGCGCTCGCGCCGGTCGGCGGCGATGCCGTCGAAGGCCGCCCGATGCGTATCCTGGTCGCCGACGACCATCCCGCCAACCGCAAGGTCATCGAGATCATGCTGGCCGGCATCGAGGCCGAGCTCACCAGCGTCGAGAACGGTAAGCTGGCCGTCGACGCCTTCATCGAAGGCGGCCACGACCTGGTCCTGATGGACATGCAGATGCCCGTCATGGACGGCCTGGCGGCGGTTCGCGCCATTAGGGCGCACGAGGCCGCGACCGGCGGCGCCCGCACCCCTGTCCTGATGCTGACCGCCAATGCCCTCGCCGAGCACGTGGCCGCGGGCAAGGCCGCCGGCGCCGACGGCCACCTGGCCAAGCCCATCACCCTCGCCGCACTGCTGGGCGCCGTCTCGACGGTCATGGACGGCGGCCAGGCGGCCCAGGCCGCCGCCTAGGCTGGATCCGGGATGTCCGCCAGCGGCACCGCGCCGTCCTTGGCATAGCGCGCGACGATCACACCGGCCGGTGTGACGGTCGATCCGGTCAGCCTCAGACCGGCCGGACGGGCGCGCCCTTCGAACAGCCGCTTGCCCTCTCCCAGCAAGATCGGGAAGGTCATCACGACCATCGCATCCACCACATCCGAGGCCAGCAGCGTCTGGAGGAAATCGGCCGAGCCCTGGGTCAGGAGATTGCGCCCTTCCGACGCCTTGACCGCCCGCACGGCCTCAACCGCCTCACCATTGAGGACATGGCTGTTACGCCAACCGGCGTGGAACCCGGGATCGCGCGTCGCCACATACTTGTTCGCATCGCCGAACTGATCGGCGATCGGGTGTTTGCCCTCGAACCGAGGCCAGTAGCCAGCGAAGATGTCGTAGGTCCGCCGCCCCAGAAGCAGGTCATAGGGATCGGCGAAGGTCTCGTTCATCACCTCGCCGAACGCTTCGTCGCCATGAGGCCCGACCCACCCGCCATAGGCAAAACCTCCGTCGCGGTCTTCCCCTGCGCCGCCCGGCGCCTGCATCACGCCGTCCACGCTGACAAAGGCGGCTACGGTCAGTTTTCTCATCGTCCGGCTCCTCTAGCGGCGGGACCTGCCCGCTTATGGTCCAAGGACGATCCGGGGCTCCGGTTCCCGACATCGGCGGCCGCGCTTGCCTTTCTGCCGCGCCGGGACGATATAGCGCGCGGAGCTGGCGTGGGCGGAGGCCTCGCCAATCTGGTCAGGGCCGGAAGGCAGCAGCCACAACGAGTTCCCCTTCGGGTCGCGCCAGTCTCCACCACCCCCGACATTCTTTGGTTTGCGAACGGCGGGCCGATCAGCTCCGGCCGCCGCCGCCCAGGATCTGGCCGAGGATTCCGCCGAAGCCGGCGCCTGGCGCCGAGCCGTCGGGGGTCATTCGGTCGATGAGCTCTGGCAATTGCTGGGCGATGATTTCGGAGATGCGCTCGGGTGTCATGCCCATGCCGCGCGCCGCCTGGGCGATCATGCCGTCACCGAGGACCGCGCGGATCCGCTCGGGCGTCACATGCTGGTTTGCGCCCTGGGCGATCCAGCTTCCAATCTGGTCGTTCAGACCGCCCTGGCGCAGGCGATCCATCACCTGGTCGAGCCCACCCATGTGGTTCACGATTTCGAACAGCGACCCCACGCCGCCCGATTGACCGCCGCCGAGCGCTCCACTCAGGGCTCCGCCCACGATGTCGTCAAACAGGCCCATGCCCCTCTCCTGATCTAGCCGCCGAAACGATCGAACCAGAGATCGATGACACGCCTGTAGACGCGCGTCACGGCATAAAGGTCAGATTCCGACACACGCTCGTCGATCTGGTGCATGGTCTGGCCAACCAGCCCGAGCTCGAGCACCGGGCAGAGACTGCGAATGAAGCGGGCGTCGGAGGTACCGCCGGTGGTGGAGGCTTCGGGTCGGATGGCCAGCTCGGCCTCGACGGCGTCCTGAATGCATTGGGTGAAGGGGCCCTCGACCGTCAGGAAGGCATCGCCGGAGTGCAGGAACTCGACCTCAACCTTCTGGCCGGACGCCTGGGCCGACCGGTCGCATTCTTCCCGGATCCAGGCCATCAGGCTGGCGCCGGTGTGGCCCGGATTGAAGCGAATATTGAAACGGCCGGTCGCCTGGCCGGGGATGACGTTCGTCGCCGGATTGCCGACGTCGAGCGTGGTAATCTCCAGGTTCGACGGCTGGAAGGCCGTATACCCTTCGTCCAGTCGGCGGTCGTCCAGCCGTTTCATCAGGTCCAGCAACACCGGGATCGGATTGGCGCCGCGCTCGGGATAGGCGACGTGGCCCTGCTTGCCGGTCACCGTGATCCAGACATTCAGCGAACCGCGGCGACCGATCTTGATGGTGTCACCCAGGATGCTGAGCGAGGACGGCTCGCCGACCACGCAGGCGTCAACACGCTCCCCCTCGGCGATCAGTTGCTCGACCACAAGCTTGGTGCCGTGGGTCGCGCGGCCTTCCTCGTCGCCGGTGATCAATAGCGACAGCGAACCCTTCGGCTCTCCCTGAGCCAGCACCTGGGAGACAGCCGCGATCCAGGCGGCGATGCCGCCCTTCATGTCGACGGCGCCCCGCCCGATCACCACGCCCTCCACGACCTCGGCGGCGAAGGGATCGGATGACCAGGCCTCGGTCGGTCCGGTCGGGACCACGTCGGTGTGGCCGGCGAAGCAGAGGTTGGGTCCGTGTGTCCCGCGCCGGGCGTAGAGGTTCTCGATCCCCTCAAAGGCCATACGGCGGCAGGTGAAGCCGAGCTGTTCCAGCTGGGCCTGGACGAGGTCCATCGCGCCTTCGTCAGCCGGGGTGACCGACGGCTTCTTGATGAGGTCGCGCGTGAGGATTACGGGATCGACGAGAGCCATGGTCCCGCTTCTAGGCTGAGCCGTGCTTCCGGAGAAGGCTCATGCCCAAGATCGACGCCGATACGGCCCCGGGCCGTGACGGAACCGCCTACCCCGCGCCGTACGACCAGCCGTGCCTCAAGCGGCGACGGCAGCAGCTGGGCAATGCGGCGGGTCTGACCCAGTTCGGCGTCAACCGGCTCGAGCTGGAGCCCGGCGTCTGGTCCTCGCAGCGTCACTGGCATTCCAGCGAGGACGAGTTCGTCTGGGTGGTCGAGGGCGAAGTGGTGCTCATCGACGAGAACGGCGAGACGGTGCTGAGGGCGGGCGATTGCGCCGGCTTTCGCGCTGGAGAACCGAACGGGCACCAGATCATCAATCGGTCCGATCGACTGGCCGTTCTGCTCGAGGTCGGATCGCGCCGCCCCGCGGATGACAATGTCGTCTATCCGGATATCGACCTGACCTACACCGGCGGAGAATCCTTCTACCGTCATGTGGACGGCAGTCCCTACGAAGCCTCGACCGGCCGCAAGACGTGACGATTGACGCCCCGGAAAATCCGCAACCGACGCCGACCCTGCCTGACGGCGGGGAGGACAATCCGTGGCGGCTGCGCGACTTTCAGCTGTTGTGGGTCGGGCGGGTCATCGCCGTGCTGGCGATCCAGGTCCAGTCGTCGGCCCTGCTCTGGCAGGTCTATGAGATCGCCCGTCGAGACCATCCGATCGAACAGGCCAGCCTGTATCTCGGGCTTGTCGGGCTGGTTCAGTTCCTGCCGCTTCTGGCCTTCACCCTGCCAGCGGGCGAGATGGCGGACCGGCGCGACCGCAAGCAGACGGTGGCTTTGTCGGTGCTGGTTGAGGGCGGCTGCGCGGCAGCGTTCCTGGCCATGGCGATCCACGGCTCGCCGCCGCTCTGGGGCCTGTTGACGGTGGCGGCCGTCTTCGGCGCGGCGCGCGCCTTCCTAGCACCGGCCAGCCAGGCCTTCCTGCCGATGGTGGTGGGCCGGCGCGCCCTGCCCCGCGCCATCGCCGCCCAGTCGATCGCCTTCCAGACCGGGGCCATCGCGGGTCCCGCACTCGGCGGACTTATCGTCGGGTTCAACACGCCATTCGCCTATGCGGTCTCGCTGGTCCTGTTCCTGATCGGCCTCGGCTGCTTCCTGTCGATCCGCACAAGCGGAAAGCCTGAGCGGACCGATGATCAGGTCAATCGCCTGAAGGCCGTGCGCGAGGGCCTGGCCTATGTGTGGAACACCAGGCTCGTGCTGGGCGCGATCTCCCTGGATCTGGTGGTGGTTCTGCTAGCCGGGGTGGCGCTCCTGACCCCGATCTTCGCGCGCGACATCCTGCATGTGGGCGCCTTCGGCTTCGGTTTGCTTCGGGCGTCCTTTGGCGTCGGCGCGCTGCTGATGGCGGTCTGGCTGTCTCAGCGCCCCATAGTGCGGCGGGGCGGCGTCTGGATGTTCGGGGCGGTGGCGGTGTTCGGGGTCTGCACCCTGATCTTCGGCCTGTCGAAAGCGGCCTGGCTGTCGGCCCTGGTGCTGTTCATCGGCGGGGCGGCCGACATGGTCAGCGTCAACATTCGCCAGACCCTGATTCAGCTGGCCACGCCGGATCACATGCGCGGGAGGGTCAGCTCGGTGTCGATGCTGTTCATCGGCGCCTCGAACGAGCTGGGCGAGGCCTATTCGGGCCTGATGGTCCGCCTGTTGGGCCCGATCGGGGCGGCTGTCTTCGGTGGTTTCGGCGCCCTGGCCTCGACCGGCCTTTGGGCCTGGATGTTCCGAGACCTCAGGAAGGCGGATCGTCTCGCCTGACGCCTACCAGCGGCCGTCGCGGATGGTGCCAGCGTCGCGAGGAATGTAGGTCGGGATCATGGTCACCGGGATCTCGGTCTGGGTCGAGGTGACCGGGCATTCCAGCCGCTGGATCAGCTCCCCGTCGCGCAGAACGACCACGCCGGAGCGTTCGACCTGCGGGTCGCCCGAACGGCCCGAATAGACGACATAGTCGTGCCGGCCGCGCTCGAAGCGGAAGTAGGTCGACGGCCCGTCATCGCGCCCATCGACGCGCCACACGCCCTCCTCATCAGGAGCGACGGTGATGTCGAGCTCAGGCGAGCCGGCTGGCCCAAAGCGGTACGACGTCTCGTCGCCGATGCAGACCGAGACGATGCGGCCATCGCCGAAGGGACAGTTGTAGAAGGCCCGCTCGCCCTGACGGCACTGGGTCTGGGACGCATCCACACGGCGGGGCGGCGCCCTGTCCGCATCCTGCTGAGGCGGCGCGGGCGTGACGCCCGTTGAACGGTCTGGAGACTGCGGCGCGGCGGGCTCTGCGGGCGCCGTCGGCGCATCCTGCGACGGCGGCAGGCGGTCGTCGCAGGCGGCGAGCGAGAGAGCCGCGGCGGCGAGCGAGAGAGCCGCGGCGGCGAGGATGAGGGGCGCTTTCATCCGCAGGCAATGCCTGCGCACGACCTTGCGTTCCGTACTGCCTAGTCTCTGAGGAGCTCATTCACTCCCGTCTTCGCCCGGGTCTGGGCGTCGACGCGTTTGACGATGACGGCGCAGTAGAGGCTGGGGCCGCCGTTGGGGTCGGGCAGGCTGCCGGGGACGACGACGGAATAGGCCGGCACCTCGCCGCGGAAGACTTCGCCGGTCGCCCGGTCGACGATCTTGGTCGAGGCGGACAGATAGACGCCCATGGCTAGCACCGCGCCCTCCCGGACGATGACGCCCTCGGCGACCTCGGCGCGGGCGCCGATGAAGCAGCCGTCCTCGATGATGGTCGGATTGGCCTGGAGCGGCGCGAGCACGCCTCCGATGCCGGCGCCGCCGGACAGGTGCACGTTCTTGCCGATCTGGGCGCAGGAGCCGACGGTGGCCCAGGTGTCGACCATGGTCCCTTCGTCGACGAAGGCGCCGATGTTCACGAAGGACGGCATCAGGATGACGTTGCGGCCGATGAAGGCCCCGGCGCGCACGACGGCGCCCGGAACGGCCCGGAAGCCTGCGTCATCGAAGCGGCGGGCGTTCCATTGGCTGAACTTGTTGGGGACCTTGTCCCACCACGGGCCCAGCGCCGAGTGATTGTGGCTGTCGTCGACGCCCTGCATCACCTGGTTGGCGTTCAGGCGGAAGGACAGGAGCACCGCCTTCTTGAGCCACTGGTGGGTGGTCCAGGTCCCGTCCGCCTCGCGCGAGGCGACGCGCATGGAGCCGTCGTCGAGGAGGGCCAGGGCGGTTTCGACCGCCTTGCGGACGTGGCCGGTGGTCTGGGTGTTGATCTCGGCGCGCGCCTCCCAGGCGGCCTCGATGTCAGACTTGATGGCGGCCAGGTCGGTCATGCGGCGTCCTCGAAGGCAAGGGTGGTCAGGAATTCTGTCAGGTCCAGGGCGATGTAGTCGATATGGCCGCCGGGCTTAAGGCCCGCGGCGCGCGGTCCGTTCATCAGGATGGTGGTCATGCCGAGCGCCTTGGCGGGCTCCAGGTTGCGCGGCGTGTCCTCGAAGAAGGCGGCCTGGCGCGGATCGATGTCGAAGTGATCGGCCATGCGGCGGAAGGCCGAGGGCGCCGGCTTGGGCGTCAGGTCCCCGTCCTCGATGGCCCAGACGCCTTCGAAACAGTCGAGGATGCCGATGCGCTCAAGCACCCGGTGGGCATAGCCCCGCGCCCCGTTGGTGAAGACGAAGCAGCGGCCCGGCAGGCGGCGCAACTGCTCGGCCAGGGCGGGATTGGGCTCGATCCGGTCCAGCGGCACGTCGTGGACGACCTCGAGGAAGTCCTGCGGGTCGATGGTGTAGTTGGCCATCAGCCCGGCCAGGGTCGTGCCGTGCTCGTCCAGGAACTGCTTCTGGAGGACGTGGGCGGCCTCGGGCTCCAGGCCTACGGCATCGACGACATAGGCGTTGATGCGCGCCTCGACGAGCTTCAGGACGCCCTGCTCGGCCGGATAGAGGGTGTCGTCCATGTCGAACACCCAGTCGGTCACGTGGGACAGGCCGGTCATCCGGCCTTCACCAGCGTCCCCGCGCCATGTTCGGTGAAGAGCTCGACCAGCATGGCGTGCGGGCGGCGGCCATCGAGGATGACCACGGCCTCGACCCCGGCCTCCACGGCGGCGATGGCGGTCTCCAGCTTGGGGATCATGCCGCCGGTGGCGGTGCCGTCGGCGATCAGGCCTCGGGCGTCGGCGATGGTGATCTGGCGGATCAGCTCGCCCTGCTTGTCCTTGACGCCCGGCACATCGGTCAGCAGCAGCATGCGCTTGGCGTCCAGAGCGCCGGCCACGGCGCCGGCGACGGTGTCGGCGTTGACGTTATAGGTCTGGCCCTCGGCCGAGACGCCGATCGGGGCGATCACCGGCACCCAGTCGGCGTCGGATTCGATCAGCCGCTTGACCAGCTTGGCGTCGACCCTGGTCGGCTCGCCCACGAAGCCGAGGTCGACCTCGTGCTCGATCATGCTGTCGGGATCGCGGCGGGTGCGCTTGGTCTTTTCGACGGTCAGCAGGCCGGCGTCCTTGCCCGACAGCCCCACGCCGCGCACGTCGGCTTCCTTGCCGGCCATGGTGATCCAGTGGGCGATTTCCTTGTTCACGGCGCCCGACAGGACCATCTCGGCGACCTGCATGGTGTCGGCGTCGGTCACGCGCAGCCCGTCGACGAAGTCGGACTTCACCCCGGCCTTGGTCAGCATGGCGCTGATCTGCGGACCGCCGCCGTGGACGACCACCGGGTTCACGCCCATCAGCTTGAGCAGGACCACATCGGCGGCGAACTGCCTGGCGACGGCCTCCTCGCCCATAGCGTGACCGCCGTATTTGATGACCACCGTCTCGCGGTCATAGACCTGGATATAGGGCAGCGCTTCGGCCAGCATCCGGGCGGTGTCCCAGGCGCGGTCTTCGGATTGGCGTTCGATCTCGTCCATGGCGCGCCGCTGTAAGGCCGAACCGTGACGCTGTCACGGCGAAACCGGCAAAGCGGCCGGGCGTTCTGCGTGGATGAAAGACCACGAAATCGAAGATCGCGACCTGACGCCGTCCGATCCGGCGGACCCCGCCTCGGCACAGGCTCCGGATGCGACCCTGTGCCCGGAGTGCCAAGGCGTCGGGACCGTGCCCTCGGGCGAGACCTGCCCGGTGTGCAAGGGCACGGGCAAGGCGACGGGCCGGACGGGCGGCGGCTAGACGAGGCGAACGGCAAAAACACCGTCCAAGTCGTCCGGGTCGTCCGGGTCGTCCGGGTCGTCCGGATGGGATCGTCGCCGACCTGAGCTTGTTACAATGTCAAAGACCGCGGCGCGTAGTATGCGACCAACGGCCCTTCGCGGGGATAACTCACGGTCGTGATCCCCGGATCGCCCATCATTCCCTCATTCTCTCGTGAGGAGATGCGAGGACTAAGGGTCACCCCATCAGCTCAGCCAGGATTTCATAGGAGCGCTTGCGGGCGGCGTGGTCCCAGATCTGGGCGGTCACGATGAGTTCGTCGGGCTGGTGTTCGGCGACGAAGGACGTCAGACGCGCGCGCACCGTCTCAGGCGAGCCGACGGCCGAGCAGGACAGGGCCTGATCCAGCATGGCGCGGGCGGCGGGTTCGAGGGCGTCGTAATAGCCCGGAAGCGGCGCCGGAAGCTTGCCGGGACGGCCGGTGCGCAGGTTCACGAAGGCCTGATGGATGGAGCTGGCGAGGACGCTGGCCTCTTCATCCGTGTCGGCGGCGATGACGTTGTAGCCGAGCATGACGTACGGCTTGTCGAGCTGTTCGGAGGGCCGGAAGCTCTGGCGATAGACGCGGATCGCGTTAGCCAGTTCGCCTGGGGCGAAATGGCTCGCGAAGGCATAGGGCAGGCCCAGCTGGGCCGCGAGTTGCGCCCCATAGAGCGACGAGCCGAGAATCCAGATCGGCACGTTCTGGCCCTCGCCGGGCACCGCGCGGATGCGCTGGCCTTCTTCGGCTGGCCGGAACCAGGCCTGCAGCTCGAGCACATCCTGCGGGAAGTTGTCGACGTCGCCCTGGAGCGTGCGGCGGAGGGCCCGGGCGGTGGCCATGTCGGAGCCAGGCGCGCGGCCCAGACCCAGATCGATGCGGCCGGGGTGGATGGCGTTCAGGGTGCCGAACTGTTCGGCGATCTGAAGCGGCGCATGGTTGGGCAGCATGACGCCCCCTGCCCCCACCCGGATGGTCGAGGTGCCCGCCGCCACATGGCCGATCACGACCGAGGTCGCCGCCGAGGCGATGCCCGGCATGTTGTGATGCTCGGCCAGCCAGTAGCGATTGAATCCGAGCGCCTCGGCGTGGCGGGCCAGATCGAGCGTATTGGCGAGCGAGGTCGAGACGTCCGAGCCGGCGGGGACGGGCGACAGGTCGAGGACGGAGAGCGGCGGGAAGGTCATCCCGACCATATGGGATGGGAACTAAGCCTGTTCCAGTTCACACGCCCGCGCGATTTCGGCGCGGAGTTGGGGCAGACCGTCGCCGCGCTCTGACGAGGTCAGGACGACGCCGGGGTAGGCGGCGGGGCGTTTGGAGACGGCCTTGAGGGTCTGTTCGACCATGGCCTCGCCTTCGCCCTTCTTGAGCTTGTCGGCCTTGGTGAGGACGATCTGGTAGGAGACCGCCGCCTCGTCGAGCGTATCCAGCGCCTCGGTATCGACCGACTTCAGGCCGTGGCGGCTGTCGATCAGCAGATAGACGCGCTTGAGGCTGACGCGGCCGCGCAGATTGTCGCGGCCGAGGTTGTGGTACTTCTTTGTGACCTGCTTGCCGGCCTTGGCCCAGCC